>JBMOGG010000286.1:0-2964 GCA_049318505.1 Sphingomonas sp. | reverse complement strand
GCTGAAGAGCGGCGCTGGAAGGAATCGACCCGCAAATCCACCCGCAAGGTGATCGACAAAATCTTTGTGCCTGAATTCGGCGCGACGCCGGTCTGCGATATCACCCGTGAAATGGTGCTCAACTGGTTCGACAGCATGGGCGATCGCCCCGGCCTGGCCAATCGCAGTATGCCGGTCTTGTCC
This sequence comes from Sphingomonas sp., assembly GCA_049318505.1. Taxonomy (GTDB): domain Bacteria; phylum Pseudomonadota; class Alphaproteobacteria; order Sphingomonadales; family Sphingomonadaceae; genus Sphingomonas_O. The sequence continues at coordinate 2,781 of JBMOGG010000286.1, read as the reverse complement.
GGCATGATGAAGTTCGCCGAAACGCTCAAACTGCGGCCGCGCCTGTCGAACCCGTGTCGCGGGATCACCCGGTACAAGGCCAACAACCGCATCCGCTTTTTGTCGATCGAAGAACTGGCGCGGCTCGGAGAGGCGCTCGATCACTTCAAAACCGAGCATCCGGACGTGTGTGTCATCATCCGGCTGCTGCTGTTGACCGGCGCACGGTCGGACGAGATCGAAGGGTTGGAGCCCGACGAGATTGATTACGGGTTCTTGCATCTGAAAGACAGCAAGACCGGTCCGCGACCCGTCTATCTCGGCATGGCAACCCAGGCCGTCATCGATCGCCTGCAGATCGACCAATCGGCGCCATGGGTATTTCCAAAACCCAAGAAGGACCCGCACTTCGAGATTCGCCCATTCATCTGGAATGCAATCCGAAAGCGCGCGAGGCTGGAAGACTTTCGGCTCCACGATCTGCGCCACACCTTCGCAAGCTACGCCGTCATGAACGGCGTCAGCATGCCGACGGTCAGCCGCTTGCTCGGGCACGGCATTCTCGAAAGCACCAATCGCTACATCCACCTCAGCAATGACAGCGTGCGCGCCGCCGCCGACCGCGTCGTCGGTCATATGGCCCGTGCCACCGGCTTCGAAGCGAAGGGAGCCAGCAAATGAGCGAACCATCGTTCCCACCGGCGACCAAGCTCGCCGCCCGCCGCTTTCCGCGCCGCGACCTTCACCCGCTGATCAAGGACGACCGCGTTGTCTGGGACCAGACCTTGCCGGGCTTTGGTCTGCGCTTTCACGCGAGCGGCCGGCGGACCTGGATCGTGTTCACCCGCATCCGGGGGGTCGTCAGCAAGATCCATCTCGGTAACGCGGCTGTCGTCACCGAGGCCGAGGCGCGCGGCAAGCGCAGTTGCTGATCCTTGAAGCCAAGGTCAGGCGCGATCCGCTGGCGCGCCGCAAGCAGGCGCGCGCCACCCCGCAGTTCCACGAGTTCTGCGCCACCTACTGGAGGCGCTGGTCTATCAAATGGAAGCCGCGCACCCTCAAGACGAACAACGTTTATCGCGATAGCCAGCTGTTGCCGAACTTCGGCAAGCTGTTCCTCGACCAGATCGACGAGGAGGTCGTGCTCGACTGGTTCGTCAAATACAGCGAGACATCATCAGGCGGCGCCAATCGGGCACTGAGCATGCTGTCGCATATGTTTCGCAAGGCCGAGGACTGGGGCGTGCTGCCGCCGCATTCCAATCCGTGTCCGGCGGTCAAACACAACCCGGGCCGCCTCTTCAATCGGTATCTCAGCGAAGCGGAGCTCAAGCGCGTCGGGATCACGCTCGACAAGCTGGAGAAGACCAAGCCATTGCACGTCGGCGCGATCCGGATGTTCCTCTACACCGGCTGCCGGCGCGACGAAATCATGAGCCTGCGCTGGGAAAATGTCACCGGGCGTTACATGCGCCTGAGCGACAGCAAGAACGGCCCACGGCAGGTCGACCTTGCCGAGGCCGCGCAAGAGGCGTTGCGGCGCATTCCGCGACTTCGCGGCAACCCTTGGGTCTTTCCGGCGCGCTGCAAAAAGGATGGCCATGCCAAATCGGTCATCGACTTCTGGCGCAAGTACGTCCTGGCGCCGAACGGCATCCCGCCGCTTCGACTCCACGATATTCGCCATACCTTCGCCAGCCATGCGGCGTTGGAAAGCGAGAATACCCCGATGATTGCCAAGCTGCTCGGCCACAGCATGGTCAAAACGTCAGAGCGGTACATGCACCTTGGCGACAAGCCGGCCATCGAGGCGGCCGAATTGGTGAGTGGGTTCCTTGCGGCGGCATTGGCCGGCAAGCCAATCCCGTTTGCCAATGAGGGTCAGCCATTCACCCGGTAGCCGACTATTGCAGCGGTCGGGGGCACACCCCGGCCGCTGCCTTTCGCTGCCAGTTGACAGTCGCACCTTAAAAGGTACAATGCAGGATATAAGGTACACATGGTCAAGGATGTCCCGCAACGGATCGAGGTCGTCTTCTACCGTTCAATGTCGGGCAACGAGCCCGTCCGCGAATGGCTGATCGATCTCCCCGAAGCCAACCGGCGCGCGGTCGGGCAAGACCTTCAGCGCGTTCAATATCGCTGGCCGATAGGAATGCCGCTGGTCAGGCCGATGGGCAAGGGGCTGTTCGAGGTTCGAACACCGCTGCCCGACGGAACGACGGCAAGGGTTTTGTTCTGCTTTCACGGCGGCGAAATCTACGCGCTGCACGCCTTCATCAAGAAGGCCCGGACGACACCGGCGCCGGACTTGGAAACGGCCCGCAAACGCCAGAAGGAGGTTGAAAATGGCTGACAACACACACCGCGGTTCGACCCTCGACAGCTTCCTCGAAACCGAAGGCGTGCTGGCGGAATTTCAGGCGAAGGCGATCAAGGAGGTCATCGCCTGGCAGCTTGCCGACGCTATGAAGGAGCGCGGCCTGACCAAAACCCGCTTGGCAGTGTTGATGCACACGAGCCGGACGCAGGTCGATCGCGTGCTCGATCCGAATGACGGCAATGTGACGATCGAAACGCTGCAACGAGCGGCTGCGATTGTTGGGCGCCGGGTACAGTTGGAACTTGTTTGAGGCAGACCGGCCTTTTCGTTTCGCGCCCCAATTCGGTACAGTGGCGTGACAAGGAGTCGTGCCCAGAACCTGCCGTTCGTTGATCAGCTCCGGCGCACGGGCGAATGACGCATTCTGGGACATATGTGCCGCTTCTGTTGGGTTGCTCAACGGCCGCTTTTGGAAGCAG
>JBMOGG010000285.1:0-2995 GCA_049318505.1 Sphingomonas sp. | reverse complement strand
CGCCGGCCGGCCGTGCACGGCGATGCTGCCGGCGATCACGTTGCCCTGGGTGGAGAGCGTGGCAACGAGGCTGCCCTCGGCGGTGTCGAGCTGCCAGGTGCCGTTGAGGGGGCCGGCATGCAAGGAATCGCAGAGCAGGCAGAACAGGAAGAAGAGCGGGAATCGCATGGTTCGCGGTTGCTGGTGCAGGTGCCGGACGCTGGTCGTGCCAACAGATACTGTTTGTTTCTGCAATCCGTCGGCGTGTCTGAACAGACTATCGGTGGCGCGGGCGTTCGTGCTGTGGAAGTAGTGCCGCGTCGCCTGGCACTGGGCCTGCCGGCGCGCGCGACCCTGGACAAGGGCGGAGACACCCCTCAGCGTGGCGTGACCGTGATTTCAGCCTCGACTTTGCCGCTGAACCCGCGGTGCTTGTCTGGCGCGACAGGCGCCGTGAAGGTCCAGCTGCCGGGAATCGTCGCGATGCTGCCGCGTTTCTCGAGCCGAGTCATCTCGCCCGCGGTCACTGCCCACTCGTCATTGAAGCTGAAGTCCTTGTTGCGGGAATTCTTGCGCCCCCCGACATTGACCGATTCGACCCGCCCGCCGACGGAGCCGAGCTGGGCATCAACGATCAGTCGGTCGCCCCTCAGGTCGTACCAGACCTGCAGGTTGGGCGGGGTGGTCAGCTCGCTCGCCCCCTTTCGCTTCTCGACGCCCTCTCCCATGTCGCCGCCGTCGAAGCCGAGGCGATAGACCTCGTTGTCGTCGACCGTGATCGTTCCCTCGCAGGCGCGCTCTCCGCGGCTGCCATCGGCGTCGAGCTGGAGGATCTGCCAGTTCGGTTCCAGTCGTACGGCACTCGCCCGTGCCGCGGCCTCTTCGACGCTTGCCATGGCACCGGCGTTGCGCGCTTCCTCTGCTTCCGCCTTGGCCTGCTCCTGCGGATCGCCCGCCATCTCGAGCGCCACCCGCATCAGGCACGCGTCGTCGTCCTTGCAGGCCTCGACGCGCGCTTCCAGGGAGCCCGGAGCAGGAGGCTTGTCATCGGCCTCGAACGCCTCATTGGTCTGACTTTCGGCCGCATTGAGGATCGCTTGCTGCTCGGGCGTGGGTCCGTCCGGACCCACCCCGAGTGGCTGCGATGCAACCACGCGGCAGGTCAATTCGGCGCTTCGCATCGCCCTCCATCTCGACCGCGCACCGAGCGGGTCGGGGTCGGCGGAACTGCGCTCAGCCGACATCGACAGCTTGACCTTCAGCGTCAGCGTCGCGCCCTCTTGCGCGGCCGCAATGGCCGACCGCCTCGCAGCCGTTGCGGCGGCACCATTGCCCTGCTGCAGCTCGGCCTGCGGCGCCGAGGCCACCTGGTCGGTGGCCTGCCGCTCGCCACAGGCGGCGAAGGTGGCAAGGACCAGGGCGGCCGAGGCTGTCTTCAACCGTTTTGTGTAGCGCATGCGGTGGGAGCGTAGGGTGCTTTTCTCGTTCGGACAACCGGTACTGCGCCGTGGTCGAAACCGGACCCAAGGTGCGCGCTCCGCGGCTCGCTGCGATGTCGGTATCTGACGGCATCGCCATCGCGAACCGCAACGCTGGCGAGTCGGGGCGACTTGCGTCGAGCCATCGGATGCTCTGTGGTTGGCCAACCGATGATCGATCCAGGGTGCGCGGATCTCGTCGCCGCTGGCGCTCCAGCGCCTGCATTCATCGGGAGTCACTGGCTCCGCCCTCTAATGCGGGCGGACTACGGGCCTGGCCGGCATGCACTGTCCAGCGCCCTTGACGTCAAGACGGTTTGACAGTCAAGATTTGCGCGGCGCAGTCTGCCCAAGGATGGGGCAACGACCCCGCAGGGAGTGTCATGTCGAACCTCGTGATCATGTCGTTTTTCATCTTCGGCACCGTCTTCGGGGTGCTCACCTGGCAGCGCAGGTACCTGTTCGACGAGGGCCATCCGGACAAGTACGTGGACGCCATCGGGGGGCCGCGGGGCACCGCCGTCTGGGTGGCGACCTCCACGTTCTTGTGGCCGGTGCTGATCATCTCCGGGCTGCACGGCCTGCTGCGCCGCGCGCAGACGCGGCGAAGGCAGCGTATCGGCAGGTGAGCGCCGGGCGTCCCGGCGCCATCTCGCTTGGCCAGGGCGTCATCAGCGACGGGCCGCCGTCGGGCACCAGCCCTTCTACCGCGGCACCACCTCGGTGGTGGCCGCCAAAAAGGAAGGCTGGCTGATGGCTGTCGCGCCGAGCGGCGGCTGGATCCCGGCGGTGATCGCCGGCAAGCCCTGGCGCGCGTTCGCGGTGCAGTGCGGCGACAGCCAGGACCCGGACCTGCTGCAGTTCTTCCTCAACCGCGTCGAGTTCGGCATGACGCCGCGGCAGGCCGCCCGGCCGGGCGGCATGCTGCTCGACGACGAGGTGCCGCGCTGGGTGCGCAGCGACCCTCGCCGACGCTCAGGTGCGTCGGTAGACCCGCTTGCCGTCCTTGAGGGTCTCGACTACGCGGATGTCCTTGATGGCCATCGGCTCCACCTTGAGCGGGTTCTTGTCGAGCACCACGAAATCCGCGCGCTTGCCTGCTTCGAGCGTGCCCTTCGACGCCTCCTCGAAGTACTCATAGGCAGCGTTCACCGTGAGCGCCTGCAGGCCCCGATAGGGCGTGACGCGCTCGGCCTCGCCGAGCAGCCTGCCCTCGCGGGTCACCCGGTTGACCGAAGTCCACAGCAGGAACATCGGGTCGACGGGCGTGACGATCGCATCGGTGTGGTTGGTGGCGCGGATACCGCGCTTGAACGCGCTCGCCAGCGGGCTGATGAACGCCGCGCGCTCGGGGCCGAGGTTGGCGTAGTGGACATCGCCCCAGTAGTACACGTGGTTGGTGAAGAAGGTCGGCAGCAGCCCGAGCTTCGCATAGGCATCGAGCTGGTCGGGCCGCATGATCTGCGAGTGGATGATGATGGTGCGCCGGTCCTTGCCGGGCGTCGCCAGCACCTTCTCGGCGTTCTCGTGGCCCGTGA
>JBMOGG010000284.1:0-3030 GCA_049318505.1 Sphingomonas sp. | reverse complement strand
TCAGGCTGACAACTGGACAGGTGCCATGCTCAGCGGCGGTCAGCCCTGAACGCAAGCAAGACGATCAAGAACGACAAGTGTGGCATTGCACGCGACAAAGTTGGAAGTAACAGAGGCGGTCGCCGCGATCGCCCTTTAGTCGTCCGGCTGACGGGAGAGATTAGGCATGAGCGGATGGGACGAGAGCGTCGATTTTGTCGTTGTAGGCAGCGGCGGAGGGTCGATTGTAGCGGCGCTGGCTGTTTCCGACGCAGGCAGAACGCCGCTCATCCTGGAGAAGACCGACAAGATCGGCGGCTCCACGGCGATGTCGGGTGGCGTGTTCTGGATCCCCAATCACCCCCTGCAGGCGCGGCACCGGATCGCCGACGATGCCGAAAAGTCCCGGACCTATCTGGACGCCGCGGTCGGCGATCTTGGCCCTGCCACATCACGCAGTCGCAAGGACATGTTCCTGGCACAGGGCCCAAAACTGGTTGACTACCTTGAAGCTAAAGGCATGCCGTTCATTCGGTGCGACGGATGGTCGGACTATCACGACGACCTACCCGGTGGGCTGGCAGAGAGCCGGTCGCTCGCCGTAGAACCCTTCAACGTCAAGGAACTGCCCTCCGAGTGGGCGGCAAAGCTGCGGCGTGGCTTGTCCAATATCCCGGTCAGGGGGATCGAAGGCCGCCGTCTTATGCTCTTGAAGCGGACACTCGACGGCAAATTGGCCGCACTTACGCTTGGCCTGCGGATCCTTAAGGGCAAACTCTTTGGCCGTGAATATGTCGGCATGGGGACCGCCATTCAGGGCCGCATGCTGCAGATGGCGCTCCGGCAGAATATCGATATCCGCATCAATGCCGGGGTAACCGAACTTGTCGAGGAAGGCGGCCGGATAACCGGCGTCGTGACCCAAAAGGACGGCAAACCCTGGCGCATCGCGGCCCGCGACGGCGTGTTGATCAATGCCGGCGGCTTTTCGCATAATGCCGAAATGCGAAAGGCCTATGGCCCCCAGCCGTCGTCAACCGCCTGGACCAATGCGAACCCCGGCGACACCGGCGAGATGATCGAAATCGCCAAGTCCCATGGCGCCGCGCTCGATTTCATGGACGGCGCCGTCTGGATTCTGACATCGACGCCGCCGTCAGGCGAGCGCTACATGCACGTGCTCGACCTGCCGAAGCCTCATTGCATCCTCGTCGATCAGAAGGGGCAGCGCTACACGAACGAGGCCCAGAGCTACATGGCCAATGGCCAAGCGCTCTATGCCAATGGCGATGTGCCGGTCTGGGCGATTATCGAATCCAGACATCGCGACCGATATCCCTGGAGCTTCCATGCCGGGCCAACACCACAGGCCTGGTTCGACAGCGGCTACATGAAAAAGGCATCCACGATCGCTCAGCTCGCCGAGCAGATCGGTGTGCCTGAAGCAAATCTGACGGCAACTATCGAACGGTTCAACGGCTTTGCGCGGCAAGGGAAAGACGAAGACTTCGGTCGCGGCGCCAAAGCCTATGACCTTACCTTTGCCGATCCGACGAACCGGCCGAATGCTGGGCTTGGTGCGATCGAAAAGGCGCCTTTTTACGCGGTAGCAATCTATCCCGGCGACGTCGGCACGTTCGGCGGCATTCTGACCGATGAATTCGGGCGTGTGATAAAGGGCGACGGCACCCTCCTCGGCGGCCTCTACGCAACCGGCAACTCGACCGCGTCGGTGATGGGCAAGACCTACCCCGGCGCCGGTGCCAGTATTTCACCGGCGTTCATCTTTGGCTGGGTCGCCGCTCGGCACGCAATCGGACAGGCGCCAAACTGACTTGCAGCAAGGGAAGTAGCTCATGGAACCCGATGTCGAAGCAATGGTGCGCGAGCTCTACGATCGGCAAAAGATCCGCGAAGTCGTGACCGCCTATTGCCGCGCTGTGGACCGCATGGACCGCGACTTACTGCTCTCGTGCTATCACCCCGATGCAATCGACGATCACGGCTTTTTCGTAGGAACGCGGGAAGCATTTTGGGATTGGGTCAACCACTACCACAACAATGCTCAAGCGACACACCAACATATCATCACCAATCACAGCTGCGAGATGAACGGGACGACTGCGCATACCGAAACCTACTGGATGATGGCCGGCATGGACGCCAAGGACCATGGCCTGTCGATCGGTGGAGGCCGCTATATCGACCGGATTGAAAAGCGTGACGGGCAGTGGCGTATCGCGGCGCGCAAATGTGTCGCGGAATGGGGCGGCGTACCAGTGCCGTCGAAGGTACCGGGCGAATTCATGGCGATGCTACGCGAGAGCGGTGTCGTGGCGCGGGACCGGTCTGATTCATCTTATGAGCGGCCGCTGACCGTCAATCCGGATCGCGTCGGCATCGACCTCGACATCCTGCCGCCGGGCTATCGGCCCGGCTGACCCGATGCGTGTGTATCGCCTCAGTGCGCCCGGTTCGCTCGACAATCTTCATCAGCGCGAAGAAGCGCAGCCAGTCATCGGGCCGGACGAGGTTCTGGTCCGCATTCACGCCGTATCTCTGAACGCCCGCGACCTCATGATGGTGTTCGGCCCACAGCCCTATGGGCCGAAAACGGACATTATTCCGGTATCGGACGGCGCCGGAGAGGTCGTGGCCTGCGGCCCGGCGGTGACGCACCTGGTGCCGGGTGCGCGCGTCGTGCTGCCCTTCCGACCGGGGTGGATCGATGGACGTTATGACCCCGCCCAGAATGCCACTGACCTTGGCGGTGCCGTCGATGGTGTTCTGTCGCAATATGTCGCGTTTCCCGCGCGTGCAGCCATCGAGCTGCCCGAAGGCGTATCTTATATTCAGGCAGCGACCCTGCCATGCGCGGGCGTTACCGCATGGGCCTCGCTTACGCGCGGCAGCCCCTTAACGCCGGGGTCGAGCGTCCTTGTGCTGGGAACGGGCGGCGTCTCCATTTTCGCATTGCAAATCGCCAAGGCGATGGGGTGCGCCGTGATCGCAACGACCTCAAACGACACCAAGGCCAATGCGCTTTATGAA
>JBMOGG010000283.1:0-3042 GCA_049318505.1 Sphingomonas sp. | reverse complement strand
ATGGTTGATGTCGGCCCCGGCACGCTGAAATTGCACGCCGATTATTCGTGGCGCGACAAGGCATATGCCAGCGCAATCGCCGCCTCGGCAGCACAACGGGTCGGCCAAACGGCGGCGCAGATCGACGCGATCAGCACCACGTTGCAGAACACGGCGCTGATCCCCTCATATGGACTGCTCAATGCACGCATCGCCTATCAGCTTGCAAATCCGAACGTGGAATTTGCTGTCTTCGCGCGCAACATCACCAAGGAAAAGTACTTCACCCGGTTGCTCGCGACTGAAAATACGCCGCTGGCCTTCACGAGCTACATGCCCGGGGATCCGCAAACCTATGGCGCGAGCGTAACCTTCCGTTTCTGATTGGGGGACGGTCTGGCAAAAATCGTTGGGGGCGGCCTTGCGCCGCCCCTTTTTTTGCGTTCCAGCAGAATGCGTTTTGAAACCTTCGGCGGGGAGAAACGGTTGGGCGGGCGCGGCATAACGCAGATCCCCACACAGGCAGCCGCCGGTTATCAGTTGGCCATGCTGCCGCTGGTCATGATTGTTCGCCGCGTCGGCGCTGCCGCAAGGCGTGGTCTGCCCCTATGAAAATCAAGTGCGCCACAACCCTTATCGTTGCCGCGACCGGAGGCGCAAACACCGTGCCGGGACGAAAGGGAAGGAAATCCGCCTAGCGCGCCGGAAATTTGTCGAAGCTGGCCACGCCTTCGGGCACGATATTGTAAGGCCGCTTCTCGCTGCAATAGACTGCCACTGCAGGCATGCCGAACGCGTCCTGATCATCGAGGCTGCCCGCCTTGATCAAAACCGCACCGGCCATGCGCGGGCTGCGCGTGAGGATGTGGGTGCCGCAGCGGGCGCAGAATTCGCGGGTGGCCGCACCGTCCAGATCGTTGCGCGTGAAGCTGGCGGGTTCACCCTTGGTATAGGCGAATCCGGCCGTGCCCATGCCGAGAATCACGCTGCCCCCACCGCCTGAAATATGGCGACATTCGCGGCAGAAACACAAACCCTTGGCCAGTGCATCCCCCATCGCTTCATAGCGAAGCGCGCCGCAGTAACATCCACCGGTGACTTCCATTTGGCCATCTGTCATATAAATGATTTAGGGGTTAATGATCGCATTCGTCCAGTTCCTAGTCAATGCTGCAGGCTCATGTCGGCACGTCGTCGAAGTCCGGAAAGGATGGCGCTATTGAGGATTTAGTCCATGGGCATGCAAACGCGCGCCGCCATCGCGCCAGGTAACGGCGCGCACCTGATCATTGACCAGATCGAAGTGCGTTCCCCGTTGGCGGGCGAAGTGCTGGTGGCAATGAAAGCTTCGGGTCTGTGCCACACCGATCTTTCGGCGATGGAAGGCAAGTTTCCGGTCCGCCTGCCTGCAGTGCTTGGCCATGAAGGCGCCGGTGTCGTGGTAGAATGCGGGCCGGGGGTTACGACGGTGGCACCGGGAGACCGGGTAATCCTGAACAACACGGCACATTGCGGCGTGTGTGCACCATGCCGTTCGGGCAAGACCGGATATTGTGACACGATGGCACTCGATACGCGGGCTGCATCGCCGTTCACCTGGCGCGGGCAGCCGCTAAGCCGGATGGGCCCAGCTTCAAGTTTTGCCGCGCATACGATTATCGAGGCGGGCCGGCTGACCCGGTTCGATCCGTCAATTTCATTCGAAGCTGCCGCTCTCGTTCCCTGCGGCGTGATGACTGGCCATGGAGCGGTCAGGCATGTCGCCAAAGTGGAGCCGGGCAGCAAAGTGCTCGTCTTTGGCATGGGTTCGATTGGCCTGAATGTCCTGCAATCCTGTCGGCTGGCGGACGCTGCGGTCATCGTCGCGCTGGATACTAACCCCGCGAAAGAGGATGTTGCTCGCGAATTCGGTGCGACCCATTTCGTCGATCCCGCCGCACCAGGGGAACCGCTGGAAAAGCGAATTCGGGCGTTGTTGGGCAGCTGGGCGGACTATGCTTTCGACTGCGTCGGCCACCCGGCCGTTGTCCGGCAGGGTGTAGGCATGGTCAATCCCTATTGGGGAGTGATGGTGGCGGTGGGCATCGCCCCGGTCGGCGATCAATTGAGCCTGCCCGCCTCCACATTCTATTTCGGACGGTCGCTGCGCGGTACGTTTATCGGCGACTGCAACCCGCTGACCGAGACGCCACAGATTCTCGACTGGTATCGGCAAGGAAAGCTGGCGATCGACCCGCTGATCACGCACCGGATCGGGCTGGACGAGATAAATACCGGATTCGACCTGATGAAATCGGGCGAGGCGATCCGGACGGTCGTGATGTTCTGATCTGACGAACCGGCTCTACCGAAGATTCCGATCAGGCATCATTTTCACGCACGTTCAGCCGATCAGAACCGTCTTGGTGCTGATGAATTCCATGATGCCCTCGCGTCCGCCTTCACGCCCGAAGCCGGAAATACCTACGCCACCAAATGGGGCGCCGATATGCATATTGCCCGTGGAGTTGATTCCCACCGTACCCGAATGGAGCGCGCGGGCGAGCCGTCGAGCCCGCCGCATGTCGCTTGTTTGCACATAGTTTGACAGGCCATAGGCAGTGCCGTTGGCAATTTCGACGGCCTGTTCCTCGGTATCGAACGGAATGATCGAGAGAACAGGGCCGAACACTTCATTCTGTGCCAGGCTGCTGGCGGGGTCTACATCGGCAAAAATCGTCGTGTCGATGAAAAAGCCATCAGCGAGTTCGCCACCCGGGCGACCGCCGCCAACCACCAACCGCCCGGCCCTTTCCGCTTTCGCCTTCTCGACCACACCGCTCACCCGCTCCAGCGCCGCGGCGTTGACCAGCGGACCGGCAAAGGTTGCGGGGTCCAGGGGGTCTCCGGTCACATATTGGGCCACTATGGCAGTCACGCCGTCGACCACTGCATCATAGACCCCGCGCTGGACCAGCAGACGGGTCGGCAACGCGCAGCCTTGCCCCGTATTGACCAGCGAAAAGGTCGCCGAATAGGGGATGGCTTCGGCTAGATTGGCATCGTCGAATACAAGGTTGGCGC
>JBMOGG010000282.1:0-3071 GCA_049318505.1 Sphingomonas sp. | reverse complement strand
TCGCCCGCGGCCGCGCCATCATCCCGTCGAACATCAACCACCCCGAAGCCGAGCCAATGGCGATCGGCCGCAACTTCCTCGTCAAGATCAACGCCAACATCGGCAACTCCGCCGTCGCGTCGAGCATTGCCGAAGAAGTCGAAAAGATGGTCTGGGCCACGCGCTGGGGCGCCGACAATGTCATGGACCTGTCGACCGGCCGCAACATCCACAACACCCGCGAATGGATCCTGCGCAACAGCCCCGTCCCCATCGGCACCGTGCCGATCTACCAGGCGCTGGAAAAAGTCGGCGGCGTCGCCGAAGACCTGACCTGGGAGGTCTACCGCGACACGCTGATCGAACAGGCCGAACAGGGCGTCGATTATTTCACCATCCACGCCGGCGTCCGGCTGGCCTATGTGCCGATGACCGCCAACCGCGTCACCGGTATCGTCTCGCGCGGCGGCTCCATCCTCGCCAAATGGTGCCTCAGCCACCACAAGGAGAACTTCCTCTACACCCACTTCGAGGACATCTGCGAAATCATGCGCGCCTATGACGTGTCGTTCTCCCTCGGTGACGGCCTGCGCCCAGGCAGCATCGCCGACGCGAACGACCGCGCCCAATTCGCCGAGCTCGAAACGCTGGGTGAACTGACGCAAATCGCCTGGAAGCATGATTGCCAGGTGATGATCGAAGGCCCGGGCCATGTCCCGATGCACAAGATCAAGGTCAACATGACCAAGCAGCTCGAAACCTGTGGGGAGGCGCCCTTCTACACGCTCGGGCCTTTGACGACCGATATTGCGCCGGGATACGACCATATCACCAGCGGCATCGGCGCCGCGATGATCGGCTGGTTCGGCTGCGCCATGCTCTGCTACGTCACGCCAAAGGAGCATCTCGGCCTGCCCGACCGCGACGATGTGAAGGTCGGCGTCATCACCTACAAACTCGCCGCCCACGCCGCCGACCTGGCGAAAGGCCACCCGGCCGCCCAGCTCCGCGACGACGCCCTGTCCCGCGCCCGCTTCGATTTCCGCTGGCGCGACCAGTTCAACCTGTCACTCGATCCCGAAACCGCGCTGAAATACCACGACGAAACCCTGCCGGCCGAAGGCGCGAAAGTGGCGCATTTCTGCTCGATGTGTGGGCCGAAATTCTGCAGCATGAAGATCACGCAGGACGTGCGCGATTATGCGGCCAAGCAGAACACCGACGCGATGCTCGAAGCCGGGATGGCGGAAAAGAGCGCCGAGTTCCGGGCCAAGGGCGGGGAGATTTATTTGCCGGCGGCGGAGTAGTAAGATGTACCGAATTGATCGCAAAAATAATTCCATTCATGCGCTCGACAAGATGTCGTTTGCACAACTCGGCTTTCGTGAACGCAGTCATTTGCAAGAATGGATCGCGCGAGAACCGTCTGTATTAGGCGAAGATCTCCTTATACTACAAAAGGAGTTTGCAGGGTTCTCAGACACGAATGAACGACTTGATCTCTTGGCGCTGGATAAACAAGGCTCTTTAGTTATAATAGAAAACAAATTGGATGACACTGGTCGGGATGTTACTTGGCAGGCACTGAAGTACGCCTCATATTGCTCAAGCCTATCTAACGATGACATCGTAAAGATACATCAAGATTATATCGCCAAATCAGACGGCCACGCATCTGCACAAGAAAACATTTGTAGTTTTCTTGAGATAGATAGTTTGAGTGATAAGGTTTTAAATAAGGGTGTAACACAAAGAATTATTTTTGTGGCTGCAAATTTTCGCAAGGAAGTGACTTCCGCTGTCTTATGGCTAATGAGTTATCGACTTAGAATACAGTGTTTCGTTGCCACACCTTACACCATGGACGACAATGTATTTCTTAGTGTAGTGCAGATCATACCCACAAAAGACTCTGAAGATTACACGATCAGTTTGGCCGTAAAAGCACATGATGAAATTGATAGCATCGAAAACGAAGCTCGAAGACATCCGATTAGAAGAAAGTTCTGGGTTGAGCTGATAAACAAGTACAATACCAAATCGAATCTCTACAAGAATATTTCCGCCGGAAAGCAGAGTTGGATTTCAGCTGGAACCGGGGTCCGAGGAATAGGTTTGAATTTTGTGGCGACTGGCGAATACTGCAGATCGGAACTTTATATTGATGTGGGGGAAAAGACAGAGAATGACCGTATATTTTCAGCGCTTAAAAATGAGATATCTCCCCTTGAGTCGGAATGCAGGTTTCCTCTCAATTGGGATTGCATTGAGAGCCGAAGAGGATCTCGTATTGCAATTCAAAAGGTAGCAAACGTTTTTGATATCGATCAATGGACTGAAATGCATTCATTCATGATCGATGCAATGCTAGAACTTGAGCGGATTGTGCAGCCGAGACTTTTAGCCATTTCTGGCAGAAAATAGCATCTTACTCAATCTCTAAGATAGAATCGACTTTCTGCCATGCTTTGTTATCTCGCTCTTGAATCCAATTGGGAGACTAAAGTTGCTATTTTGATTCATTTCAATAGCTAAACTTACGAAACACGACCGTCCGCCGCGACATATCAGGCTCCGCCAAATACCGCGCTGGCATCCAGCCCTGCGCTTGGCTGTTACCTTCGTGATTACCCCACCAAGCGCGATGCAGACTCGCCGACTTTGGCAGCAAGGAACTCAGAGTCATGATCGGCGCTCAATTGAGCCATACAGCAACGCCCGCAGCGGGCTGCAGCGGCCAGTGCTTTTGCGTTGTACAAGGCAATTCACGCCGCTGCGAAGTCTGTTGGCAAGGCTTGCAGGGCGCAGTCTGCCGAGACTGCGGCAGCGGGTGCTGACCACCAGCAAGAGACCTTCCAGACGTCGGCCGTTCGCCGGTCGGCAGCGATGAAGCCTGTCCTCTCCCGTGCATCGGGAGAGGACATTGCGCCCGTTGGTGGCACGTCCGGAAATTCCGGGGACACTATACTCAACTCCCCCCTCTCCCGCCTGCGGGAGAGGCGAGACGCGCGCCAGCGCGCCGGGTGAGGGTGTAGGCGCGTTTCGGCGGTGAGCACTCACGGACAGGACGAGACACCCTCACCCGCTCGGCG
>JBMOGG010000281.1:0-3085 GCA_049318505.1 Sphingomonas sp. | reverse complement strand
CGACCGGCCAGGGCGGATCAAGGCCGAGATCAACCATTGGCTCGACAGCGGCGCGCATCGCAGCCGCATTGCGGCGTTGCGGCCGGCGCATCCGCGGCACGGCGGCGGCGGCGCCTTCTACATCATCCTGCGGCGACGCTGACACCCTGTTCGCAACGACAGGACACAGACGCGCCCAATGCGCTAGGGTGCCGGCAAGGGGAGAGTCGCCGCATGTCTGAAGATGTTGTTCTGGTTGCCATCGATGGTGCGGTGGCGACCGTCACGCTGAACCGCCCGGAGGCGATGAACGCGCTGTCCCGCGCCGTGCGCGCCGGGCTGGCGGCGGCGATGCGCCGGCTGGAGGCCGATGCCAGCGTGCGGGTCGTCATCCTGACCGGCGCTGGCGATCGCGCCTTTACCGCCGGGCTCGACCTCAAGGAACTCGGCAACGACGGCCTGGGCGCCGCCAATGCCGAAACCGCCGACGAAAACCCGGTCAAGGCCATTGAGCAGCTGACCAAGCCGTGTATCAGCGCCATCAACGGCGTCGCCATCACCGGCGGCTTCGAGGTCGCGCTGGCCTGTGACGTACTGATCGCCAGCGAGCGCGCGCGCTTTGCCGACACCCATGCCCGCGTCGGCATCATGCCGGGCTGGGGCCTGTCACAGAAATTGTCGCGCCTGATCGGGCCATACCGGGCGCGGGAACTGTCGCTGAGCGGCAATTTCCTCGATGCCCAGACGGCCTGCGCCTGGGGGCTGGTCAACCGCGTCGTGCCGGCCGATGAACTGTTGCCCGCCGCCCGCCGCCTCGCTGCCGACATGGCGAGCATCGATCCGGCATTCAGTGCCGCCTACAAGCGGCTGATCGGGGACGGCTATGCCACGACCTTTGGCGCCGGGCTGGCGCTGGAGGCAGAACGCGGCACTGCCGCCAATGCACAAGTCTCTGCCGCCGCCGTCGAATCCGCCCGCGCTGCCGTCCAGGCGCGCGGCCGCAGCCAGTAGGAGCGACACCGATGGCCACAGCGTTTGCCGACCCTATCATGCCCTTCCCTGGCTTCGATTGCGCCAATGACGACAATATCCTCGTCAATCCCGAAGCCACCGCGGACGACAGCGTCCATGACGTTTACGCGCGTTTGCGCCGCGACGACCCGGTACACTGGTGCGAACCGACCGGCTTTCGCCCGTTCTGGGCCGTCACACGCCACGCCGACATCACCACTGTCAGCAAGGCCAACAGCCGCTTCACGAACAGCCAGCGCACCTATCTGGCTCCGGCCGAGGCGGAAAAATGGACGCTGGATACCGTTGGCGACACGCATCTGTTCCGCAGCCTGGTCGACCTTGACGACCCGCTACACATGAAATTGCGCCGCTTGACGCATGACTGGTTCCTGCCGGCCAACCTGCGCAAGCTGGAACCGATGATCAGCGCGGTAGCGAAAGACCATGTCGATCGCATGGCGGCGCTGGGCACGGCGTGTGATTTCGTCAATGAAGTCGCGCTCTTCTACCCCTTGCGCGTCATCATGCGCATCCTCGGCGTGCCCGAAAGCGACGAGCCGATGATGCTGCGCATGACTCAGGAAATGTTCGGTGCACAGGACCCCGATGTCGTGGCGCGGTCGAAACTCATCACCGAAGGGATTGGCTATCAGGCCGGCAGCGGCAATCCGCAGGTCGACCTGTTCAAGCTGGCACAGGAGTATTTCGCCTATTTCGGCGCGATCACTGCCGATCGCCGCGCCAATCCGCGCGACGATCTGTCGACGATCATCGCCAATGGCATGGTCGATGGTGAACCCATCGGCGACCGCGAGGCGATGAGCTATTACGTCATTACCGCCACCGCCGGGCACGACACCACCAGTTCCACCGCCGCCGGCGGCTTTGAGCAGTTGATCCGCAACCCCGACCAGTTGGCCAAGCTGCAGGCCGATCCGTCGCTGCTGCCCAGCGCCGTCGAAGAGATGATCCGCTGGGTCACGCCGGTGAAGCATTTCATGCGCACCGCCAGCGAGGATTGCGAACTGGGCGGCAAATCGATCAAGGCCGGTGACGGGCTGTGCATGTTCTATGCCTCGGGCAACCGCGACGAGCGGGTGTTTGCCGACCCGTTCCAGTTCAAGGTCGATCGCAGCCCCAATCCGCAAACCGCCTTCGGCAACGGCGTGCACATGTGCCTGGGCCTGCACCTGGCGCGGCTGGAAATCCGCTTGCTCTTCGCCGAACTGCTGCCGCGCATCGCAGCAGTCGAACTGGCAGGTGAGCCAAAGAACTCGATCGCCAATTTCGTGTCGGGCCGCAAGACGCTGCCGATCCGGTACACGCTGCGATGAGGCAGGACCCGCGCCGGCTGGTCGCCGCCAACTACCCCTGGTCGGTGGAGTTGCAGACGCGGTTTTCGGACATGGACGTCAACCGCCACCTCAACAATGTCGCGATCACGCGCTTTTTCGAAGAAGCCCGCATCCGCTTCAACTGGAGCCTGATCACCGACCGGCCGCTATCGGTGCGGCCGCGCTATCTGGTGGCGCATGTCGCAGTCGATTTCCTGGGCGAAGGCCATTACCCCGACCCGCTGACCCTGACCTACGCAGTCGAAAACATCGGCAACTCCAGCTTTCGCTGCGCGATGGGCATGTTCCAGAAGGGCATCTGCATCGCGCTGTGCGATTCGGTGCTCGTTCACCGCGGCGAGACCGGCGCCGCACCCTTGCCGCCTGAATTGCGCGCACGACTTGAGGCTTTTCCGCTGGCAGGCTAAAGCGCCGGACCTTTTGGAGAGAAAAGATGGCCGAAACCCTGACCCTGACCCTTGATTCCGGCGGCGATGTCGTCATCAAGCTGCGTCCCGACCTCGCCCCCGGCCATGTCGAGCGTATCGCGGCACTGGCAAATGACGGCTTTTACGATGGCGTCGTCTTTCACCGCGTCATCCCCGGCTTCATGGCGCAGGGCGGCGACCCGACCGGCACCGGCATGGGCGGATCGAAGCAGCCCGATCTGAAGGCCGAATTTTCGGGCGAGAAGCACGTCCGCGGTGTCTGCTCGATGGCGCGCTCGTCGAACCCGAACAGCGCCAACAGCCAGTT
Organism: Sphingomonas sp.; assembly: GCA_049318505.1. Lineage (GTDB taxonomy): Bacteria > Pseudomonadota > Alphaproteobacteria > Sphingomonadales > Sphingomonadaceae > Sphingomonas_O. The sequence continues at coordinate 2 of JBMOGG010000281.1, read as the reverse complement.
CT
>JBMOGG010000280.1:0-3089 GCA_049318505.1 Sphingomonas sp. | reverse complement strand
AGCTCGCGATTAGTCAGGCCGATAAGATGATCCCGGTCACCTCGTCCGGTCGAGATGCAGCGCAATCCCCAGCACCAACGGGGTAAGTGCCCGGTGAACGAAGGGCAGCTTACGTCATCTGAGCGCCCGTAAGCTGCCAGTCTCCTTCCCACCCAGAATAAGACATTCCAGGGTGCGCCAGTTGCCTGTCTATGCGCCAGGCTGGACGCTACCCACTTGTCAGATCGTTCCCTTTTCGTTCACTAGGCTAATGGGCCTTGTGAAGCTGAAACGCATTGAAGATCTAGCGAGCCGGGGTGTGCTGCTCCGCGCGACCTGCCCAGCGTGTGGGCACAGCGCCACGTTCGATCCGCACGCCATTGCCCGCTTCTTTGCCAGCGCCGGGTGGAACACCTCCCTCGACATCGCTCCCTATCGGTTTCGCTGCGCACAGTGCGACGCAAAACCATGCGCACTGTCGGCGGTCGCGGTCGACATGCAACTGCCAGCGACCAGACCACGCCCGATGCCGGCGCCACCGTGCCCGGTTGGTATCGACGCGACCGCTTGGGCGAACGCGGACGCGCGCGAGCGAAGACGCCTGGTCGACCGATCGCGAAGCTAAGTTCAGAAAGGGCCTGACGGAGTCTCAATGCCCGGTGGAGTCACTTTTATCGGCTGAGACAAGGCTGATGCCTTGCCGCCGCCCATCTCAAGCAGAGGACGCACAGCCAAGTCGCCCAGACACTCGAGGCCAAACGTTCGACCCCGAGGAACATCCCCGTGGTGCGCAACGAGCGGCCCCGCGATCCATGGCACCGCGCGCTTATGCTCGCCCGCGAGGAAATCCGCGAAGCCGTCAGCAACGGCGAGCTCGACCATGACGACATAACCGCCCTCTGGGTCGAACCTTGGGCTGCAGATATCTTCAACGATCGCGAACGACAGGCCGAACTGGGCATGGTCTGAATCTCGGGGCAATCAGGCAACGGGTTCGTGACGCCACATGACCTTAACCGTCAAACGCCGCACGGCATTCCTGACCAGTCGCTGTCACCACATGCAGACCGCCTCCCACCGGCACAACCACTTCTAGCGACCCGTGTTGCTGCTGCGCAGCTGCCCGCGCCAGTCGCGACAAGCGGTTCCCCTGCGCTTTGCTCCGGTGTGCCGGTGTCCAGCGCTCCGCCAATTCGTGACACCGGCAGGAAAGGCCGCCGGGCAATTTGGAGAACGATCATGATGAACAACGTCACTCTCATCGGCCGCCTGACACGCGATCCCGAAATCCGGTCGACCACCAATACCCAGGTGGCAAATCTGTCGATCGCGACCGACCGGGTGAAGCTCGACAGCGAAGGCCGCACCTACAAGGAGGACGGCTACACGGCAAAAGAGGTCGAGTATCACCGCGTGACTGCCTTCGGGACAACCGCGAAATCGGTTGGCGAGCACAAGTCGAAGGGCGACATGGTCGCCGTCGAAGGCCGCCTTCACTATACCAAGTGGACCGATAATGGCGGCGTCGAACGCTACGGCTGCGAAGTCATCGCCGACCGCATCCACTTCCTCTGACACCCCGGGGGGCGGCGCGACCGCGTCGCCCCTTGGCTCATTTCTCGAAAGGATCTTCGATGCAGGCCAGCTTGTTCAAAGCCCTCCAGTCGATTAAAATCGACGACGACACCGCAACAGCCGTCGTCGACGACCTGAAAGACGATATGGGGGCATGACAAGAACTGTGCGTAGCTGTCCGACATATGAGTTCAGGTCATGAACATTGCTGCCTGTTGGCATTATCTACGCCGGCCACTACCTCTGCCTTGAGATTCTTCCGTGCGTTTTTTGCGCTCCGAAAGCCTTACAAACTGCTCTCGCAAACGCGAGGCTGAGCCTCGAGCTGTGACGCGACTTGCCTTCCTGTCAACATTGCCGGTGTCTGCTCCTGCCTCTTCATGATCTTGCACAAGCGGCTTAGCGCTCTGGCTTAGGGCCGACCGTGCCACCAATAGTGGGGCATCCTGCGACAAGGGAGCACGTGCTTGCTTACCCGCCGTGGTTACGCCTCGGGGCGACTTGAGATCTTCCCCTACCCCTTGCAGCTTTCCCGTCACGCCAGATTTACGGGTCGATCGCTTCTCGGAGATGGCCTTTGGCAGCTTTTTCTGGCCTGGAGCAGTGGACGCCAATAGCAGCGGAGCCTCCAGTTCAATGCCGAATAGGGCAGCCATATCGTCGTCGGCCAAGACACGTTCGTTCGTCGCTGCCCGTTCTGTCATGGGCGTATCAACATCGAGAGCGATGAGCTCGTTACGATCAACGCCACGCAGCGTGAAAAGTGCATCCGGATCGACATCGAACCTTGCTCCGACACCATAGAGCGCAGCGGCAACATGTTTGCACATCCCGGCCCAATCGGGGCACGTGCAAGTCATCGTGATTTCCCGGGGGCCGGGGAACAGGCCGTCACCCTCCCGGCAAACCCGTTCCATCACCTGTTTCGCCAATTTTCCCTGCAACAGTTCGACGATCGAGCCAATCGAGCCGGTGCAATCGGCGCAAATCTTATGCCATCGTTTCGCGGCGGCCGGGGCGATGTCGATACATACCTCGTAAATCTGCGAACCGCTTACCAGAGCCTTGACGCTACCCTCCGCGATTGAAAGATCGACGACCGAACCATTCCTGACGTAAGTACGCCCACGCGGGAGGCGATTGGCATAATCGGAATAGCGCTCAAGGTTCTCACACCACGCCTTGCCCCAGAAACTTGCCACGATGCGCCGACCTTCGATGACAACTGGCGAAACTTTCTGTCCCTTTTTCAACAGGAGCTTGACCTGTTTTGCGGCGTTGGCCCGCCGCTGTGCCACCGGCACGTAAGGCTTGTATCCCCAGTAGCTCATACCGGCTCCGTTATCGCGCTGGACAGATCAAGCCTGACCAGATCGAGCAGTGCGCGATCCCCCAATTCTGTGAGATTGATCTCGCCACCACCGCCCCCCAGCAACTGAGTGGCCATTTGCTGTTTTGCTTCGATCATTTCATCGATCCGCTCTTCGAGCGTTCCCCGGCAGACGAACTTGTGCACCAGCACGTTGCGTTTTTGC
>JBMOGG010000279.1:0-3090 GCA_049318505.1 Sphingomonas sp. | reverse complement strand
GTCCCGGCATCGGACATCGTGAATGTGCCATCGCCATCGGCGCGCGACACCAGCTTCGCCGCCGTCGGTGCCGCATCGGCACGGTCAGCGACATAGACATCGACCGGTTTCTTCGCCGTCCAGCTGACGGTCAGCGCACCGCCATCGCGTACGACTTTGGCATCACCGAGCGCCCATGCTGGCGTCGCCTGAACAGCAAATGCCGCGACGAACAGAAAGAAGCGCCCGATGGCCATGTCGTTGGTTCCTTACATCTTGATGTTGGCTTCGATCCCGAAGGTACGCGGATCGTTGAAGAAGCCGCTAATGCCGGCGGCTGCGCTGCCCGATTTGTAGAAAAGATGCTGCCGGTTGAACAAGTTGCGTGACCAAATCGAGACAGTCAGCTTGGCATCGCCTTTGCCAAGGTCGATATCGGCTACGGCAAGGCGGGCGTTGAACGTAAGCGCGGCCTCGCCTTTGGGCTGCTTGAAGACAACTGCGCGGGTCAGATTGTTATAGTTCGCATCAGTGTAGTTCGCATAAAAACCGGAGTCGTAGTTGCCGTCGACATGCGCCAGCAGCGAGTATCCCTCAAGCGGCAGTTCGTAATCGATCGCACCGCTCGCCGAATGCGTGGGCGTATAGACCTGATAGATGGGGAGCGGCACCGTGAACGGCTGTCCGTTATTGTTGGGCTGCGGAAACGGGTTGAGCGTGTCAGGAATCTTGACGCTGTTATAAGCATAGCTGGCCGTCAGTGTCAGGCCGCTGGCAGGAGCCAGGGTCAGGTCGGCTTCAAAGCCCTTGAGCTTGCCCGTACCGGGCGCATTGACGACGTCGAGCGTGGTACGCGTCGTTGCCACGCGCACGCCGTTGATGATGTCCTCGTACAAACCGGCGAAGTCGAGCTGAATACCCTTATAGGTGCCAACATAGGCAGCAAGGTTGAGGCGGGCTTTCCGGTCCCAGAATTCGCTCTTGAACCCGAGTTCGAACATCGAGACCGTTTCGGGATCGAACCGGCGATAGCTCAGCGATCGTGAGCTTGCGCCGCCTGACTTATAGCCAGTGCTCCACTTGCCGTAGATATGGACATCGTCGGAGACGTCGATGGACAGATTGACCATCGGGTCGATCCGCGACCAGGACGCGTTTAGCGGAATGGCACCGGTAACGTTGACGCCGTTGACAGGGATGACCGGCAGAGCACCGTTGATCGTGAACAGGCTTCCGACCTTTTTGTCGCGCGTCCAGCGGCCGCCGACGGTCAGGTGAAGATGGTCATCGAGCAGCGGCGGCGTGTATGTCGCCTGCCCATAGGCGCCGATACTCGTTGTGGTGACGTGGCTGGCGCGCTGGACGATGGGGCGGCAGCTGGCGATGAGCACGGCATTACAGGGACCGAAGGTGGCCCCCGCCGCGTCGAGGAACTGCAGGGTGTTGGGTGCCTGCGCGCTGTCTTCGACATTTTCCTTATAGTAGAGTGCGCCGAATTGATACTTCACCCGGGCGAACTCGCCGATGGCCTGGATTTCCTGGCTGAACTGGTTCTGCCGGAACGGCGCGATGCTGTAGCGCGCGAAGGGGAAGTTGAGGAAGCTGGGCGTCGGGTTGGCGACCGTCGCGGCCTGTTGCACCGACGTAGCCGCCGAGGCGTTGTCGTATTGGGTCTGCGTCAGCGCCCGGTAGGCAGTGATCGATTTAAGCTTGAGCGAGGGCGTAACATCCCAATCGAGGCCCAGCCGGACACCGGTCGTCTTGCCGACGCTGGCTTCCTGCGGGCCACCGACCGCAGCAACCTTCGCGCGTTTTGGCTCGAGCCGATAGATGGCGGCAACATGGTTGGGCAGGACGGGTAAAGTGTTCCCGGCCTCTGCGGCAGTCAGGCCCGTACCGCGCGTGATCTGCTGGAAGTAAAGCGTGCTGGTCGCGTCATAGGCGATGTCGAACGCGTAATCGACGCTGAAATCGGTCGTCGGCTTCCACAGCACTTCGGCACGGAAACCGCGCTTGTCGAAACTGTTATAGTCGAGCGCTCCTTGCCCGTAAGGGTTCTTCACGGTCCCGTCGCGGCGCGTTAGGCTGCCATCGAACTTGAGGCTGATGTTATTTGACTCGGGCAGATCGACATGAACTTCGGCCTTGTGGCTGCCGTAATTGCCGGCGCCAAACGTTGCATTCATCTTGAACTCGCCGCTCGGGCGTTTGGTCACGATGCTGACCGCGCCGCCTTCGGTATTGCGACCGAACAGAGTGCCTTGCGGCCCTTTCAGGACTTCGATGTTTGCAACATCGTACAAGGCCGTACCCAGCCCTTGCGCACGCCCGAGATAAACGCCGTCGACATAAACGCCGACGCCCTGATCGCGCGCAGGTTGGTTGCTGTCGGACAGCACGCCAACGCCGCGAATGTTGATGATCAGTGCGCCCGGACGCGAAAAGAACGGCGCGACTTTCAGCGACGGGATCGCCCCGTCACCGAGATCGACGAGTGACTGGACGTGGCGGTTGACCAGCCCCTCGCTTCCCAGCACCGAAATAGCTATTGGCGTCTGCTGCAGGTTTTCCGACCGCTTTTGCGCTGTGACGATGATGTCGGCCAGGCCTTCGCCTTCTGCCGCCTCTGCTGCGGGCGCTTCAGGGGCTGCAGCCCAGGCAGGCGAAGCAAGGCATGTCGCCAATGCGAGCGTCATTATCGCCGTCGACATATGCAGATTCGATTTCGTCATGGTTTTAGCCCCTTAAAGTTCGGGAGGCCCGTAGCGACCAATCAACGTCGCCCTGATGTTCTTTCAATGGCGAAACAAAGACCGGACGGAGACAGTTCGGTGAATCTGTTGATCGATGCTGCGGTGCAATGATGCGGACGATGTTGGGCAGCGAAAATTTATCATGTCTTTTGGGAGCGGACCCGTTGAAGCTCGCTACACGCATGCACATATGACCGTTGTTGGCACTCACATCTGTTGAGTGCTAACGCACAGGTTCTGGCCCCGCGATAGGCGGGGCGCAATTGAGAGGGCAAACATATGGCATTTCGACCCCTGCACGATCGCGTGCTGGTCCGCCGCATCGAAGCGGAAGAAAAGACCGCTGGCGGCATCATCA
>JBMOGG010000278.1:0-3097 GCA_049318505.1 Sphingomonas sp. | reverse complement strand
GTCGACCTCTTCAGGGGCCAGTCCGAGCAACACTGCCCCTTCGCCATACCAGAGAGACTCCTCGGCCGATTCGTCGAGCGTGTAGTAGTTGTCGGCCGCAAAATACTTCGCAGCACCGCCAGCGCTCCCAACGGGTGCCATCGACAGCATCAGTCGATTTCGATGTCGTTTTCGGGTTCGGCACTGAGGCTGAACTCGCTATCGAGTGCCCGCTGCATTGCAGCCTGACGCTCTTCGACATTCTCAATCACGCGTCGCTCGACAGACCCGGGCTTACTGCCCCGATCACGTGCATGACGTTGTACGTCTACATTCACCAATCGATCGTCTTCGATAGCTTGGTCTGCCGGAATTTCGGCAGGCACCTGCGCTTGGCGCTCGAGGTCGGCTCGTTCGGGTTCGGGATCGCTTAGCTTTGCCAGTGCTTGTGCTGCCTTCGCCGACAGTTCGCGCCGTACAAAGGCATCGCGGACAGACCCGTCGACTGTGGTATCGCGCTCATGTCCAGGCGTCGTGGCCGCTTCTTCAGGACCTCCGCCGTCGCCACCCCCCGGCTTTGGTTTTGGCAGCTGCCCGAGTGGATTGCCGGCATCCCGTGGACCAACCGGTGGCGGCGTCCGCGGTTCGAACCCGCGCGCGGCATCCGGATAGGCGGTCCACTGGAGTTCGACGCGCGCCGCAGGGAAGCCATCGGGGAATTTGACGAAACCGTGGAGCGAAGGAAGATTGGTGATGTCATCGGGGATGACGAGCGGCGCAATCTCTTTCTTGGGCGTGATCGTGGCCCCGTCGCGCAACGGATTGTTGCCGTAGCTATAGGCTTCGTCCATCTGACGAACTTCGCGATGCCCGATAAATTCGGCACACGTCTCGGCGGTTTTGCGGTCGCCTGTTTTAAGGATCAGCTTCGAGCCGGTGAGGCTCGCCATGTTCTCGGCCCCCTCGCGGCCGTAGACGGCTTGCAAACGCGCGAACGAGTGCAATCCGAGCACCATCGCACCACCGAACCCGCGTGCGGTCTGGAGACCATTCTCGATCGCTGGCAGCCGGTGCAACGCCCCCAGCTCATCGAACATATACCAGGTGCGCAAGGATTGAGTGCGCGGCAACGTCATCAGCGTGTTGACAGCAATGTCGAGGAACAAGGTCAGCAGGGTTTTGTAGAGCGGTAGATCGACGTAGCGCGCGCTGACAAACAGGATGCTGCCGGGCTTGTTTTTGGCAAGCACCCATTCGCGGATCGAGAAGATTTCTCCGTCCTGAGGAATGGCGCTCAAGGCGTTCGCGTTCGCGACATAGACCGAGCGGATTGACTCAGCCATTTTAGCGGCATCGGGTGACGTCAGTGGCGAGGCCGACGTATCCAAAAGAATCTTGTGAAGCCGCTTAAGATCGGTCTTGATCAAATTGTCGGCAAGCGCCTGATTGGTCGTCAGACCGAATTCCTGCAGCTTCAGGCACATTTGCACGAACAGCAGTCGCGCCGATACGATCCAGAACGGGTCCGACCCCCCGCCGTCGTGCGGAATGAGTGCCTGTGCCGCGGCAGTGAACTCGGCCTCTGTTGTGCAGTCTTCGAACACCGACCAGCATGGACACCGCGCATCTCCGGGGTTCAATATCCAGTCTGTTTTTGGGTTGTAGAAGCTCTCGATGAAAGACCCCGTCAGGTCGAAGATAACGGCACTGTCGCCCCGCGCGCGCATCTCGGCGACCATGCTTTTCATCTGGGTAGTTTTGCCAGACCCTGTCGTCCCAATGATCACTGTGTGACTCTGCTCGAGCCCATAAGGATAAGGGACCCCGCCAAGCGTATAGGGGTGGTGCAGCCCTGCAGCCTTGCGATCGGCAAATGGCAGCGCGAGCACCGCTTTGGGTTTCAGCCCAGGGAACAGCACAGCGGCCTTCTTCTGAAACTCTCGCATATTATGGGCGAGCACGTCAGCAAGGAGGATGTTGCGATCGACGAGCAAGGCCCCGCGCTCGTGACGCTCGTCGAGAATCTTGCCGCCTTGTCGGTTTGCATAGCCGATAAACCAGGCCGACGCTGGGAGTGCGATCAGCGTTCCACCGAAAAGCGATCCGGCAAGCGCGTTGAGTGCCTTTGTTGTCGCGATCTGGACGTCGGGGACATAGGGAATATAGCCGATAGAGACCCGGCGGACGCTATCGTCGGCAAGTACGATGTTCATGGGTTTCAGGGGGCTGAAATCCATCCAGGTCCACAAGGCCGATCCGACCCGCCAGCTGACGAGCTGGATCTCGTGTTCGCCCATCACCGAGGCCATGATGATCCAGTAGACGACGACGACGACCGCGAGCCATATCAGGAAAGGGATTTTGGCAGCACCCAGAAACATCAGCCATTCGTGCGCTACGAGCTGTCCGCCGCGCGTGAAATTCCCGGAGTTTCTTGGTGTCTTCCCGCGCGCTGAGTGATGCTTGAGAGGCAGGTTCTCACGCCCGTGCCTGAGGTCTGATCGGGCCGCACTACGCATGGTATTTCTCCATGCGGTCCTGAACCGTTGCAAGGATATCCTCGCGCCGTTCGGGCATCTGTTCGCTGATCATGATATCGACAGCGACCTGCGTGAATTCGCTGGTCATCGCTATCCGCTCAAGGCTGGCGGATCGCGCTCCCTGCTGAGCGAGATAGAGTTCGATCGCGTCGCGTACGACGTGTGATCTTGTTGTGCCCCGCAAAATGCAGAGCTGGTCAACCCGATGGACTTGCGTCTCGCTGAACGAGATCGACATCCTAAGTAAAGACATAAAACCAGCACCTTTGGATAGTGCTGGTGGGACCTGCGGAAAGCCCCCTAACGGTAAGTGAGCGCCCGGCCTAGGTCAAGCTAAATCAAGCGGGAAAAGCACCTTCGCGAACCAAACCGGTGCAGAAGGCGATGGACAAAAACGGCCTAAATCCGCCAATAATGGACATTTCTGGACAGTCTGCACCAAATAGGTGCATTATGCACCACATTGGTGCACTCGTTAAACCGTTGATAATATGAAAGAACAAGGCACCGCTGGTGAGCATACGGTGTGCGCTTCTACCCCCATTTTTGAGTTGTGATGCGGCTGATCATTGTCGACT
>JBMOGG010000277.1:0-3101 GCA_049318505.1 Sphingomonas sp. | reverse complement strand
CCATGTGCGACCGGCGGCGCGGGCCGACTGAACGTCGACGTGGTTGCAATCAGTATGTGATCAGATCGCCATTTGGCGGGCGGCAAGGCGTCCCAGCGTGCCGAGCGCACGGGTTGATGTGGTTTCGTTGGGTCCATCCGCTTGGCGATGACCTTCCGTTTCGCGATTGCGTTCGGGCAGGTCGCGTATCACCGGGATCGGGCTCGGGGTGGTCGAAGGCGGGTTGGGCGGACGAGGTCCGGCGCGGCGGGCCAACCCGGCCTCAAGCCGGCGGATCAACGTATCGATGCTGCTTTCACTTTGGGCTTCGGGAAAAGCGGGTGGCGCAGGCGGCAGGTCGAATTCCGCAACGTCAAGCAACGCTTCCAGACCTGGGGTTTCCATCAGCACTTGAGGGACGCAGCTCGCACGTGGTGCCACGACGTCGACGAGCGGCTGAGCCGGCACAGCTTGAGCAGGCGAGAAAACAGGCAGAGGTACTGGTACTGTCTTTAACGCTTCGTCCGACATGAAGGGCGCGCCCAATTCCTTGTCGGCAAAGATGGGGCGGCGCGGCTTTTCAAGGGGCGGCAAGCTTTCTGCAAAAGCCGCAAGGTCCAGAAACTCCTCGTTATCGTCCTGCGCTACACGCAGCCTGAGCGCCCGCTCGACCGCTGTGACCGCGAACCAGACGATGATGGCGACAAGGGCAAAGCCCAACATAACGGCAAGCAAACGCGCTTTAAGCCCCAGCGGAGGGCGTGCGACCGACAACAGCGATCCCAGCCCGGTCCATTCGATCGCCTGTTCGAATCGCCATTGCGGTAGGGAAGCGATCACGATGGCGACGGCGGCACCAAAAAGCAGGGCAAATACGGGGGCCAGGGGCAATCGGTCGATCAAATTCCGGCGTTTAGCCATGAATGCGGTCCTTGTTACCGTGCCGTTACTAAAAGCTTTTGGTAAACAGGTTCGTAACGCGCAATGTTAGATGCCCAGTCTCGCTCCGCCTCAACAAAGTCGCGCGCCCGGTCGCGGCGCGCCTCCCAATTCGGCCGGTCGGCAAACACGCCCACCAATGCCGCTGCCGCGGCGGCGGGATCGTCGGCAGCGAAAAGCGTGCCGGTGACGCCATGTTCGATTAGCTCGCGATGGCCGCCGACGTCCGACGCCACGACCAGCCGCCGCTGCGCCATAGCCTCCAGCGGTTTCAGCGGCGTCACCAGGTCTGTCAGCCGCATCTTCTTGCGTGGATAGGCGAGCACGTCGGTGAGCGCGTAATAATCCTCGACGCGCTCGTGAGGCACGCGCCCGACAAACACGATACGATCCGCCACGGCCGAGGCTGCCGTCTGCGCGCGCAAGGCTGGCTCCATGGGGCCGCCGCCAACCAGAAGCAGCTTCACCGTCGGACGCGCGGCGACCAACGCGGGCATGGCCGCGATCAGCGTGTCGATCCCCTCATAATCGTAGAAACTGCCGATATAGCCAACCACCTCGGCCCCGCTGAGACCGAGCTCAGCCGCCAGCACTGGGTCCGGCGGCATTGGTGCGCCGAAAAGCGAGAGGTCAACGCCGTTGGGCGACACCACGATCTTGTCAGCGGAGATGCCCCGCGCGACGAGGTCGCTGCGCAGCCCTTCGCAAATTACCGCAACCGCATCGGCGCGCTTGACCGCCCAGGTCTCCAGCGCCTTCGTCAAGTGAAAGCGTACGCTGCCTTCAGTGCCCGTCCCGTTGCCGACCGCTGCATCCTCCCAAAATGCCCGGATCTCATAGACCAGCGGCAATTTCCGCGCGCTCACCGCATTCAAGGCGGCAAGTGCGCCGAGCACCGGCGAATGGGCATGGACGATATCAGGCCTGAAGCTCTCGATTGCACGACCGATGCGGCGCGAAAAAGCGTTGATCTCCAGCAACTCGCCAAGCGGCGCCGGGGCGCTGAGACCCTTTGCCGTGCGACCAAATGTCAATTTGTCTGCAACCTCCGGGTCGGGGCCATCGGCATAATGGCGCCAGCCCGTCACGCCCATCACGTCCCAGCCGCGTGCCACCTGCGCCTTCAAGATCGCACGCGTCCGGAAGGTGTAGCCGCTATGGAGCGGCAGGCTGTGGTCGAGAACGTGTAGAATGCGCATTGTGCTGTGTTGTCACACTCAAACTTAAGGCGACGTCAACCGCATGAGAGTATCGCACTTCATGTGAACCTTATCGACAGCACTTTGGGGCGCTGTCAGTCTTATGCGAACCACTCTCCCCACGATGCAGTCTGGTCTTTGATGTTGGCGGGTCAGCTGGCGAGCTGACGCCGCTCGGCGAGCGCTGCTGAGCGGCGCTGTTTATAGGTCTGACGATCGACGATGTGGCGTTCTGAAGAGAAGTGATTGTGGACGTTGGCATGAACCGAGGCGAACTTTTGTAACGACTTCATTCGTCGAAATCTGAGCATCGCCCGTTCCCGTCTTCGCAGAGGGAGGTGACTGTTCTCGACGATGTTGTTGGCGTGCCTACCGATCACCTGCTTGTTGGGAGCGCCGAGAACACGGAGCGCGGCCCGGTAAGATTTGAGGCCATCGGTGACGATCGAAGCGGGGGAGCCATGGCGCTTCAGCGTCTTCTTCATGAAGGCCAGTGCAGCCTTCTTCTCGCGGGTCTTGGTCACGTAGCTCTCGAGAATTTCGCCCTCGTGATCGACGGCGCGCCAGAGGTAATGTGTCTCGCCATTTATCTTCACGAACATCTCGTCGAGATGCCACTTCCCGTGCCGGAGCCCGCGCAGGCCATTGACCCGCCGGCGGCGCACTTCTCCTGCGAACATCGGCCCAAACCGATTCAACCAAAAACGCACGGTCTCGTGACAAAAATCGATGCCGCGCTCGAACAAGAGATCTTCCACGTTTCGCAGCAACAGCGGAAATCGCACATACACGAGCACGACCAGGCGGATTATCTCAGGTGACGAGTTGAAATACCGGAACGGGCTGGGCGGCTTGGAGCTCGATTTGCGGCTCATCACGCCGAGATATCAGCCTCCCGCCCCGGCTGCCACACAGGTCTGACAGAACCTCCGCGAGGAGCGCAGCGCGCTCGTCCTCGACGACTTTGATCTGTGCGATGATCAG
>JBMOGG010000276.1:0-3107 GCA_049318505.1 Sphingomonas sp. | reverse complement strand
GATCGAGTTGCACGACGGCGTTCCCCCCGCCTCGCCGATGCCAACGCCAATCCGCGCCAGCAAAAGGTCGAAATAGCCGCGCGAGAGCCCGCAAAGCGTGGTCATCGCCGACCAGACGGTGATCGAGATTGCCAGAAGATTGCGCCGGTTCCACCGGTCCGCGATCCACGACAGCGGAATGCCCATGCCGCAGTAGAACAGCGCGAGCGACACGCCGGTCAGGAAAGCCACGCCGCTGTCGGTCAGATGCAGTTCAAGCCGGATCTGCTCGAGCACGGTCGACATCACATAACGATCGGCAATGTTGATCGTGTAGGCCAGCATCATGATGAACAGAACGTACCAGCGCACCCCTACCGACGGCAGCTTGGACTCATCAATCGTGGCGCCCGTCGTCGGTGCAAATGCCATTGTCAGTCCTTCAAGTCGCTGAGAGTTCAGGGCCGAGTGCGGCCCTCAAGGGATCGAGCCAAGGTGAGAAGTTCTTCCACTGGTCGAGCCCGTCACGGAAAATCGGTTGGCGTACTTGCTCAGAACTCGGCGTGCGGACACTGCGCTTGGTCTTGTGAAAGTCGATGCAACCAGTCTCAAACTCGAGGCCGCAATAGGCAAGTATCCGGCGCACGCTGCCTTCGAGATAGTCGATCACATCCTCGTGCTGCACGCGCAGCACGCGTCCGGGCAGCACCGCGTCCAGTGGTCCATCAGCTCGACATAGGTCCGGTAATAGCGGGCGATATCCTCGATCCCGTAGGTAAACTCCTGCCCTTGCGCGAACAGCTGTTTGAAGTTGCTGAAGCAGCACGCCATCGCACCACGGCGCGCGTCGATGATTTTTGCGTTGGGCAGGATCAGGTGGATGAGGCCGATGTGCCGGAAATTGTTCGGCATTTTGTCGATGAAATAGGGACGGCCCAAAGTGCGGTTGGGCAGCGTGTCGGCGATATATTGTTCGCCAAAACGGCCGATCGCGGTCGCATCGAGCTCTGGCAACACGCCCGGGTAGCGAGGCGCGTCGAAATTGATTTCGCGGCCCTGCAATTCGTGAACGATGCGCTGGATATCGGGCAATTCCTGCGTCCCTTCAACCATGCTGTGCGAGGCAAGGATTTGTTCGATCAGCGTCGAACCTGAACGCGGCAGGCCGAGCACGAAAATCGGCGCCGGGTCGTCAAGGCCCCAGCCTGCGCGTTCGGCAAAGAATTCCTTCGTGCAAACACGCCGCTGTTCGCGCGTGTTTGTCTCGAAAACGTCGGGAATATAACCATTGCCCGTGCGGTGCAGGGTGCTTCCTTGCGTATAGGCAGCCCAGGACCCGGCATAGTCGCCCTGGTCCTCAAGCGCCTTGCCCAAAGCAAAAGCGATATGGATACGGTCATTCTCGGCAGTGGCGGGATGGTCGAGACGCTGGCGCATCACCGCCATTGATTCGGGCGCGAAGCGATAGGTCTTCAGGTTAGCAAGGCTCCACCACGCGTCGCCAAAATCGGGCCGGTCGGCAGTCGCGGCCAGATAGGCATCAATAGCCGCGTCGGTGTGTCCTTCGGTTTTGAGCGCATGCCCGAGCCACAGGTTGAGATCAGAACGGTGAATTCGCACTTCAGGCGTATCGCCGGTGGTTTCACCCAGCATCTGGCGATAGACCGGGATCACGCCTTCAAAGTCGCCGAGCCCGACTTGAATGGTCGCAGCCTGTATCCGGTACGCATGATTGGCAGGATCGCGTTTGAGCAGCGGCTCAAGTTCCATACCGGCCTGCGGAAATTTGTGCCGCGCGATCAGCACCTGGACATATTCGTGCCGCGCCTCATGATGATCCGGTACAATTGCCAGCACACCAGCATAGAGCGTTTCTGCATCATCGAGCACATTGCGCATATGGCCGATCTGAGCGAGCAGGCGCATCGCTTCGGGATGGTCGCCGGCTTCCAGCAGAAACCGGCGGATCAGCATTTCAGCGGCGTCGATCTCCTTGTCGCCATAGAGCACCTTGGCCTGGACAATCGGTGGCGGCAGACTGGTGAGGTGCGCGAAATGGCGTTCTGCCAGATTTGCGCCCGCCAGGTCGCCGGTCATGCGGTACAGGCCCGCGAGCATGTGCCATCCCATGGTCAGGGCCGGATTGATCGCAACGGCTGTACGCAGGTCCGCGATGGCGCAAGGCGCATCCCGCCGCGCGACATGGCACAGGCCACGCTCGAGATACATCTGGCTGAAGTTTGGATGATGCGCGTCAAGCTGCTGCAGCGCGGCCAACGCCGCATCAGTTTGTTTCAGCATCCGCAACGAATGGGCAGAAGAAACGAGCAGATCGCGATTCGAAGGGTAAGCGCCTAGCAAGCGGGTCGCCCTGACTTGCGCCGCTGCATAGTCTCCCTTGGCCTGAAGGAGATGGATGGCCTTGATGTCTGCGTCGGGCGGCGTGTCAGGTTCCGGTAAAACCAGGGTCATTCCAGCATCCGACAGGTCAACTTGCGTCGCCATTACCCAACTTCCTGTCGGCAATCGCCGCGATTCTATCAAATCCGCGGTGCCGCCAGAAGATAAGGGGTGGCGCCTTAGACACCACCCCTTCCTTTCCCGTTATCGGCAATCGATCACAGCTTGGTCGAGATCTTGATGCCGTAGGTCAGCGGACGCACGACCGTCGAGGTCTTGATGTACTGCGACGAGTTGGTGAACGTCGAGGCCCGGGTATTGAACAGATTGTCGCCAAAGACCGTCAATGTCCAGTTGTCACGCGTGAAGCCGATCTGCGCGTCGGTCATCGCATAGCCCGGCATCTGGTAGCGCAGCACGGTCGTTGCCGGGACGATGATCCCATTGGGTCCGGTCACGTTGCCGTTGCCGGGGACGTCACCCGCTGGGTATGTCGCGGGCTGGTTGAACTGCGAGCTGGTGTAGTTGACACCGGCACCGACGAACCAGTCCATGCCGCCCTTGCCCGCCCAGTCGTAGCGCACGCGCAAGTTGCCCTGGAATTTCGGGCTGAACGGGGTGATGCTGCCAACATTGCCGAACGGGCTCTGCACCGGCAGCGGGGTCGGCGCGCCTGCGGCATTAAAGCCGCCGAAGCGTTCGGTCAGGCACTTGCCGAAGTTCGACGC
>JBMOGG010000275.1:0-3108 GCA_049318505.1 Sphingomonas sp. | reverse complement strand
ACCAGCACCGAAGGAAGATAGCGATGAACAAATGAAATCACCGTCGCGGCGGTCAGCACGATGACAAATGCCCACCCCCGACGGGAAGTCACCGTTACCGCGTCGTTCATAGCTATCCCCGTTTGCTAATTCTGAAACAAGATTGACCATTGCGCAACAGCGAGTCAAATCGGGCATTATGAACGTATTTCTCGCCAGCCTGCTTGCTGAAACCAACAGTTTTGCTGTTTGTCCGACAGGATATGGCGCCTTTGAGGAACAGGGAATCCGGCGCCGAACCGAAGACATTGCCGATCCCATGGGCATTCTACCTGCAATCGAAGCCGTCCGCGAGGCTGCCGTTCAACAGGGCGTGACTTTAGTTGAGGGCCTCTGCGCCGCAGCCCAACCGATGGGACCGGTGGTGCATGCGGCGTATATTCAACTTCGTGACGAATTGCTCGATGGATTGAAAGCGGCACTTCCCGTCGCTGGTGTGTTTCTGATGCTTCACGGCGCGATGACGACCGATGATATCGACGACTGCGAGGGCGATCTACTTGTAGCGGTCCGCAAAGTCGTCGGACCGGCAGTTCCGATCGGCGTGTCGCTCGATCCGCACTGTCATCTGACGCGGCAGATGGGCGAGACGACTGACATCATCGTGGCATACAAGGAGTATCCGCACACCGACATTGCCGAAACCGCTGTCAAAACCTTCAACTTGATGGTTGCAGCGGCGCGCGGAGAGATAACACCGTGCCTTGGTGTCCACGACTGCCGGATGATGGGCTTATGGCCGACGACCGAGGGGCCGATGGCAGGCTTCGTTGACCGGATGCGGGTATGCGAGGCGGAGCTCGGTGTTCTTTCTGTCTCGCTTGGGCACGGCATGGCTTATGGCGACGTCGCTGAGGCGGGCTCTAAACTGTGGGTGCTCACCGACGGTGACAAAGACCGGGGACACGCTTTGGCGCGTCAGCTTGCGCACGAACTGTACGAAATTCGTGAGAGCATCGGAACACACTTTACCTCCCTTGACGAAGCGCTCGATCACCTTGCGGATTGGAACGGCGAGCACCCGATGGTGCTGGCCGACGTGGCGGACAACCCTGGTGGAGGCGCAATGGGGGACAGCACCTTCGTTCTACGCGGATTGATCGATAAGGGCTTGGAACGCGTTGCCCTAGGCGGGCTGTGGGATCCAGGCGCTGTGCAGATTTGCCGAGAAGCTGGCGAAGGGGCTACGTTCGTGATGCGCTTGGGCGGAAAGACAGGTGGCCTGTCTGGCAGCCCGGTTGACGTCAGGGCAACCGTGATGCGCGTACTTGATGAACATTGGCAGGATGATTTCGGCAGCCGCGCGGCGCTAGGTCCGTCTGCATGGGTGCGAACCGAAGGTAACATCGACATCGTCCTCATTTCTCGCCGCCAGCAAGTTTTAGGTATCGACCTATTCACGAGCCTCGGTATCGACCTGCGTGGCCTGTGTGGCGTCGCCGTCAAATCGATGCATCACTTCAAACACAGCTTCGGAGCTTCGATTGGGACTATCGTTTATGTGGATACGCCCGGCCTGATGCGCACCGATTTTGAAAGCATTCCTTTTCGGCATCGGAGCACAGACTATTGGCCACGGGTGCAATCACGATCGCTCGTACTTTAGCTGATAATGTTTTCGCCATCTCGTTTTAACATTTCAAATGACTCCGCTGGTGGTGAATGGGTGTCCGCATGCCGGAGAAGCCAAAGCCAACGTGTATGGAGATATCGGAGCGCGAAGCTGCCGCCATCGACATGACCCTAGGAACGGCAGCTAAACGCATTCTCTCTCCAAAACCTGCCTTTCCGCTTTCCGCCCCAAGCGCTACGTGCCGGCGCGGGTGAATGTCTTGGTTTGGGTGGGGAGGAGACTGGCAGCTTTTAGGATGCAAATCATGAATAGCCGCCGTTCAGTCGGCGCCATAACCGTTCGGCTGTCACACTTTCGAAATCTCAACGGATCGCGATGCCTAAGGAGGCGGTCACTGAGCTTTTGCATCAGGGAGATGACGGAGAGCCACCGTATAGCGTTCGTCAAGGGCGACCCACTTAACTGGCTTCCCAAGCAGATTGATGTCGATCCTTTCGCCGCCTTGCTCAATCGCCTATCTGGGTGCATCACTCTAACGATCCTGGTAAAATGAGATATGACGAACCTGCTTGAAGTAGACTGGTCGAGCATTCCCGCTCCACAAGACGACGGAATGGCAAATCATCTTGAAGGTTCAGCGCTGCCTGCGGTGGGACTACACTCCACTAACGGTCAAGTCGTCGACCTATCTCTGCTTGCCGGCCGAACCGTTATGTATGTTTACCCGATGACTGGGCAGCCCGGTGTTGCGCTGCCTGACGGCTGGGACATGATACCGGGTGCTCGAGGTTGCACCCCGCAGTCTTGCGCGTTCCGCGATCACTTCGCCGATTTGCAGGCACTGGGTGTTGGGCAACTTTTTGGGCTGTCAACCCAACCAACAGATTACCAAAAAGAGGCAGCCGATCGGCTACAGTTGCCGTTCGCTCTGCTCTCTGACGCAGATTTTTCCTTGGCGACCAAGCTCAACCTCCCGTCATTTGACGTAGCAGGGTCAAGGCTTCTGAAAAGGCTCACTCTTATCGTCGATGATGCTTCGATAACCAAAGTTTTCTATCCGGTATTTCCGCCAGATCGCAGCGTCACAGACGTGTTAAACTGGCTGCGGAGCTAACTTTTTCAGCTTGTGCCATAAACAATTGACCGAAAAGCGATTTGAACCGCCCCGGGACCGCCGTCTGCGGGCTTTCGTTCGAGCTACATCGGGCTGATGTAGTCGAGCGCGAGTGGCAACGGATAGGATGGCGGCTTGGCTTTCAGCTTGCATCGGCCCGCAGCGAAGCGCACCCTAATGCACGTCTCAGAACAGACCCAAGCGAGCACAGCGATGAGTCTTGACGAGCAACCGGGCACCACGGCGCGCCCGCTTCGGTGACTCCTAGCGGTCGGCGTCGTCGGCAATGTGCCTGCCAGCCAGCATGCAATTCATTCGATTGAGGTCGATCGCTCCTTCCCACCGCCCTACAACCACGCACGCGACCGCGTTGCCGATCATG
>JBMOGG010000274.1:0-3156 GCA_049318505.1 Sphingomonas sp. | reverse complement strand
GGAAATCGCCGGCATGATCGTCGAGCCGGTCGTGCCGGAGCGTTCGTCGGACGCCGCTGCGATCTTGCCGGAGAGGCTTCCACCTCCTGTGACCAAGCCACGCCGGTCGCTGTTCGGTCGCCTCTTTGGGCAGTAGGCGTTGTCCCCATCGCGGGCTTCGTCGATGCCTGGAGATGCTATGCTTCAGCTATGACGGCCGATTACGAAAAGCTGAAATCGATTGGCGAATTGATGGACCGCAACATCGTTCTCAAGGGTGCCGATCTCCTCACCGAGAAGGGTTTTACCCAGGTTCCGAACCACGTCCTTTCCGGCAGCGTGCTCTCGCCGGGCGCCAAGCTGACCTATGCCATGCTGCTGAAGTTTGCTTGGCAGAACGACTACTGCTTTCCCGGTCAGGAACGGCTGGCGCGCGAGATGGGCGTGTGGCGCGACAATCAGGATGAGAGGGGCGCGACAATCAAGATGAGAAGAAGCGGCCGGATGGTTAATGATTGTCGTTGGCCGCGTGTTTTACAAGCTGATTGACGGCGATGATGGGTCTTGATCGTCGCGCAGCGTCAATCAGGAGCTTTTCCGAGTTCCTTCTGTGTGGTGTGCGCAGGAGGCCTTCCGGGACTGCGCTTGCGATCGAGGGCAGCCTTTCGACGGTAGCTGTCGACGTTCATCTCGAGGATTGTAGCGTGATGGACGAGGCGGTCGATGGCGGCGAGGGTCATGGCTTGATCAGGGAAGATCTTGCCCCACTCGCCGAACGGCTGGTTGGCGGTGATCAGCATGGATCGCCGTTCGTATCGGGCGGCAATCAGCTCGAAGAGGACGCTGGTCTCGGCATGGTCCTTGGAGACGTATGCGATGTCGTCGAGGATCAGCAGGTCGTAGTTGTCGAGCTTGGCGATGGTGCTTTCCAGCACCAGCTCACGGCGTGCCACCTGCAGGCGCTGCACCAGGTCGGTGGTGCGGGTGAACAGAACGCGCCAGCCGTTCTCGACGAGGGCGAGCCCGAGGGCGGCAGCCAGATGGCTTTTTCCGCCGCCGGGTGGGCCGAACAGCAGCACGTTGGCGCCGGTCTTGAGCCAGATGTCGCCGGCGGCGAGTGCCATGATCTGCGCTTTCGAGAGCAAGGGTATTGCCTCAAAGTCGAAGGAGGCGAGGGTCTTGCCTGCGGGCAACCGCGCTTCGGCCAGGTGGCGTTCGAAGCGGCGGCGGCCACGGTCCGCGACCTCGTGCTCGGCGAGCGCGGCGAGGAACTTTGCGGCCGGCCAGCCCTCCTTGTCGGATTGCGCCGCGAGCTTCGGCCAGATCGCCTTCATGCTCGGCAGGCGCAGCTCGGCGAGCAGCAGCTCGACGCGGGCGGCGTCGATGGTCATGGTCGTTGTCATGGTGCGACCTCGATGTCGGAGTTCGCTGTTACGATGTCGATTGTCGCCAACTCGTCGTAGATCGCCAGCGCTGCCAGCTCGACGACAATCACCGGGATCGGCGTCTCCTCGGGCCGCAAGCGCATTCGCAGGGCTGCAAGATCGGGCAACCGTCCGGCATCGAGATCGGCGTCGATCAAGACCGTCAGCTCGGCTTCGCAGGCTCGCTCATGGGCGAGCGCAAGCAGGCCGACCATGACCGTGCAGGCACGGCGTTCCTCACATTGCTCGCGCAACGCTTCGAAGGCTCGGGCATAGGCCGGACGCGGGAACAGCTGGTCTCGATAAACCAGATTGAGCAGCGCCATCGGCTTCCTGCGCAAGGCATGTATGACATGGCGGTAGTCGACGACGTGGCCACCCTTGCTTTGCGACACCGGCTGGCCGCGCCGCAGCGTGGCGACCGATGTCGTGCCGAGGAAGCATTCGAGCCGATCGTCATGGATGCGCACCCGCAGGCGATGGCCGATCAGCCGCGACGGCACGGTGTAGAATACGCGCCGCAAGATGAAGCCGCCACTGGACGTGACAGCGATGAGCTTTTCCTCGAAGTCGGCGGTGCGCCGCTGGGGCAGGGCCGCCAGGACCGGGCGCTCCAGGGCGATGCGCTTGCGGTTGTTGGCATTGCGCCGCCCGACGATCTCGTCGACGAACGCCCGGTAGGCATCGAGGTCGCCGAAGTCGCGGCTGGCACGCAACAGCAAGCCATCCTCAAGCGCCCGCTTGAGGTGACCATGCGCACTTTCGATCGAACCGTTCTCGTGCGCCAAGCCTCTGTTGTTGCGCGAAGGCTCCATCGCGTAATGGCGCATGAGGTCCTGGTAGCGCTGCGTCAGATCCTGCCGGGCATCGGCGTCGAGGTTGCGGAACGCCGCCGACAGGCTGTCGCTGCGATGCTCCTTCGGCGCGCCGCCGAGCGCCCACAGCGCATTCTGCAGACCTTCGGCCAGGGCAACGAAGCTCTCGCCGCCCAGCACCACGTGCGCATGCTCGAAGCCAGAGAATGCCAGCCGGAAGTGATAGAGCCGATGACCAAGTACGGTGCCGGCGATCGAGATGCCGAGCGTGCTCGCGTCGGTGAAGTCCGACAGGCCCAGCCGGCCGGGCGTGTGCTCCTGGCGGAAGATGATGTCCTGCTCCGGGCCGTGCATGGCGCGCCACGCATGGATCCGTCGTTCGAGCGTGCGGCGAACGTTGGGGTTCAGCTCCGAATGGCGCCGCCGCAGCTCGTCGAGCACGCCGACTACCCGGATGCCGGGCGCGGCCTTCAGGATCGGCACCACCTCGGACTCCCAATAGGGCTCCAGGGGATCGGGCCGTCGCCGGCCCCGCGATGCCTCCTTCTGCGAGGTCAGGCGCGGATCGGCCTCGACGCGGTAGCCGGTGGCGGTCGAGAACCCGGCTTTCGCCGCGGCAGCCTCGACGGTCAATGTCTGTCGGTAGCTCATGAACAGCCTCGTCTGGTGGTCGGTGATGTGGAGGCCGGGCAAATGTCGATCCCTCGTTTTCGAGACAGATCGACAACTCCCCCCAACCCCGGCCGACCGCCACACGCGTCTTCAAACGCGCCGCTGGCGGGGGCCGCTCTCCGGTCGGGCTACGCCCTCCCTTCGACCGGCCCCCGCCAGCGCTTTCTCATCCTGATTGACGCTGGGTTCTCACCTTGATTGTCGCCGCGCATGGCGCGTCGTCACGACGTTCATCCCAACCTGCTTCATCATTGGCGCCGCGCGGC
>JBMOGG010000273.1:0-3176 GCA_049318505.1 Sphingomonas sp. | reverse complement strand
GCTGTTCCCGAACGCAGCCCCACCACAAAGGCGAGCGCGAAGACGCCGATCGGCGCAAGTCGCAAGACCCATTCGATGACGATGATCATGGCATCGGCAATCGCCGAGAAGAACCCTGCCAGGCTGGCCTGCGGGACCGGCGGCAAACGGGTTACCGCAAAGGCGAACACCAAAGTGAAGATGAGCAGAGGGAGCACCGACGTTTCGGACGCTGCCGCGACGGGGTTGGTCGGCACGAGCGCGACGACGAAATCGCGCAGCGAGGGCTGCTCACCGACGGCCGCTGTCGTGGTCAGCGCGGCCCTGAGCGCGGCGGCGCTTTCGACAGGCATCGGAAACAGCGCGAGCAGCGACGGGGTCAGGATCGCGCCCGCTACCGCTGACAGAAACATCATCGCGACGATCCAGATAATCGTGCGCGCCGCCATTGGCCCTGCGCGCGCGGCTGCCGCACTTTGCACGACGCCGGTGACCAGCAGCGCGACAACCAGCGGCACGACCGTCATCCTGAGGCCGTTCAGCCAAAGCGTGCCGATGATATCGAGCGAATAGTCGACCCAATAGGCCGGCGGGTTGGTCGCAATCGGCGCAAACTGTCCGACGAGGACGCCGCCGATCAGACCGATGATGAGGGCGAAAAGGATGCGGGTGGCGTTGGACATGGGCAGTTGCTAACCCGCACACGACCGGTGTCAAAGCACAATGACACCAACTCAGGCGGCGGGAACCCATGACACGCAAATTCTTTGGCACCGACGGTATTCGTGGCCTGACCAACACCGCGCCGATGACGCCCGAAATCGCGATGAAGGTCGGGCAGGCCGCCGGCACCTATTTCCTGCGCGGCGATCATCGTCACCGCGTGGTTATCGGCAAGGATACGCGGCTGTCGGGCTATATGGTCGAAAATGCGCTGGTCGCCGGGTTCACCAGCGTCGGCATGGATGTGGTGCAGTTCGGTCCGATTCCGACCCCTGCCGTGGCGATGCTGACGCACACGATGCGCGCCGACCTGGGCGTCATGATCTCGGCCAGCCACAATCCGTTCCAGGACAATGGCATCAAGCTGTTCGGCCCTGACGGTTATAAGTTGAGCGACGAGGCCGAGGCCGAGATCGAGTATCTGCTGGCAGCCGAGCCCAAGCTGGCGGCAGCGGCCAACATCGGCCGCGCCCGGCGTGTGGAGGATGCGCGCGGACGCTATATTCACTTTGCCAAGTCGACGTTCCCTGAGGATTTGCGGCTCGATGGGCTCAAGATCGTGGTCGATTGCGCCAATGGCGCGGCCTATCAGGTGGCACCAGCTGCTCTCTGGGAACTGGGCGCAGAGGTTGTCGCGCTGGGTGTCACGCCTGACGGCAAGAACATCAACGCCGGTTGCGGATCGACCAGCCCCGGGCTCCTTCAGGAAACCGTGGTCGCCAGCGGCGCGCATATCGGTATTGCGCTCGATGGCGATGCCGACCGGCTGATCGTCGTCGATGAAAAGGGCCAGCTGGTCGATGGCGACCAGCTGATGGCGCTGATCGCGACGAGCTGGGCGCGCAGCGGGCTGCTCAGTGGAGGCGGGCTGGTTGCGACCGTGATGTCGAACCTGGGGCTGGAACGCTATCTTGCCAGTCAGGGGCTGACGCTCGAGCGCACCGGTGTGGGCGACCGCTATGTACTGGAACGGATGCGAAGCCAGGGCTTCAACGTGGGTGGCGAGCAGTCGGGACATATCATTCTCTCCGACTATGCGACGACGGGTGACGGGCTGATCGCGGCGCTGCAGATCCTTGCCGAGCTGGTCACGACCGGAAAGCCTGCCAGCGCGCTGCTGCACCTGTTCGACAAGGTGCCGCAGCTTTTGAAAAATGTGCGTTTCTCGGGCGGCAAGCCGCTCGACAATGCGCGCGTCAAGGGAGCGATAGCCAATGCCGAGGCGGAACTCGTCGGGCGTGGAAGGCTGGTCATCCGCGCCTCGGGCACCGAGCCCTTGATCCGTGTCATGGCCGAAGGTGATGACGAAGCACAGGTCCACCGGCTGGTCGACATGATCTGCGAGACGGTGAAGGAAGCCGCCTGATGCTCGACATGCGGCCCGACTGCCAACGCTGTGGCGTCGACCTGCCACCCTATGCAGGCGGCGCGTTCATTTGTTCGTTCGAATGTACCTTTTGCGCGGACTGCGCAGAAGCGCTCGACGAACGCTGCCCGAATTGCGGCGGCGAACTGCTCGACCGCCCCACCCGCGCAAAGGCTTTGCTCGACAGGCATCCCGCTTCGACTGAACGCAAGTTCACCGGTTCGATCGCAAAATAATGCTGTCCTGCGGCCCCGCTGGCGTGGCAGTGAGCCGTCATGGATGCGACCAGTCACGGACAGAGATGTTTGGCGCGCGCATGGCGCGCCAACACCCCCGGTCACAACCGTTACAGCTGTGACTTTGGTGTGACCTTTCATACCGCGTCTGCGCGGTGGTGACGCCGCGCATCCTGATCATTGCCGGGTCAGACAGCGGCGGCGGGGCAGGAATTCAGGCAGACATAAAGACCGTCACCATGCTCGGCGGCCATGCGATGACGGCGATTACGGCGGTTACGGCGCAAAATACGCTCGGCGTGCAAGCGGTGCACCCGGTTCCAACGGATGTCGTGATCGCCCAGATCGACAGCTGCCTCGCCGATATCGGGGCCGACGCCATCAAGATCGGGATGATTGGCAGCGCGCAAACGGCCAGTGCCGTCGCGGACCGACTGGCGCATGTCGACATCCCGATCGTCTTCGACCCGGTCATGGTCGCGACCAGCGGTGCGGTGCTCGCAGATGCGCCGACCATTGCGGTGTTCCGGCGGCTGATGCAGGTCGCACAGGTCACGACGCCCAATTTGCCCGAACTCGAGGCGTTGGGCGGCGAAGCTTCGGCGCTCGCTGCAGCGCAGGCGTTGCTGGTGAAAGGCGGACATGCACCCGGCAACATGCTCACCGACCGTCTGATCGATGCGAGCGGTGAAGTTGCACGCTGGAACGCGCCGCGCATCGAAACGGCGAGCACACATGGCACGGGGTGCACGCTGGCCAGCGCAATTGCGACCGGGCTGGCGCAGGGGATGCCGCTTTCGCCCGCCATTCAGCGGGCACGCGACTTCGTCCGGCTCGCCCTCTTGTCGGCGCCGGGCCTTGGCAGCGGGCAT
>JBMOGG010000272.1:0-3197 GCA_049318505.1 Sphingomonas sp. | reverse complement strand
CGTTACGCCATCGCGGATCAGCTTGGCTCCCTCACCTTCACGACAGAGCCCAATCTCATGATATTGCATCAATTCGGCTGGCGCTGCCGCATCATGGAGTTCGATCACGTCAAAATCCTCAGCGCCCATCGATGCCGCAGCATATGCTATTGCCACTGCATCATCGACAGGATGCCCCGCCGCGCCTGAGGCCACTGAAGACGCGCGCACATATAGCATCGGATGGGCGAGCGAGGCCGCTACATTTTCCGAGCAAACAATTATGGCTGCAGCGCCATCGGTGACGGGCGAACACATTGGCAGCGAGAGCGGTGGCACGATCGTCCGGCTTGCGAGCACATCCTCAAGCGACTGGGGATTACGCAAATGCGCCAGCGGATTCATCGCCGCATTGCGCCGATTCTTTACCGCGACCCGCGCAAAATCGGCCGCATCGGCACCGTAACGATCCAGATAGTCCTGCGCGACTGCGGCATAATAATCCATCAGCAGCGAATTGGCACTGATTTGTCCGGGTTCGGATTCGCCGATCTCCTCGATATCGGTCGAACCGCGGAGCGCATTGAACGGGCGGCTCTTGTCGATATGGTTCATCTGTTCGGCACCAACTGCAAGCGCGACCTCAACCGCACCGCTGGCTACTGCCTCGCACGCGAGGCTGAAGGCTGATCCGCCCGAGGCACAGGCATTTTCAATATTGAACAAGGGCACATTGCCCAAAGCCTGATGCCGGAGCGCGACCTGACCCCGGATCATCTCTTGTTGCGTAACAATGCCTGCAATCGCATTACCGAAATAGATCCGCTCGATCCGGTCCGCCGCGAGTTCGCTTTCGGCAATAGCCTCCTCAATTGCGGCAAGTGCCATGCTGCGGACACCACGCCCGATCTGCTTGCCGAACGGGGTCATGCCGACCCCGGCGATGGCCACACCCTTCATGCCGACACCCTGGCAGCCGAAGCACCGCCGCCGATGCGGCCTTGGTGCCCGGCCCAATAGGCTTCGCGCACTTCGCGGCGGAGAATCTTGCCATAACCGCTCACGGGCAGCTCATCGACAAAATCAATTGCCTTTGGCTTTTTATACCCCGCCATATGCTGACCGCAAAAGGCAATGATCTCCTGCGCGCTCGGCGATGCTCCGGGTTTGAGTACGACGACTGCGTGAACAGCTTCACCCCAATAATCATCGGGGATTCCAAAGACAACGCAATTGGCAACATCCGGGTGGAGGATGATCACCTCTTCAACCTCGCGCGGATAGACATTGTTGCCGCCACTGATCACCATGTCCTTGGCGCGGTCGAGCAGGAAAAGGTAACCTTGCTCGTCAAAATACCCAATATCTCCGGTGTGCAGCCAGCCGCCGCGCAGCACCTCCGCACTCGCCTCCGGGTCGTTCCAATAACCCGGCATCACCACATCGGCGCGCACGACAACCTCACCCGCCTGCCCAGCAGGCAGAGGGTTGTCATCCGTATCGACGCAGTGCGCTTCCACATCAGTGCGCACTTGCCCTGCCGATCCGATGCGGGGATCATCTGTATCCAACAGTTTCTGATGCGCCGCAGCCGTAAGCCCAGTGATGGTAATAGGTGCTTCGCCCTGCCCGTAGAGCTGCACGAAAACAGGACCGAAAATCGCCATCGCCTGTTTGAGCTGATCGACATAAATTGGCGCGCCGCCATAGCAGATCGCCTTAAGGCTTGAGAGATCGTGCCGGCCCGGCACATGATCTTCGAGCATCTTTATGATCTGCGTCGGTGCCATGAAAGCAATATGGGACACCTTGAGCCGCGCCACCGTAGCCAGCAGTTCATCGACATCGAAACTTGTCGAAGTGGTGATCGCATTTGTCGCACCGCGCGCAATGGCGGGCAGCGCAACAATCCCGCTGCCGTGCGACATCGGAGCACAGTGCAGCACCATCTCACCGGGCTGGATGTTATGCAGGTCGGCGAGGTAATTCATAATGACCACGCGAACCATCCGGTGGTTCCAGATCGCGCCCTTCGGTTTGCCGGTCGTTCCCGATGTATAGAACAGCCAGCAGATATCTTCGGGTGCCGCCTCAACTGCGCGAGGCAATGCGTTTGCAGGGTTCAGAAGCACATCGAAGTTTGTGGAACAAATCTGGTGGTTCAGCGTGCCAAACAGCTCGGCATGCGCTGCAATCCCCTCCCCGAACTCTGGTCCATGGACCAGGATCTTCGCGCCTGAATTCTGCACGATATAGGCCAGTTCGCGGGCATGCAGGCGCGCATTGACTGGTACCACGACCAGCCCCGCCGCAAAACAGCCGTAGATGATTTCCAGAATCCTAGGCGAGTTAGCGAGGCAGAAGGCAACGCGGTCTCCCGCCTCGCACCCAAGCGCGCGGAGATTCCCCCCCACCGCAAGCGCCCGATCTCTAAATTCGCGATAGGTGTAGCATTCCTCGCCCTGGAGCAACGCTATCGTATCTGGCCATTGCCGTGCCGATTTTTCGAGGAAGGCGAAGCTGTTCACTATCCCACGCGGCGAAAGGTCGCGCACGGACGGCGCTCAATTTCACTCGCATCCACAGACACAAACTCCACAAGATCGTCGCATTGATAAGCCGACCAATCATCTTCGCCGCACGCCTCAAGCCGGGCCAGAAGCTGCACACCTTCAGCCAGCTTCACCACGCCGATAGCGTAGGGCAGATCATCCTCAAATCCCTCGGGCGCACCCTGGCGGAGCACACAAAAGCTATGGAGCGTTCCCGTGCCCCCTGATTTTACCCAACCGAGATTGTCCGATTGGCAGTGCGGACAGGCATAACGCGGCCACATATTGGGCTTGTTGCAATCGTTACAATTCTGGATGAGCAAGGCGCCGACCTTAAGCCCATCGCGAAAGTCAGACACGACCATCGGTGTTTTCATCGTTCAGCCTCCCATCGCCATGCGTTCGAGTAACAGGATTTGCGCATCCATGTAGGAGCCGCCGGTTCCGCCGATAATCGCGCGTTCGCAGCCCTCAACCTGCCGCATTTGTGGCGCGCGGTGGAGCAATTGGCGAATGCCTTCGACCAGCAAAGCTGTGCCCCCGCCAACACCGGTATGAGCTGCCGAAAGCAACCCGCCATTGGTATTCATCGGCAGCTTGCCACCGGGATCGCCGTGCCCTGCTGCAAACCAGCGCGCGCCTTCACCCTTTTCTGCGATGCCAATG
>JBMOGG010000271.1:0-3206 GCA_049318505.1 Sphingomonas sp. | reverse complement strand
GGGGGGTCAATGTTGGACGCCGATCCGGGGTCAACTTTGCGCGCCGATTGACACGACCCGACACTCATTGTCTTTGAGACGGAGAATGGGTGGTGCCGCTTAGGTGATTTTGATCCGATGATTCAGGACTCAAATCGGGTTCCAGTGGATTGTTCCTTGATGATTCAATGCCGATGATTTCGATGCGCTTAGGGGCATCGAATAAAGCCTCTAACCATATAATTTTAAACGACAAAATTTCAGCGTCGAAATGGCAGGCCCCCAAAAAGGCCCCCAAAGGAATTTCTTTGGCGCTCGGGCCGCCGTTTTTAAGTCCGTCGACGTGCAGCATCGCGATATTATTCCGCACCGAGGTTTGCGCTGCGCGAACGCCGGCGGACGGCAGGGGCATGCCAACGACGCGACCCAACGTACCTACAATAAGCCAATCGGAGCGCGGTTGTTCGATCTCTTCTCAAGTTCGGAAAAGCCTGAAAATTCATTGCGGGGTGTCGATTTCGAGCGACCGCGGAGTGAGATCTGTTGTTCTCAAGAACGGAATCACCTATATATCGTTCAAGGGAGAACCACATGGCTACCCAGATAGAAGCCGACATTCGCAGTCCCGATGCCGCACGCGTCCTCAGCGATGCTGTCGGCCGGATCGCGGACTTCTGGCAACTGTCGAATGCCAAGCTTGGCGTGATATTGGGCCTCTCTGCGCCAACGGTGTCGCGGCTCCGTGCTGGCCAGTACCGTCTGGAGCCGGGCAGCAAGCCGTTCGAGCTCGGTCAGCATCTGTTGCGCCTGTTCCGCTCGCTCGATAGCTGGCTCGGCCAGGATGACGCTTCTGCGCGGTCGTGGCTGGCAACGCCCAACCTCGACCTTGCAGCACGGCCGATCGATCTGTTGCCAACTGTTCGGGGATTGCTGCGCACCAGCGATTATGTCGACGCCCTCCGCGCTCGCGTCTGAAGTCCGGCCGTATCACGGCCGGGTCATCCGCATCGTCGAAGGCCAGCATCTGATCTCGACCAACAGGCTTGCTGGCAATGCTGCCGATCAAGAGCTGCTCGAAGCGCTCGCCGATGATGTGAAACCGCAACTGCCAGAGGCGGCGCGGCACTTGCCTTGGTTGCTCGCCTCGCCATTTCGCTACGGGCTTGGTCGCCCGTCGCGATTTCGTGCGGCCGATGTACTGCCGGGGATTTTCTACGCCGCCGAAGATGTTGAAACGGCTGTTGCCGAAACAGCCCATTGGCGGCTCGTCGCGTTCTCACGCTCGCCGGGCTTCCAGCGACCAAGCACACCGACGCATATGTCGGCGTTTTCGGTGATGGTGAATACCAAAGCAGCGCTTGATCTCACCACTGGACCGCTTGGGGCTGACGTCGATCGATGGACGCATCCGACGGACTATTCGGCCACCCAGCATCTTGCGGCGAACGCGCTTACAATGGGGGTAGCGGCAATTCGGGCGCCGTCGGCGCGACGCCGCGGAGGCATCAACATCGCGGTTCTGGACCCGGCGGCGCTTGTCCCGCCTCCCAAACCGCATTCGAGTTGGGCATTTTTCGTGAATGAGGACGGACTGATTGCCACGCGTGAGATGGGCGAGAGAGCTCTACGCTTCAGCTTAAGCATAACAAAAGATCTATAAGCCGTCCCCTTTCGGACACTCTTGCCCGGGTGTGGCGACGTCAAAGGCGCAGATGTCATTGCCGTCTACGACGACGATAGTTGGCGCTGAAGATCCGAACGTGCTAGTTTGTGTACAAGTCGGCACAGGAGCGCGATAATGACGGCATCAACGACCATGACCATTAGGGTGACCGCAGAGACCAAGGAGCGCCTCGGCCAATTGGCGCGCGAGACGCGCCGCAGCCGTTCCTTCCTGGCGGCCGAAGCGGTCGATCGCTACCTTGATCGAGAACAGGCGATAATCGACGGCATTAAGCGTGGACGAGCTGACGTTGCGGCAGGTCGTCTTGTTTCCAACGACGCTGCAATCGCTGAGTTGACCGCCGCCATCGAAGCCGCCGGGAGCGAGCGCGACCGGTGACACGACCTGTATTATGGTCGCGTGACGCGCTCGACGACCTCAAGAAGCAGTTGGTTTACATTGCAGCCGACGATCCAGTTGCTGCCGCCCGGGTCGTGGATCGTTTACGCAAGGCTGCTGCCCAGCTTGAAGATTTCGCTACGGGGCGCCCGGGAAGGGTGGCCGGCACCCATGAGAAATCCGTGACCGGCCTGCCTTACATCATCGCCTATGAAATCGTTCCGCGCGACGCAGGTGAAATCGTCGCGATCCTGCGCGTGATCCATACGGCACGAGACTGGCCGGAGGAAACATGGCCGTCTGATTGAAGGTGGTGGCGCGTTCAATACCCATGATACCACGTCAACCCTATCACTCGATCGGCTAGAACCCCGACCCTTCATCGAGCGATGCCGAAGCTGCGGAACAGCCGCCCTTGCCAAGCAGTGACGACGATGATCCCGCTCATGACGACAGCGCTGCGCCCGACGACTAAAGCCTCAGCCGAGGCAACCTGCTCCGGCGCAGCATACTTTAGGTCACGGGAAGGAGGTCTGACGTGTGCAACCTGTATTCAATGACCAAAGGGCAGCAGGCCATCCTCGAGCTGTCGCGTGCGATGCGCGATATGACCGGCAAGTTGCCACAATTGCCGGGGATCTTCCCGGATGATTCGGCGCTGATCGTCCGCACCGGCAGCGACGGCGTTCGCGAGCTGGCGATGGCGCCTGCCGAGCCCTGCATTCGCGCTCGAGGGCAAGAAGGTCGACAGGGGTGTTACCAACGTCCGCAATACCGGCAGCCTGCATTGGTGGCTCGGCGGGCGGTGCGATCGACCAAAGGCCAGCCTGATTACGAGACACAGGCGCGGTTGGCGGTGGATGCTGCCAAGCCAGCGCTTGGTGAACGGAGTCCGCCGTGGTGGAACGACGGATCGCCCGATTACAATCGGCGCCTTGTGAAAGCGACGCCGTATACCGAGTGGTACCAGCAAATGGCGGGCAGTCTTGATGCCTTAGTCATTCTTCCACGGCAGGGGCCTCAACGTCGTAAAACAGCTCATCAGCCGTCAGGACAAGATCCGGATCGCGCAAGCGCAACGATGAGCCGAAATCATGGGTCTGCATCTTCCACTAGGAGGCGTTGACAAATTCATGCATCCACAGCCGGATTGAGACGAGGTGTA
>JBMOGG010000270.1:0-3209 GCA_049318505.1 Sphingomonas sp. | reverse complement strand
CCAGCAATCCGGTGGATCACGTCGCCGTAGTTCTGTTCTCCATAAAGCCGCCGCCGCGTCGCGTCGTCGTGGAAGAAGGTAACGCGAGACGAAATCTGCAATAACCCGCCTTCAATGGATTCCGTCAGGTTAATGATCCGGTTGAACCCGGTGCAACGGCTATTCCAATAAGCCGCAAGCTGCTCACCCGGAACCGACTTCGCCGGAGTGATGAGAAAGGCGTCGATGTTCGGGTCATGCCGCAACACCGCCTCGCCCATCTCAGAGACGTCTACGGTGATATGCGCGCCCGATGCCTTCAGCTTTGGAAAAATTGTAGACGCCATCAGCGCGTCACCAAACCCGCCGTAGCGGATCACAAGAACCCGTTCCTTCGGCTTCTCAGGAGCCGCCGCAACACTCCAAACCCGCCTTCTGACTGCAAACTCATCCCCGGCTTCGTCGTTGCCTGAGCTCCTGCAAATCCGCTCCGCAATCTCCGCGTATTCCGCCATGCGCCAAGTGATAAACGCTTGCCACTTAGCCTGAACTTCGCGCGGCGGGGTTTCCCATCCGCTTTGACGCAACGCGCCATCCATCAGCAGCTCAAGGCCAAGCCGGCATTGGTCCATGCGATCGACCGCGACCGCGTATTGTTCGTTTGGCGTCGCGTGACCGACGCCCCGGCAATGATGCCGATGGCTGATCACTGGAAGGAACCCAACGTCGCCACCTGCGATCAGTCCGTAAAGGAACCAATAACCAAAGAAAGTCTTGCGCGGGACGCCCTGAATCTTTTCTAGCGCCGATTGCCGGATGACCGCGATTTCCGCGTGGTGCATCGTGCGCAACAGGAACTCAATCACCCCATGATAGTCGCCGGCCGGAATGACCACCTCAGAAGGGACGCTCTGCCCGATGCTGAAAACATCGCCCGCCTCGTTAACCTCTTCCATCGCGCAGAACGCCGCCGCCGCTTCCGGTCTGGCTTGAAGCCATTCGATCGCAGCCACGACGCCTTCTGCTTTAATCTCGTCATCATCTGCCAGAAACACCACGAACTCGCCGCGACCAGCGCGCAGAGCTGCCATAGTGTTTTCGATGACAGAGACGGTTATCTCTTGCTTTGCCGACGCCAGATAGCGCCGGTTTAGCATCTCCATGCGGATCAAATCCGCCGTTTCGTCCGTTGACGCATTGTCAACGATGACGATCTCGACCACGCCCTTAATCAGATCAATCTGCGGATAAAGCCGCTCTAGGCATTGCCGCAGCAAGCCCGCCCGGTTGTAGGTCGGGATGCAAATAGAGAGCAGCGGAGAGGCCGTGTTTAGCCCCCCCGCTACACCCAAAGTCCTAACCACGACGCCTTAGCCGCGATGCTTGCCGTTAGCCCGAACGATGGTCATCGAATTGCCGCAAGTGCCGGACGGGGCGGCGAACAGCCCGCGCAGATAGCGCTTGTTGCCGATGTAGCCTACGTTCTGGACGGTGTTGTTCTGGACAGTGCCGGTGATTGCCGTAAAGGTGCCAATCAGGTTGGCGGTGCTTACGGCGACAAAAGTCGTTCCGTCAGCGCTGTCCTGAAGAGAGGCAGTGTGTGTGCCATCGGTAAAAGCACCGAAATGCACGACAGCAGCCGCCGATTCAAAACCAGCCAGATCGACGGTGGAGCCAGTAGCAATGGCGGTGCGAACCGCCGGAGCCAGCGTAGGTGCCGGCGAGATGTTATTCCGAATATCGAACATTTTTCACTCCTTGAAACAGGGACGGCGAACCGAAGCTCGCCGTCTTGTTTTTGCGTCGGCTCAGATCAGGTCGAGCACTTCAGCTTGCGGATGGCTTCAGCCAGGACGACCTGACCACCAACGCGACGTCTGAAGATGAAGCGTATGTTCCCTGAAGTAGCCTGGGTGTACGGATCGCGCAGCATTTCCATGACGATGCGATCGACCATGGTGTAAGCGCGCCGGAAGTCGCCAAACACGATTGGATTCGAGTTGGCCGCTTCGTTCGGCATATCCGGCATCTCGACGTAGGGGGCGCCCAGGATCGTGTTGGGCTGGCCCTGCGCAATGCCCGGCATCCAGATGTAGTTGTTCTGGCCGTCTTTCAGGCGCCGGACAGAACCCATAACGGTGCGGTTCATGATGAACGTGCCGTTCTGGGCGTAGGCAGTCTTGATGGCGTAGAACAAGTTCACGATGCCGTTGGCCTGACCGGTGGAGTCAGCGATCGTCGCGGCGGTGCCGGAGACCGTCTCACCAACGGAGGAGTTGGTCAATATGCCTTCGAACATGCCAACGCCAGTTCCGGTGCAGAACTCTGCACCTTCCTTAACGGCAAACTGCTCAGATGCTTCCAAGCGGATTTCCGCTTCCATGTCGAACGCAGAATCTTCGAGCATCTGATTGGAAATGTCGATGAGTGCATACATTTCCGGGCATGGCAGCTCTTCGAGGCCGTAAGCAAGGCCGGTCGTCTCTGAACGAGTATCGTTGTCGCCCATGCGCTGCGCGGCGAATTGACCCGTGCGGCGGGGGATCTGGATCGCCTTAGCCGACGTCTGACGAACGCGGACAATTGATCGCGCCGGGCTAGTCAGGGTAACTCCCTTGATGATCTCCCGGACGTATTCCATGGGCGCCAGATAGCCGGCCGTAGTGTCGGACGAGACGTTCAGGACCTTCGCCTCATTGGCGACGTCCTTCAGCACCTTCTGCTCTTCGGCCGACAGGTTGTTGACGCCGATCGCGTTGGCGCGAACGACGGCGGTCGCCCAATTGTTGAAGAATGTCTTGGCCTCTTGTCCGTCCTTTCGAGCGCGCTGATCGGCCGGAAGGCGGGACATAGTCATCTCCAGCCGCTCGCTCAGATCTTTAAGGCTCTTGGCCTGCTGCTCGGCAAGGGTGAGACGCTGGTTTAGCCCCTCGTAATTGCTCAGCGTCTGCTCGATTTTGCCGAGCTTGTCGCTGATCAGGACGTCGGCGGAGCCCTTCTTCTCGATCTCCGCCAAACGGGCGTTGTTGGTTTCCTTGAACGCCTCAAAGGCGGTCATGACCGGCTGAATAGCGGCCTTGATTTCAGTCGCGTCCATGTGGATCGCTCCTCTATTTCTGGATGAGGGTCGCGAGCGCCTGAAGCTGCTCGCGGATGACTTCGCCTATCCCGTCCTCATCCCGAGGGTCCGGTTTTGCCTTGAAACCGCTGGCGGCGATAGCCTTGGCGGC
>JBMOGG010000269.1:0-3230 GCA_049318505.1 Sphingomonas sp. | reverse complement strand
ATGAACGACCAGCGCAAGGTCGTCTATGAACAGCGCGCCGACATCATGGATTCGGAAACGGTCGACGATGTCGTGGCCGACATGCGCGCCGAAACGGTCAACGGCCTGATCGCCGACGCCTGCCCGCCGAACAGCTATCCTGAGCAATGGGAGGTCGCGAACCTTCACCAGCGGACGCTGGAAACATTCGGCCTCGACCTGCCGTTCGCCGACTGGGCTCATGAAGAGGGCATCGATCCCGAGATACTCGAAACGCGCCTGCAGGAAGCGGCGAATGCGACAATTGCTGCCAAGACCGAGGAAGTCGGCAAGGAAACCTGGGGCACGATCGAAAAGAGCGTGCTGCTCCAGAACCTCGACCATCACTGGAAGGAGCATCTGTCCACGCTGGATGCCCTGCGCCAGGTCATTCACCTGCGCGCGTATGCGCAGAAGACACCGATCAACGAATATAAGCAGGAAGCCTTTGCGCTGTTCGAACGCATGCTTGGCGCGATCCGCGAGGACGTGACGAAATTGCTTGCCCATGCCCAGTTCATGGCCCCACCCGAGCTACCGCAAATGCCTGACATTTTCACAAACCTCGATGCTTTCCCCGAGGCAGGGGCTTGGCCTGAAGTCGGCACATTCGGCAATTTTTCAAGCGGCGATGCCGGCACGCTGACGATGGCGGGACCGACAGACGCCATCCAGTTGGGCAGCGATCCGGCCAGTTGGGAGGGCAATGTCAGCCGTAATGCTGCGTGTCCGTGCGGATCGGGCAAGAAATACAAGCATTGTCACGGCGGGCTGTGACCCGATGCCAGCGAAGCTGGCATCGGCTTATAGCGCGCCGGGCCAGCCTTGGCGCGTCAAGGCCCGACGGCGCGGTTTTTCCGCGACGGCCTGACCGCAGCACCTGATGACCCTCCTCGTCGCCGCCTTTTTCCTCACCGCTCTGTTGTACGCGAGCGTCGGTTTCGGAGGCGGGTCGACCTATATCGCACTGCTTGTGCTCGCCGGAGTAAGTGCTCAACTCGTCCCTGTCGTTGCCCCCCTTTGCAACATTGTCGTGGTGACTGGCGGCACAATCCGGTTCGCAAGGGCAGGGTTGGTGCCTTGGCGCCGTGTCCTGCCACTGGTCCTCTTGTCGGCGCCGCTGGCTTATCTTGGCGGCCTGACGCCGATCAAACAGGCGACCTTTATTGCCCTCCTCGGCTTGAGCCTGTTCGTGGCGGGCGTGCTGCTCTTGGTCCAACGCAGCCGCGCAGCCGAAATGACGCGCAAGACAACGAGTATCGGTGATGCGGCGCTCGGCGGTGCCGTCGGTTATCTCTCGGGTCTTGTAGGGATTGGCGGCGGCATTTTCCTGTCGCCGCTGCAGCATCTGATGAACTGGGCAGTCCCCCGCCAGATCGCGGCAACCGCCAGCGTCTTCATCCTCGTCAACTCGATTGCAGGGCTCGCGGGCCAGCTGACCAAGCTCGGCAGCTCGGGCCTCGCCAGCCTGGCCCCTTTCTGGCCACTGTTGGTCGCGGTGTTCGTTGGCGGTCAGATCGGTACCCATGCAGGTATCCGGCTTTTCAGCGAGCCGGCCGTGCGGCGCGCGACCGGCTTGCTTATCCTTTACGTCTCAGGCCAGTTGCTGTGGAAAACCTTTAACGGTTGACGTGCGCGTCAATCGGACTGACATTGCTGTCAATAATGGAGATCAGATTGGAACATGTAGACGTCCTGATCGTCGGTGCAGGCCTGTCGGGCATCGGTGCGGCCTGGCATCTGCAGGATCGCTGCCCGGGCAAGAGCTACGCTATCCTCGAGGCGCGCGATGCCATCGGCGGGACCTGGGACCTGTTCCGCTATCCCGGCATCCGGTCGGACAGCGACATGCACACGCTCGGCTATCGTTTCCGCCCCTGGACGCAGGCCAAGGCTATCGCCGATGGTCCCTCCATCAGACAATATGTCCGTGACACAGCGCGCGAAGCAGGAATCGACCGGCATATCCGCTTCCACCACCGCGTGCGCTCCGCGAGCTGGTCCTCCGAAGAGGCGTTGTGGACAATCACCGCCGAGCACGACGGTAATGCGGTTGTCACGACGGCGTCGTTCCTTTTCTTCTGCTCGGGCTATTACAGCTACGACGAGGCATATCGACCGACGTGGGAGTGCGAGGGAGACTTTAAGGGCCAAATCGTCCACCCGCAATTCTGGCCGGAAGTGCTCGATTACGCCGGCAAGCAGGTCGTCGTTATCGGCAGTGGCGCGACGGCGGTCACACTCGTCCCCGAAATGGCGCGGACGGCAGGCCATGTCACCATGCTGCAGCGGTCACCGACCTACATCGCATCGCGCCCGGGTGAAGACAGTGTTGCCAACCGCTTGCGCCGGATCTTCCCTTCGAGTCTGGCTTACAGCCTTACCCGTTGGAAGAATGTTCTGTTCCAGCTGTTCTTTTTCCGCATGGCGCGCAAACGCCCGGCCAAGGTCAAGGAACGGTTGGTCGGCATGGTGCGGGCGCACCTGGGCCCGGACTATGACGTCGCGACGCACTTTACGCCAACCTACAATCCGTGGGACCAGCGGCTGTGCCTCGTCCCCGACGCCGACCTTTTCGAAGCCTTGAAACAGGGCAAGGCGTCGGTCGCCACCGACCATATCGAACGGTTCACCGCTGACGGAATCATGCTCAAATCGGGCAAGGTCCTGCCTGCGGACATCATCGTCACTGCAACCGGGCTGAAGCTCAACATCCTTGGCAATATTCAGGTCTCGATCGATGGCCGCGCCGTCGATCCGTCGAAGGAACTGACCTACAAGGGCATGATGTTGAGCGACGTCCCGAATGCGGCGTTTGCCTTTGGCTACACCAACGCTTCCTGGACGTTGAAGGCAGACCTGACCTCGGAGTTCGTCTGCCGCACGCTCAACTATATGGACAAACGCGGCGTAAAGATCGCGACGCCCGTTCGCACCGACCTCGCGATGAGCGAGGAGCCTTATCTCGACTTCAACAGCGGCTATGTGCAGCGAGCGCTCGACATCCTGCCGAAACAGGGTGGCAAGGCTCCTTGGAAACTGAACCAAAATTATGCGCTCGACCTGATGACCTTACGCTTTGGCAAGATCGATGACGGAACGATGCGGTTTTCGAACCCGGTGGCGGCGAAGAAGGCGGCTTAGAAGCCAAGCAATGCCAAATTTAGTTATGGCAAATTAGCTTAAATGATTAAGTGGAGCGTAATTCTGTG
>JBMOGG010000268.1:0-3244 GCA_049318505.1 Sphingomonas sp. | reverse complement strand
CAAACCCACGCCGACATGGCCCGCGCGGCTATGCCGCCGAACGCCCGAGCCCCGTCCTTCAACCCCGTAAGCCTCTCGATCCTCCTCGATGAAATAGACGCAACAGCAGCGCTTGGTCCGCTCAACCAGACACCCGCGCAGAAAATCTGCGGGAACCGAACCGTCACGAATGATGCGGGCCTCTTTCACGATGCGGCCCGCAGCGTCCACGATTCAGAAATGCGAGACTTCCAGCGACACATAGATTCCAGCATGGTGGGGCACGGCGGTCTCCCTCGATGCTTGGCGCAGCCCAACCGCTGACGCCGTTCAACGATCTTACCGGGAGCCCGCCAACCCTGCATCAGGGAAGCGCGAACGCCGGTCCGTTACCCCATCTAGACGAGGCCCAAACTCTGCGAGTTTATACCACGAAGTGTGCCGAATGTTCTAACGACGGGCAGCATCAAGAACCTCTTGGTTGACTGTGAAACCAGTTACGATCGGGTGCTCTTTCTCGAATTCAGATCAAGCATAGCAGATCTGGTTGCGAGGCGCTGCACACAAGGGTACGTGACGCGAGAGGGGTTCCCGCAGGTTCTGAGAGATATCACATGGTAATGCGATTAGCAGCAACTGCGCTACTTTTCGGCGGCTCACCTGCGCTGGCCGCCAATGCCGATACAATCTGGTTCGGGGGACAAATTCTGACCGCAAACGACAAGGCACCAAACGCCGAGGCTGTTGCGGTCAAGGACGGTAAGATTGTCGCTGTAGGCGGCAGCAAGGCTGTGCTTGCCGCCCAGAAGGGCCGCGCGACGCGTCTGATCAACCTCAACCGCCGTACGCTGATCCCGGGGTTTGTCGACGGCCACAGCCATTTCGTTGGCGTCGGGCTGCAGGCGGTATCGGCGAACCTTATGCCGCCGCCCGACGGTCCGGTGCAGTCGATTGCCGATATTCAGCGCATTATGAAGGACTTCATCGCAACGTCGGCCGAGGTCAAAGCCTGGGGCATCGCGATCGGCTTCAACTATGACGATTCTCAGCTTGCCGAACATCGCGCTCCAACGCGGCGGGAGCTTGATGCCGTCTCGACGACAGTTCCGATAGTGCTCCTGCACCAATCCGGGCATCTCGGCGCCTATAACAGCAAGGCGATCGAACAAGGCGGCATCAATCCCGAGACGCCTAACCCATCGGGCGGAGTCATCCAGCGCGAAGCTGATGGCAAGACCCCCAATGGCGTGTTCGAAGAGAATGCGCATTTTTTGCTCGTGGCCAAGATCCTGCCCA
This sequence comes from Sphingomonas sp., assembly GCA_049318505.1. Taxonomy (GTDB): domain Bacteria; phylum Pseudomonadota; class Alphaproteobacteria; order Sphingomonadales; family Sphingomonadaceae; genus Sphingomonas_O. The sequence goes on along the minus strand of JBMOGG010000268.1, from coordinate 1,969 downwards.
AGTTCACCCCCGCGCAGATGGTTGCTCAGGTTGCCGCGGCGCAGAAGATATACTTGGCCAACGGGTTTACCACCGCACAGGACGGCAAAACTGATCCAGTAGCCACGCAGGCGCTGATCGACGCGGCGAACGACCATGTGCTCAAGCTCGATGTCGTCTCCTATGTTGACCTGGTGGTGATGAAAGACAGCCCGGTGCTGAAGGGGCCGTATTTGTCGCGCAACTATACCAATCATTTCCGTATCGGTGGGGTCAAGCTAACCTTCGATGGCTCGCCGCAGGGCAAGACGGCATGGTTTACCAATCCCTATTTGCAGGCGCCTGAGGGCCAGCCGGCTAATTATTCTGGCTATCCGGCTTTCCCAAGGCCGCGCGAGGCGCAGGAGTGGGTCGACAGCGCCTACAAGAACAATTGGCAGTTGCTGGTCCATGCCAATGGTGACGCCGCGATCGACCAGATGATCAAGACAGTCGACGCCGCTGAGAAGACATATCCGGGCAAGGACCGCCGCACGGTGCTGATCCACGGGCAATATCTGCGCGCCGATCAAATCCCAATGCTGAAGGCAAAAGAGATTTTCCCGGCTCTATTCCCTATGCACACCTTCTACTGGGGCGACTGGCACCGCGATTCGGTTGCCGGATTGGCGCGAGCAGCCTTCATTTCGCCGACCGGCGCGCTACTCAAGGCAGGGATGAAATTCAGCGTTCATTCGGACGCTCCGGTTACATTCCCCAATTCGATGCGTGTATTCGATTCAGCGGTAAATCGCACGACACGCAGCGGCTTTATGCTCGGTCCCGATCAACGTATTTCTGCCGCTGCTGCGCTTAAGGCGATGACATTGTGGCCAGCCTGGCAGCATTTCGAGGACCAATCAAAGGGCAGCATTGAAGTTGGCAAGCGCGCGGACATGGTCGTGCTGTCAGGCAATCCGCTGGCCGTTCCACCAGCAACGACCAAGGACATCAAGGTACTGGAGACGATCAAAGACGGCATCAGCGTCTACACAGCGCCCTGATATCGGGCTGGTTGGCGTCTGAAAGCTTTTGTTCAGACTTCTGGACGCCGTGAGGCATCTGAACGTCGGCGATGCGCAGCCCCGGGGCTCTGGTGTAGATCACCCGCGTGTGATCGCGCCGGTCGGCAATGCAACCTGCAAGCTGATTGCAAATGCTCATGCCACGATCGGCCTGAGCCAGCAGCAGCACACTGCCGTCCGAGGTCAACCGGCCACCGTCAAAGGCCGCCGTTAACTTCTTGCGATGTACCGCTTGAACCGAAAATCGGCTCACGGCATTATCGTTCGCGATGGGCATTGCTTGTGGCGTTTCGTGCTTTGATGAGCTGGTTTCGTCGCCAATTTCCTACGATAAATCAATACGTCGGCTACTGCCGCCAACCAAGCAGCCGGCCCTCTGCAAATAAGGTAATTTGGAGACCGGCACGTTCAGTGTACGAAGTTCCTTGACACCACTGATCTGTCGTCCTTTTTACTCAACTTGTTAACATTTTATCGGTGGAGCTCACGACATGCTGCTTGGGACGATTCGGCGCTTGACCTCGTGCCCACTCTCGACTGGCTTGGCCCTTATTCTGATAACCACGGGCAGCGCAGCCGCCATGGCCCAATCTTCGTCAAGGCCACAAGCTGGCCAACCCACTTCGACCCCTCCCGCAATTCCGGCTGCCGGGGCGGCCACTGCCCGAGCAGGAGCGCCGGCTTCGCGGCCATCTGCCGGGGCGGCCACAACCCGAGCAGGAGCGCCGGCTTCGCGGCCATCAATGTCAAGCGGCAATAGCGGTGGCTACAACCCTGGCGGCAATAGCGGTGGCAGTGGCTACAACCCCGGCAGCAATAGCGGTGGCAATGGCTACAACCCCGGCAGCAATAGCGGTGGCAATGGCTACAACCCCGGCAGCAATAGCGGTGGCAGTGGCTACAACCCCGGCAGCAATAGCGGTGGC
>JBMOGG010000267.1:0-3248 GCA_049318505.1 Sphingomonas sp. | reverse complement strand
CACGGGAGAAGTGCTGGCGACTGTTGCCCTGTGCGAAGGGCGCAGCGGCTGGATGCCCGACGCATGGACGATGACGAACACGAGCCTGACCGGCGTCAGAACCCTTGTTCCCAACGCGGCCGAAGCGGACCTGATCATTGTCGGCACGGCCGAGGGCCTCGCCCTGGTCGAAAAGGGAGCCAGTTACACACCTGTCCGGGTCGAAAGCGTCGACCGCACCCGTCCGGTTGACATCGTCACTTTCGACAGCGCGGTGGCTGAACCAATGCCCGGTACGGACGCCGACGTCACGCGCCTGATCGATGCCGCGGCTGTCTTGCTGGCTGCGGATTCGTTTGGCGGCGCAGAGCATTGTGTTGCCATGTCGGTCGACTACGCCAAATTGCGCGAGCAATATGGTCAGCCGATCGCAGGCTTTCAGGGTTTGCGTTACCAATTGGTTGCCATGGCGCTGGCGACAGAACCATCGCGGGGGTTATACTGGTACGCAGCCCACGCTTGGGATGCGATCCCCGATAAGGCGTCGCACGCCGCATCGCAGGCAAAGGCACATCTGACCGACACTTTTCTGCAGGTCACCCGGGATACGGTGGAGGCGCATGGCGGCATCGGATTTACGTGGGAACATGATACCCATCTGTACATGAAGCGCGCGATGCTCAACTGGGCCTGGCTCGGCTCGCCGTCGCGCCATCGGCTTCGTGCTGCCGATCTGGCGGGGTGGTGATCAGGAAGCGAACTTCAACTGCCCGACCCTGGCCGTCTTCGGCGCCGGATAACGTTTTAAGCAGCAACTGGCACAGCAGCAGACTGATAAAGGCCAACCCCGCACTATGTCTGGCTCGTGAGGCGAATCGTGGCAGTCTCCGTCAGTTTGTACATACCGAAGTCAGTTGTGCAGCGCTGCTGTTGATCTGAAGTGCATTTGTGGCTCTGACACTAACGCCAGGCACGCGATCCGGCTGGGTACAGGTTCGACAGCGCTTGTCAGGAAATCAGAAAGCCACCGTCGAGGACCAGCGCCTGGCCGGTTACAAACCTGCCGGAAGGCGAGGCGAGAAAAAGCACAGCACCGGCAACATCTTCGGCTGTGCCCATTCCGAGCATCATCCTTCCGGGTTCCATCGCAGGCCCGCCCATTCGCACGGCGTCTTCAGGGGGCCGACCGACCGGGACTGCGCCCGGCAGTACCGCGTTGACCCGAATATTGTCCTCGGCATGGTCGAGCGCTGCGGCGCGCACCAGCGCATTGAGTCCGGCCTTCGACGCACTATAGCCGGCGTTACCTTTCAACACCGGGTGCAACGAACCCATCGTTGATATTGCGATTATGGCGCCGCCGCCCCGTCCCTGCATCAGCGGGATCGCCGCACGAAATGCCAGAAACGCGCCGCGCAGGTTGGCGTTTTGTATGGCATCCCACTGCGCCAGCGTCATCGTGGTCAACGGGTAGGTGCCAATGCGCGTGGCGGCATATACCAAAATGTCGAGACCGCCATGCCGGTCGGCAAAGTCTGCAAATGCGGCATCCACCGTCACCTCGTCGACGGCCAGGTCGACGATCTCGACAGTGGCACCGACACTGGTCAGGAGATCGTGACTTGCCAGCCCGACCGGCGTTGAGCCGATCACAAGCACCTTGCGGCCGGATAGCCCGAACAGGGTTTCAAGCATGGGTATCGCTCCTTATCCAGTTGGCAGCGCGCTCGGCAATCATGATCGTCGGTGCGTTGGTGTTGGCGGAAACCGGTTCGGGCATGACCGAGGCATCCACCACGCGCAGGCCAGCAATCCCCCGCAAACGCAGCCTGGGATCGAGAACCGCCAGCGGATCGCCATCCGGGCCCATCCGGCAGGTGCCAACGGCGTGATAGCCGATGCCTCCGGCGCTGCGGACATAGGATTCCCATTCCGCATCAGTTTCGGGAACCGGATCGGGTCGTAGCGTGCCGGTGATTATCCCAGCCAGCGCGGGCGCGCGACACACGTCCTCGACAATGCGGAGCGCCTTGACCAGTTTGTCGACATCGGATTGCGCGCTTTGCAGACGGTGGTCGATGACCGGTTTTGCGGTCGGATCGGAGCTGTGAAGACGGATTTCGCCCCGGCTTTGCGGGCGCGCGACGTGAAATCCGAAGGAGAATGAAGGACGCTTCTCGACCACAGCGTCGCCCCTGTCATTGAAGCTGACCGCGACCGGCAGCATCGAAAGGATGATATCCGGATCGGCCAGCGTCGGATCGGTACGGAATGCAGCCATCACCTGTACCGCGGGCGTGGTCATGATGCCCCGTCGCAGCACAATGTACTTCAGCAGGTTGGTGACCAGCCCCATCGGGCTGAGCTGCGAGCTCAGCGTCGGCACGTTGACGAGCTTGGCGAGGCCGATGCTGTTATGCTCGCGAAGGTTCTGACCGACGCCGGGAAGGTCGCACACAACGGCGATACCGAGTTCGCGCAAGTGCGCCCCCGGTCCAATTCCCGAGCGCATCAGAATTGCCGGCGACAGCATCGTACCTGCCGAGATAATCACCTCGCGGCGAGCCTTGGCGCTCTGCAGTTCGCCCTTCCAGCGATACTCGGCACCGATGGCACGGCCCTCCTCGATGAGAACTCGCTCAACCAGAGCACCGGTTACAACGACCAGGTTAGCGCGTTTTTGCGCAGGCTCTAGGAAAGCGCGCGCGGTCGAGCAGCGCTCGCCATTCTGCTGCGTCGTATAGTTACGAAACACACCGGTCTGGCTGCCGTTGCAATAGTCCTCATTCAGCGGGAAGCCTGTCTGGATGAAGGCCTCGATCACGCGGTCGCCGAGCGGCAGCGGTTCCAGGACCGGCGACACCGACAGCTGTCCGTGGCTGCCATGCGTCTGGCTGTCCGGGCCATGAAACAGCTCGGACTTGAGAAAATAGGGAAAGACATCGTCGTATCCCCAGCCTGTGCAACCAAGCGCGGCCCATGCATCGTAATCAGAGCGCTCACCACGCATGTAGACCAGCCCGTTTATTGCCGAGCCGCCGCCAAGCGCTTTGCCGACGGACCACTGCATTGAGCGGCCCCCTATGCTGGGGTCTGGTTCGGTAGGCAGGCACCAGTCTAAAGTCTTGTGCCCCATCAGCTTGGCGGTCCCGGCCGGCATCGTCACCAGAAAATCGCGACCTTCGCCACCCGCTTCGAGCAGGAGCACGCGAAACTGCGGGTTCTCGCTTAGCCGGGCCGCCAGCACGCAACCGGCGCTTCCGCCGCCA
>JBMOGG010000266.1:0-3292 GCA_049318505.1 Sphingomonas sp. | reverse complement strand
TCGAAGGTGACCTCGATCTGCGGCACGCCGCGCGGCGCCGGCGGAATGCCGACCAGGTCAAACTGGCCAAGCAGCTTGTTGTCAGCTGCCATTTCGCGCTCGCCCTGGAACACGCGGATCGTAACGGCACCCTGGTTGTCGTCGGCCGTCGAATAGGTCTGCGACTTCTTGGTGGGGATCGTCGTATTGCGGTCGATCATGCGCGTGAACACACCGCCCAGCGTCTCGATCCCCAGCGACAGCGGCGTCACGTCGAGCAGCAGCACATCCTTGACGTCGCCCTGCAGGACGCCCGCCTGAATCGCGGCACCCATGGCAACCACTTCATCGGGGTTGACGCCGGTATGCGGCTCCTTGCCGAAGAAGTTCTTTACCACTTCGCGGACGCGCGGCATGCGGGTCATGCCGCCAACGAGGACGACCTCATCGATCTTGTCGGCGGTCAGGCCCGCATCGGCCAGCGCCTTCTTGCACGGCTCAAGCGTCCGCGTGACCAGGCTTTCGACCAGCTTTTCGAGGTCGGCGCGTGTCAGCGTCTCCACGAGATGGAGCGGCGTCGTCGTGCCACCCTCCATGCGCGCGGTTATGAACGGCAGGTTGATTTCGGTTGTCGCCGACGACGACAGCTCGATTTTGGCCTTTTCGCCCGCTTCCTTCAGGCGCTGCAGCGCGAGCTTGTCAGTCTTGAGGTCGAGGCCTTCCTTCTTCTTGAAGGAGTCAGCGAGGAACTCGACGATCTTGTTGTCGAAATCCTCACCACCCAAGAAAGTATCGCCGTTGGTCGACTTAACCTCAAACACGCCATCGCCGATTTCGAGGATAGAGATGTCGAACGTGCCACCGCCCAGATCATAAACGGCGATCGTCTTGCCGTCCTGCTTCTCGAGACCATAGGCGAGCGCGGCAGCCGTCGGCTCGTTGATGATGCGCAGCACGTCGAGGCCGGCGATCTTGCCCGCATCCTTGGTTGCCTGGCGCTGGGCGTCGTTGAAATAGGCAGGCACGGTAATCACAGCCTGGGTGACGGTTTCGCCCAGATAGCTCTCGGCCGTTTCCTTCATCTTCTGGAGGATGAACGCACTGATCTGTGCGGGCGAATAATCTTCGCCCCCGGCCTTGACCCATGCGTCACCGTTCGGGCCCTTTGCGATCGAGTAAGGAACCAGTTCGGTGTCCTTCTTGGTGATCGGATCTTCGAACCGGCGGCCGATGAGGCGCTTCACGGCGAATATCGTGTTGTCCGGATTGGTCACTGCCTGGCGCTTGGCCGGCTGCCCGATCAGCCGCTCACCATCTTTAGCGAAGGCGACGATCGACGGCGTGGTGCGCGCGCCTTCCGCGTTTTCGATGACCTTGGGTTTGCCGCTCTCCATGACCGACACGCACGAATTCGTGGTGCCAAGGTCGATCCCGATAACTTTTGCCATAGTTGTGTTTGCCCTGGTTGTTGGTGGGACGTCGCCATGCGGCGCCGAGCCCGGTTGATAGTCTCACAGTGCGATATAGGTGGCGCTTCCCTTGCCGCAAGAAGCGGCACTGCCTAGCTAGCGTTCAAGCTTCGTACAAAGGGATAGATCATGCGCACGTTGGGCATTGTAGCACTGGTTTGGGCGGTCGCATTGTCGGCATGCGCCGAAAAGCCGACCGAACCGACAGTTACGGGTGCCGTCGTCCGGCTGGCCGCCAATCCAAAGGCGCCATCGGTCGGCTATTTCACGCTCAAGGGCGGGCCGAGCGACGACCGGTTGCTGAGCGTAACCTCCCCCGTCGTCATCAGGGTCGAGATGCACGAGAGCATGACATCGGGCGGGATGGCGAGCATGAAACCACTCGACGGCGGGATTGCCGTGCCCGCGAACACCGAGGTGAAGTTCGAGCCTGGCGGCAAGCACCTCATGCTGTTCAACGTCAATCCCGGCATGAAGGTCGGCCAGACAATGCGGCTCGATTTCGTGTTCGCAAGCGGCCTCCAGCTCCAGGCCTATGCGCCGTTGCGAGCAGCCGGATCGGCTGAATAAGCCGTGTCAGGGCGTCCGTTGACGCCAGCGGAAATTGCGCTTGCGAAATCCATGTTCGGCGACGCGATCGATTATGCGTCGGTGCGCCTGCACAACCGCAAATGGGCGTTTTTCCAGCCGCGCAACACCGTGATGGCGCCCGACGGCCATCTTTGGTTCCACCCAAAGGGCGATGCGTATTGCGATGATTTCTGCGCCGGCCCCGTCGATGCCCAAGGGTTGTTCCTGCATGAAATGACGCATGTCTGGCAGCGGCAAAAGGGCATCTACCTGCCGCTCAGGCGCCACCCGTTCTGCCGCTATGGCTATGTCATCAGGCCGGGGCAGCCTTTCGAAAGATATGGCCTCGAGCAGCAGGCCGAACTTGTCCGCCACGCCTTTCTGATCCGCAAAAGGCGCGCCGTCCCCGGCGCGCCCCCGCTCTCTGAGATCCAGTCTATTTTGCCCTTCGACCCTATTTGACGAAAACCTCCACGCGACGCGCCTCGGCCGCCGTCACCGTCGAATCGGTCGTCGCTTTGGGTTTGATGAGGTCGATCGTGGCTTCGGGAATGGTGGCCGCAACCAGTGCCGCCTTGACTGCCTGCGCCCGCTTTTTCGACAAGGCCGCATTGGCCGCCGCATTGCCTGTCGGGTCGTTATAGCCTGAAACGCCGATCAAACTGCCCTGATGCGCGTCGAGATAGGCTTTGAACGTTGCAACTTCCGCAGCAAATTCAGGGGCGACGTCAGCTTTGCCGGTTGCAAAATACACCTTGATAACCGGCTTTTCATCGCGCGTTTCGGCGACGATGCCAGCGCCAACGGGCACGACCGCCTCGACGGCTGCGGCCGGAACAGGTGCGGTCACGGGTGCCGCTGTCGGAGACGCGACGACTTCACGCTGATGCAGGAAAAGCAGCCAAAAGAGCGCGAGCGCCGCCAGGCCCAGCGCGATCCACCAGAAAAGTCGCCCGCTTTTTCCAGCACCGCCGTCGGCCAGCAATCCCCAGGCTCCCGAGCTGCCGATGGGATGACGCAGCGGCGCCAGACCTAGTGCCGAGACCGCCGCCACGCCAGCAGCCGCGGCCGGTGTGGCTGTTGCTGCAAATGCCGCTACTGCTGCCGGAACGGAAGCTGTCGGAACGGTCGGGTCTGCCTTGGAAGCGGTTGCCGGGGGCGCCTTGAGGAACAGATGGTGCAGCCCGAACCGGTCGACCAGCAGGTAATAAACGGTCACCCGATTCTTCGTCCGGTCTGCGCGCATCCTGTCGCCAACCTCGGCGATCGCGGCG
>JBMOGG010000265.1:0-3303 GCA_049318505.1 Sphingomonas sp. | reverse complement strand
CTGGTGAACCGTTACCAGCCCAACCAACAGTTCGGCGCGTCGGGCGCAGGGCTGCTCGCCATTATCCCGTTTTCCGATTCGATCATCTGGATCGACAAGCGTGTTCGGGATGTCGACATGGCAGGACAACAGGTACTGTCGACCGACCAGTACCGTCTGAACGTCGATGCCTTTGCCCGGTATCGCATCACCAATCCGTTGCAGATGTATATCTCCGCTCGGACCGAGGACCGCGTCGCCGACCAGCTGGCGCCGATCCTCGGCTCCGTGGTGCGCAACGAGCTCGGCAAACGGCAGTTCGCCGAATTGCTGAGCCCCGAACGCGGCGTCATCATGCAGAACATCCGCCGTGCGCTCGACGTGCAGGCGCGGCAATATGGTGCCGAGATCGTCGATGTCCGCATCAAGAAGACCGACCCGCCCGAAGGGGCGCCGCTCGACGCGACCTATGCCCGCATGCGCAGCGCGCGCGTTCAGGAAGCGCGGACGATAGAGGCGCAGGGGTTGCGGCAGGCGCAGATTATTCGCGCTGACGCCGATGCCGAGGCCGCGGGCATTTACGCCGCCGCCTATGGCAAGGACCCCAGCTTCTATGATTTCTACCGCGCCATGCAGTCTTACGAACACACGTTCGGCGCCGACGGGTCGAATCCCACCGGTCAATCGTCGATCATCCTCTCGCCAGGCAATGATTATCTGAGGGAGTTCCGTGGCGGGAACCGTTAAGAGCTTTCATTCAAATAGCGTTCAGCCACCTTGCGCCATCGCCACTGACAAGGTTGCATGCAGACCTGAGAGGAAGTCCACACGTGCGTAATGTCTATGCCCTGACAACGGCCCTGCTGATCAGCGGCACTGCCGCGACCATGGTGTTACAGACACCGTCGGCAGCGCAGGTCGCACAGAACGAGCCTGGCGCGATCACCGTGGCACCGCCCCGCGCGGGTGCGCCAATGAGCTTTGCCGATATGGTGGCCAAGCTCCAACCCGCCGTCGTCAACATTTCGACGACGCAAAAAATTACCGTACAGCAGAACAACCCCTTTGCGGGTACGCCGTTCGGCAATCTGTTCGGCGACCCGAGCGGTGGCGACGAGCGGCCGGTTACCCGGCAGGGCCAGTCGCTGGGGTCGGGATTCATCATTTCGGCCGACGGCTATATCGTGACGAACAACCACGTGATTTCAGCTGGCACGCGCACGGCCGTGGTCGAATCGATCACCGTCACTTTGACCGACAAGAAAGAATACAAGGCCCGCGTCGTCGGCCGCGACACCGCATCCGACATAGCCGTACTCAAGATCGATGCGACGAACCTCCCGTTCGTCCGCTTTGGCGATTCCGCACGGGCGCGCGTGGGTGACTGGGTCGTCGCGATCGGCAATCCGTTCGGCATCGGATCCTCGGTGACCGCCGGCATTGTCTCGGCGTTGCACCGCGTCACCGGACAGGGCGGCGCCTATGACCGCTTCATCCAGACCGATGCCTCGATCAACCAGGGCAATTCTGGCGGGCCGATGTTCGACATGAACGGTAACGTCATCGGCATCAATTCGCAGATCTATACGCCGACCGGCGGCAATGTCGGCATCGGCTTTGCGATTCCGGCCGAGCAGGCAAAGCCGATCGTCGATCAGCTGCGTGGTGGGGCGAAGATCAAGCGCGGCTATCTGGGCATCCAGCTGCAGCCGATGACGCCGGAATTCTACGAATCGCTGGGCCTTCCCAAGGATCGGGGTGAGTTGGTAGCAAGCGTCGTCGCCGGAGAGGGCGCTGCGCGCGCCGGCATTCAGCAGGGCGACGTGATCACCAAAGTCAACAATCAGGACGTGACGCCCGAAACGACATTGTCGTTCATCGTGGCCAACCTGCCGGTCGGGTCGCGCATTCCGATCGAACTGATCCGCAACGGCCAGCGTCAGTCAGTAACGGCCGTGCTCGGCGAGCGACCTTCGGACGAAAAGCTGGTCACGCTCTCGGGTGCCGATGGTGACTCGATCGTACCGCAGGACGACAAGACCACGCAAAAGGCGACGCGCGATACTCTTGGTTTTTCGGTGACACCGATGACCGCCGATATCGCGCGCGCGCTCGGCCTGCCTGCTCCGTTGAAGGGCGTCGTGATCACCTCGATCGATCAGGGCAGCGATGCAGGACAAAAGGGCCTGCAGCGCGGCGACATCATCACAGCGATCAACCAGCGCCCGATTGCGTCCGCTACCGACATCACCAGCGCTGTGGCGGCAGCAAAGGCCGCCGGTCGCCCAAGCGTCCTGCTGAGCGTCCAACGCGGGAACACCCCGTCGCGCTACTTGCCAGTTCGGCTGAACGACGGCCAATAGCCCGCCGCGAAGCCCGCTTTCGGGTCGCATCCGATTGCGCTAGACCCCTGTCCGACCAGTTCGGGCAGGGGTTTTTCATGACGGATGAAAGTATCTTCATCGGGGCAGCCAGCGGCGGCACCCAGCCGCAGGTGCTGAACCTCAAACGCGCCAACCGCCACGGCTTGATCGCCGGTGCGACCGGCACCGGCAAGACCGTCACGCTGCAAGGGATTGTCGAAGGCTTTTCGGCGGTTGGGGTTCCGTGTTTCGTGGCGGACGTGAAGGGCGACCTGTCGGGCCTTGCCATGGCCGGCTCCCCCACGGGCAAGATGCATGAAATCTTCGCGGCCCGCGCCGCCGACATCGGCGACACGGCCTGGGCCTATAAGGATAATCCTGTGCAGTTCTGGGACCTGTTCGGCGAACAGGGCCACCCGATCCGCACGACCGTGAGCGAGATGGGGCCGCTGCTGCTTGCACGCCTGATGGACCTGAACGAAGTGCAGGAAGGCGTGCTGACCATCGCCTTCCACGTCGCCGACAAGGAAGGGCTGTTGCTGCTCGACCTCGACGATCTGCAGGCGATGCTTGCCGAATGCGCCAATCAGGCCGACGAGCTAACCATCACCTATGGAAATGTGTCGAAGCAGTCGGTCGGTGCGATCCAGCGATCGCTGCTTCAGTTGCGTAGCCAGGGCGGCGAGCATTTCTTCGGCGAGCCAGCGCTCGACATTACCGACCTGCTCAAGCTCGACGACAGTGGGCGCGGGGTGGTCAACATCCTCGCCGCCGATAAGCTGATGACCAGCCCCAAGCTCTATTCGACGTTTCTGTTGTGGCTGCTCAGCGAGCTGTTCGAGACGCTTCCCGAAGTCGGCGATCCCGAAAAACCCAAGCTCTGCTTCTTCTTCGACGAAGCGCACCTGTTGTTCAACGACGCGCCCAAAGCGCTGCTCGAAAAGATCGAACAGGTCGTGCG
>JBMOGG010000264.1:0-3317 GCA_049318505.1 Sphingomonas sp. | reverse complement strand
CCCCTGGCGACAAGGACGTGACCAGCCACGTCGATTTACTCAGTTCCATCGAAACGAAGATCGCGCCAAGATCGATACGGATAGCGGCAGGCGCATGGGGTTGATCAACTGCAAGCATTGGTTACCTCCACAGAGTTAGAGTTTAGCAACCGCACTCTGACAGAGTGTCAGCCGCTATCCACCTCGCCATGGGATCTTTCGGGAACGCCGCCATGGCTCCGGAACGGCGGGAACTGGAAGCGGTTGCCGCCGGGCAGCTATTGCGTGCGGAGCGCCCTTATCACTGGGCAGATCGCATTGGTGGCGCAGCAGGCCGAGGACGGCGCGACAATCGGCGAGATATGCCGCAAGGCCTCGATCAGCGGCGCGACATTTTGAGCGTGTCGAAAAAGTTCGCCGTGCTGATTGCCATCGGAGATGCGGCGGATTGCTTGCTTCGAGGCGTTGTTGCGCTGGCAGCACGCGCGCCAGATGACCCAGCCCGACGCGTTTTTGCGTATCGCGGAGCAGAGCGACCTGATGAACATGCTGGGGAGCTGGGTACTGCGCGAAGCTTGCAGCGTGGCGGCACGCTGGTCGCTGGAGCTCAGCTATCAGCTACCCAGCGGAGGTGTCGTGCCTGATCGCTGACTAAGGCCTCAGGCCACCGGCCTTTTCATGAGGTGGTTGCTAGGCTGCTTTTTTCAGGTGCCGCCGTCCAAGCAGTTCGGCGATCTGGACGGCATTAAGCGCGGCGCCTTTGCGAAGATTGTCTGAAACACACCACAGGCTCAGTCCGTTTTCGACGGTCTGGTCCTCGCGCACCCGGCTGACATAGGTCGCATAGTCACCGACGCATTCGACGGGCGTCACATAGCCACCGTCCTCACGCTTATCGACGAGCATGATACCGGGAGCTTCACGCAGCAGGCTCTGCGCCTTCTTTGCCGAAATCTCGCGTTCGAACTCGATATTGACCGCTTCGGAGTGCCCCACGAACACCGGCACCCTGACGCATGTGGCTGTCAGCTTGATCTTTGTGTCGAGGATCTTCTTGGTCTCGACCATCATCTTCCACTCTTCCTTGGTCGACCCGTCGTCGAGGAAGCTGTCGATATGCGGAATGACGTTGAAGGCGATCTGTTTGGTGAACTTCTTGGCCTCGGCGCTGTCACCAACGAAGATGTTGCGCGACTGTTCAAACAGTTCATCCATCCCCTGTTTGCCGGCGCCAGACACTGACTGATATGTCGCAACGACGACGCGCTTGATCGTCGCATAATCGTGCAGCGGCTTGAGCGCGACGACGAGCTGGGCAGTCGAGCAGTTCGGGTTGGCGATGATGTTACGCCGGGTATAGCCCGATATCGCCTCAGGGTTCACCTCTGGCACGATCAGCGGCACATCGGGATCCATGCGGTAGAGCGATGAGTTATCGATAACCGTGCAGCCGGCAGCGGCAAAGCGCGGCGCGTGAATTTTCGTGCCCTCGGACCCGATGGCAAACAGCGCCATATCCCAACCGCGCGGATCGAAATTGTCGATATTCTGGACCTTGAGCATCTTGCCACTGTCCCCCAGCTCGACCTCGGTCCCCTGGCTGCGTGACGACGCAACCGCGGCGATCTCGTCGATGGGGAACTGGCGCTCGGCAAGAATATTGAGCATCTCGCGCCCGACATTCCCCGTCGCGCCGACGACCACTACCCGGTAACCCATTACAAACCTCTCAAAGCACTGCGCGCCGCATAGCGCGAAGCGACGATTTGTCCAGTTTCGGCTCGGGCCGTCGCAACAGCTTGCGGCACAGGACTATGGCTGGGAACGCGCAAAAGGCTGCCACTCTACATAAGCCAATGATCGCCACACCCATTCGAGCGGACCTGCAACAAAAAACCGCATCCAGATGTTGGCAAAAATGACCTGACCCGCGATCACCGCTGTCGCGATGGCTGCGAGCTCGGCGTGGCTGAACTTGCCCCACAGACCAAGACCAAAGGGCGCAAACAGGATCCACAGGCCGATAATCTGCTGCATGAAATAGAGCGAGAACGCCATCCGCCCCGATGCTTTGAACGGGGCCAGGAGATACGATCCCGCTACCGACTTCACGGCGAGATTGACGAGCGCGATATGGCCGATGGTGACCGCCAGCCGGGCAAACTCGGTCGTCACCCAGATCGTTTTCGGTATCGGGGTGAATGTCGTAAACTCGGCGACACCGATGGCGCGCGCGGTCAGGCCGAACCCATAGGCAGCGATCATAGAGACCAGGTAGAATGTCGCTGTTCGCCCCCCCTGGATGAACTGCCATTTCCACAGGGCAATCCCGATCAACATCGTCGAAAAAGCCTCGAGGACCCAAAGGATCTGGAGGTATTAGCTCAAAAACTTGAGCCAGACGCTGATTTCCCAGCCGAGATAATCGATCACGCCGGTGCCCGGCGCATGTGCCTTGGCCTCGGCATCGATGTCTTTCTTCTCTTCGGGATCAACCTTCAGGCGATCGAGCTTCTTTTGCCATTCAGCCAAGGTTTTCGTGTTCTCGGCGCTCAGAGGCTGCCTGGCGGCCTGTTTGACATGAACGGCCTCGACCTTGGCGATCAGCTCGCTGCGCGACACATATTCGCCAAGCGACATGAACCCCAGCACGATCGGGTAGATCATGCCAATTGCGACGAGGGTGCGCGGTTTGAGCATTCGAAAAGGAAACAGGAAAAGCGCTGCCAGCGCATAGCTGTGGAGGATGTCGCCGATCCAGCCCAGCACGAAAACATCGAACAGGCCGAACGCGAGGAGCCACAGGTTGCGCCGGATATACAGGTCAGCAATGGCAACGGGGCCGTCGGGCTCCATTGCTCGCGCCGCAAGCACCATCATACCGGCGCCGAAAAGCATTTCGAGCAGACCGCGCTGCGTACCTTCGCCAACGACATCTACGATGCTCCAGACGATCTGGTCGGTACCCGACCATCCGATCGAACGGATGTCGTTTGCCTGCAGCGAGCCGCTGTTGCCCATGAGGGGAATGTTCAAGTAGAAAATGCCGAGGATCGCGATGCCGCGTAGAATATCGAGAACGTCGATCCGGTCCTTGCGCGCAACCGGTGCGAAACCCAGTTCGGTCATGGCGTCCCCCGATCGACAGGGTCGAGGCCTATAGCGGTCCCGCAGGACTGTCCACCGACACCGCGTCAAAGGCGACGGTCAGACGCGGCGCCGCACTGGTGAACGGCAAGGTGCCATGCCAGAAATAGGATGGAAACAAGACCAGCTTGCCGGGCAGCGGTGCCACGACGCGACGCGGCGGCAGGTCGAGGCCCAGCAGCGCCTCCGGA
>JBMOGG010000263.1:0-3331 GCA_049318505.1 Sphingomonas sp. | reverse complement strand
GACGACTATGTCCGGATCATGGACGAAGCCGGCATCGATCATTCACTGCTGATTGCCGTCCGCGCGGGCGATCCGGATTGGAAGGGGTCATTTGAAATCCCCTATGAAACCGTGGCGCGCTGGTGCGACCGGCACCCCACCCGTTTCTCTGGACTAGCGGGCGCGGATCCGACCCGTGGCATGGCACAGCTCAGGGATCTGGAACGGGCCGCCGCACTCGGCTTTGTCGGCGTGCACGCCTATCCACACTGGTTCCGCCTGCCGCCCGACTCGGCACGCTGGTATCCCATCTACGCCAAATGCTGCGAACTCAACCTGCCGTTCATGCTGCAGGTCGGCCAGAACCTGATCTACCAGAAAGACGTGCGTCTGCCATCTGTCGCGCGACCGATCCTTCTGGACCAAGTGGCGATCGATTTCCCCGAACTCACCTTGATCGGCATTCATGTAGGAACGCCCTGGGCCGACGAAATGATCGCGATGGCATGGAAGCACGAGCGCATCTTTATCGGGATCGACGCCTATGCGCCGAAGCATCTACCCGCCTCGCTGGTTCATTACATGAACAGCTATGGCAGTCACAAAGTGCTGTTCGGCACCGATTGGCCCGTCATTGACCCCCGGCGGGCGGTTGCCGAGGTGCGTGATCATAATCTGAAGCCCGAAGCCTATGACCGCGTCATGCGCGGCAACGCCCTCTCGGTCTTCCCCGGGCTTGCGGAGCGGATGCATGCGGCCTGACGGCGATCAGGCTATGACGATCGGACGCGGCATCCGGTGCGCGGCAGCGCGGGGAGCGGATGCGCTGGCCATTGTGTCCGACGGATCGGCACTGTCTTATAGCGGTCTCGTTCGGCGCATGGCGCGTATCGCCAATCTTGGGCGTGAGCATTATGGCCTTTGCCCCGGCGATCGTGTTGCGCTGATCGCCCCGAACCGGCCCGAATATGTTGAAATTGTCGCTGGCCTGTCGGACATCGGCGTAATCGTCGCGACATTGAGCCCGCGACTGACTGTGTCGGAGTTGCGCGACATCATTGACGACTGCACACCGCGGCTGATCATTATCGACACGTCTTTGCCAACCGCGCAGGACCAAGGCTGGTGTAAAGGCCTGCCAGTGCTCATGCTCGGCGGGGCTTATGAAGCCGAACTCGCCGCTGCACGCGATACGATTGCGCTTCCAGTGATCGAAGAAACCGCGCCCTTCGCCCTTGCCTACACATCGGGCACAACCGGGCGGCCCAAAGGCGTTCTCCTGCCGCACCGATCGCGGACGATCACATTCATGGCGATGGCGGCTGAATATCGCTGCTTCGGACAGGGAGAGCGTTTTCTGGCGATGGCGCCGATGTGTCATGGCGCAGGTTTTGTCTTTGCGTGCGCAGCTCTTTTCTTTGGAGGAACCACGGTCCTATTCGACGGTCGCGATCCCGAAGCGATGCTCGCACGGATTGGCCAACGCGACATTGACGGAGTTTTCCTCGTCCCGACGCAATTCGCACGGATCTTTGATTTGCCTGACGCTCGTCGAGATCACGCGCTCAAGACCATCATCTCGAACGCTGCTGCGCTTCCACAGGCGTTCAAGGAACGCGCCATCGACCAGTTTGGCGACGGACTGTTGCACGAAACCTATGGCTCGACCGAAGGCGGGATCGTCACCAATATCCGCCCCTTCGATCTGCGTCGCAAACCCGGTAGTGTCGGTTTGCCGTTCCCGGGTGTCGAGATCGAACTCAGGTCAGCCGATGGCAGCATCGCGCGGCCTAACGAACCGGGCGAACTCTTCTCGCGCTCGGCGACATCCTTTGCAGGCTACTGGAATCGCCCCGAAGAGACGCGCGAGACCTTGGTGGATGGCTGGGTCACGGTCGGCGATATCGCGACTCGCGATGCCGAGGGCTATGTCATAATTGTCGATCGCAAGAAGGATATGGTCGTCACGGGCGGCCTCAACGTCTATCCTCGTGAAATCGAGGCGGTAATCGCGCGTATGCCCGGCGTTCGTGACGTGGCGGTAGTTGGCCGCCCAAGCCGCGAATGGGGCGAAAGCCTGCACGCCTTTATCGTCCCACATAACGGCGCTAGTATCGCCGTTGACGCTATTCTTGCTGCCTGCCGGACTGAATTGGCCGCGTTTAAGGTGCCACGCGCGATCTCACTCATCTTTGAACTACCGCGCAACGCGAGCGGCAAGATACTCAAAACCACGTTGCGGGAAAGCCTGACCAAATGACAGCGCGCGAAACGGCACTGGCCTTCATGAATGCTTTGTGGGCGGGCGACATGAATGCGGCGGGCGCATTGCTGACCGAAGACGCGATATGGCTTTTCCAGCTGGGCATGCCACAAGCCCACATGCGCGAAAGTCGCATATGGCCCGCGCGCGAGGCCATGCAGAGTATCGTTGATGATCTGTTCGGCAAATTTGATCCCGAAGGCTTCACAGTGACCGTGACGCGCACTATTGCTGAAGGTGAAGATGTCGCGATTGCCTATGAAGCGAACGGTCGCGTTGCCGACGGTCGGCCTTATCACAATTTTTACGTCACGCTGCTCCGCGTCCGCCACGACAAAGTCTGCGAGGTGTCGCCACAAAATGACACGGCACATATGCTCGCCATGCTGGCGTAAGCGAGCTTAACGGACATGGGGTAATGGCGGGAGCGAGCTACCTCGATCAGCAATGATTTGGATGGAAGTGGCTGTTCCCAGATCGATGAACGTGCGGGCTCACGAATCGCAGCCGCGCCCAGACATCAAACGGAGAAGAAACATGGATGAGTATATCGCAGCGAGCCTGCTCAAGAGAGCGCCGCTTTGTAAGTCCCGGTGACGACAGATCGTTGCTGTGTCGCTCATCCGCACACCGCTTAAACGACGATAACCGAATCAAATCGGCGAAAGACCTGCCTCTTCGGCCGGCATCCACCCCAACCTGTGCTCCGCTGTAAATCTGCGTTTTGTTTGGAAGCGGATCGACGCGACCCGCCTGAAAACCGACCGGCAGAAGTCGGGACGGAAAGCAGCCTGGCGGCAACCGCTTCCAAAGTCAGTCTTAGCGGCCTCGCCTGCGTAATCCTGATTGCGGTCGTAGTGCGACCCATGCGAGACCGCCAAGATGACCGTACCGATCGTCCGCGTTGAGCCGATCTATGGCAACGGCTGGGTATCCTACCCCGATCAACAATCGCGGGACACGCCCCCTCCGTTCGCGATGAACCTGATCGAAGGCGACATGCGCAGCGGCGTAATCGTCACGCCCGACCACGAGTTTGAGTGCGCAGCGGCGACGCTCACGCCTCGGCATTCTGAGCCCTCAGAAACG
>JBMOGG010000262.1:0-3337 GCA_049318505.1 Sphingomonas sp. | reverse complement strand
TCACGCAAGCGCCAGCTCGACCAGCCGGGGTGATCGGGATCTTCGCCGAAAGCAAAAGCGGGTTCGTCGGACACGCAGTCAGATGACCCGCTCGACCACCATCTTCTTGACCTCCGCAATCGCCTTGGCCGGGTTCAGGCCCTTGGGACAGACGTTCGCGCAGTTCATGATCGTATGGCAACGATAGAGGCGGAACGGATCTTCCAATTCATCGAGCCGCTCGCCGGTCATTTCGTCGCGGCTGTCGGCCAGCCAGCGATAGGCCTGCAACAGGATCGCAGGACCCAAGAACCGGTCGCTGTTCCACCAATAGCTGGGGCATGACGTCGAGCAGCACGCGCAAAGAATGCACTCGTAGAGGCCATCGAGCTTTGCCCGGTCATCTGGCGACTGCAGACGTTCGGTGCCCGAGGGCGTCGGCGTCTTCGTCTTCAGCCACGGCTCGATCGACGCATATTGGGCGTAAAAATGGGTGAAATCAGGCACCAGATCCTTGATCACGTCCATGTGCGGCAGCGGCGTGATCTTCACCTCGCCCTTCACGTCCTCGATCGCCTTTGTGCAGGCGAGCGTGTTGGTGCCGTCGATGTTCATCGAGCATGACCCGCAAATCCCCTCACGGCACGACCGCCGGAACGTCAGCGAGGCGTCCTGTTCGCCCTTGATCTTGATCAGCGCGTCGAGGACCATCGGCCCCGTCTGATCGAGGTCGATTTCAAACGTGTCGTAGCGCGGGTTTTCACCGCTGTCGGGATCGTAGCGATAGATTTTGAACGATTTGGTCCGTTTCGCATCGCCCTTTGCCTTGTGAACGCGGCCCTTGCCGCTGATCTTCGAGTTCTTGGGGAGCAGGAATTCGGCCATTGGTTTCGTGTCCTTGGGTGACAGACCCCATTTGCGCCGTGCGCGCGCCAGTGCAACCCCCTCACAGCCGTTTCCGCCATATGGCCGAAAAAAGCATGATAAATATTTTACATAATACAACTTGAAATTATGGGGCCGCCTCCCATCTTTTGGGTCCGGACGCCGCTCACGGGTCCGGGGAAACCAGTCGCTTTGAAAGGACTTGAACCATGCGTACCAATTTCGATTTCACTCCCTATCGCCGCAGCACCGTCGGCTTTGAAAACCTGTTCGACCTGCTCGAATCCTCGACGCGCGCAGCAACCGTCGACAATTATCCGCCCTTCGACATTGAGCGTTCGGGCGACGACGCCTATCGTATCACCATCGCGGTCGCCGGCTTCAAGGCCGACGAGATCGAGATGGTCGCCCAGGCCAACAAGCTGGTGGTGAGCGGTAAGAAAGCCGAAGTGGAGGGCGAGGAAGCCCGCCAGTTCGTGCACCGTGGCATCGCGACGCGCGCGTTCGAGCGCCGCTTCGAACTGGCCGATTATGTCCAGGTGTCGGGCGCAAACCTCGACAATGGCCTGCTGACGATCGACCTCGTCCGCGAGGTGCCTGAGGCGATGCGTCCGCGCAAGATCGCCATCGGTGGCCAGACGCCAGCGCTAGAGGTGGCCAAGGCTGCCTAAGCGGTAAATTGGGGAGGGGGTCCGTTTTCCGAAACGGCCTCCTCCTCCCTGCGCCCGCCCCAGTCGAGATGGCGCGTGACAAACATGACAGCAGCCAATGCCGCGAACAGCATCAGCGATCCGATCAGCAGCGAATAAGCCTCGAGGCTCAGCAGAATGTAGAGCACGGCGTAGAGCGCGATCAGGAGGCCAGCGATGTAGGCCGCCCGTTGCCAGCTTTTCAGCACCGCCGCCGAATAGGCGGTGATCAGCCCGATAATCCCCGCGCCAGCGATCAGATAGGCCAAAGTGAAGCCGACCACTTCGGCAAACGCCAGCAGCAGCACGAAGAACAGCACCAGCGCGGCCCCCACCAAGAGGTATTCCACCGTCGACACCCGGACGCCGCCGACGACGTCAAACATCAGCAAGGCCAGAAAAGTGAAGCCGATGAACAGGAAACCGTATTTGGTCGCGCGGTTGACCTGATCATAGAGATCGATCGGCTGGATCAGGCTGATACTCATCGTGCCATTGGCGTCGCCGCTTTGCCCTGCGCCATAACTCGAAGCACGCTCGGCTCGCTGTGGCGGCATCGCCTTTCCATCGGCGGCATCGACGAGCGCCTGCCCGAGCGCGAGATTGCCAACCCGATAGGTCGCATCGAAACCTTTGTCGGTGATCCCGCGCTTCACCGGCAAGAAGCCGCCGCCAAAGCTTGGCGATGGCCAACTCGAGGTCACGTGCCACTGCGTATCCCCGGCGCGTGGAACAAGCGTCAGCGAGGCATTGCCCCGGAAACGATAATCGAAACCCACCGTGATCGGCCCTGCCGGCAGGCCGGACGCATCGAAGCCCGCAAAAAATCCGGACCCGCCCGTCGCACCCAGGCCATGTCCGGGCTGGAGCGCCACAGCCTTGCCGCCAACCCGTACCAGCGGCGGTGGCCCAAAGAGCCCGCGGGCGTCGGAAAGACCGAAGCGCAGTTCCGCGCGGTCCCACACCAGTGCCTTTGCGTCGATGCCCAGTCGCGACAGGTCGGCGGGCATGGCGAACCGCGCCGTACCCATTGCCTGTGCCTCATAGACCACCGCTTCATAGATCGAGCGCTTGCGCCGACTGGGATCGAGCCTGGCTTCGATCTGCGCGACCTCTGGCGACAGCGCCATTTCCTTCCAGACGGTGGCGGTTTTGGTAACCTGCTTGCCGCCTTCCTCGACGGTTTCGGTCGTCTGCGCTTGATAGGGCACGACAAGCACGGGCCCGGCAATGACCTGCGGCCCGCCCCAGCCCTCGACAATAGAGGCCTGCGCCGTCGCCGACTGACTCTGCCGATCCCAGTTCAGGGCATAGACGGCAAAAAGCGGTACAGCGAGCAGCAAGCCAACAAGGATCGTCAGCCCCAGCTTTGCCCCCGGCGTCCGCTCTCCGCCCTTCGGGCGCAAAACGGGTGGCGCCGGGGATAGCGCCATCTCAGCGGATGCCGAGCTGATTCGCGACGAAAATCAGGACAAACGCGCCGACCAGCGACATCAGAAAGCCCGCGGGCTTCAGCGCAAACATGTCCTTTTCCTTGGTGAAAAGGCCACCGATAATCGACCCCACAAATGAGCCGCCAATGCCGAGCAGTGTTGTCAGGATGAAGCCTGCCGGAACCCCGCCTGGATAGACGAAACGCGCGAGCAAACCGACGATAAAACCAACGAGGATGGTACTGATGATGTTCCACATGGCGCAACTTCTCCAAAACGCGCGTCCAGAGCTAAGGGTGACGTCGGTCTAACGCCTTGGCAAGTCGCACTCATATCAACGCCCAAAAAACC
>JBMOGG010000261.1:0-3351 GCA_049318505.1 Sphingomonas sp. | reverse complement strand
ACGTTAACTTTGGCTGCGGCCCAATGAAGAGGCGTGCGTCCACTCTTGTCGCGAAAAACACCAACGCTCACGTCGATTTTGTGGGCGCGCTCGTCCTGCCGGAACGCCTTCATTAGTTCCAACACAGCGTCGCCAGGTTCTTCAGGAACGCCCTCAAAATAGCTATTCGCACTGCTCACGAGTGAGGTTCCGGGCGCGCCGCCGCGATATCAACAGTTTTCTGCGACCGCCCAATATTCATAACCATTTCCAACTTTATCTATGATGTATTCATACGCTTCCTCACTAACGAGGGCAACAAAAGAGCGAGATGCACTTTCGTAAGAGCGCGCCGGTTCTTATTCGCCTTGCAACTTTCGGCGGATTATGGTTTCGACCTGCGCTTGCACGGCCTACCATTTCCCGAAGAGCAACAATGCAGCGCTACCGCACTCCCGGTGACCCCCATCCAAAAGCAAGTAGCGACCAATCAAAGGTGCCACCGCGTACTCGTAAAGGCTGGCGCGCACGTGAACGCCTCATCAACGCTGCGACCACCGTGCTGAACGCCGAGGGCTACCAAGCCTCGACGGTCGAGAACATCGTGCGCAAAGCAGAGATGCCGATCGGGCTATATTATCGGTACTTCAAAGACAGAACTGAAATCGCAATCGCCGCGCTAGAAAAAGCCGCGGACGAATATCGATTCGGCCTCCAGTCCCTGGCGGCGCAGCAATCGCTGTTCGGCAGAGAAATGGCCGTTCACGAGCTCTTGTATGAAGTGCTGCGCGACAACTTTCGTATGCTGAGCGGATATTTCTCAGCGCCAAAGGAAGATGGCCGGCTAGTTCATTTCTTTCAAAGTCAAACTGCTCAGTTTCTTGAGAATTATTATTTATTTTTAGTAGAACAGGATTTTGATCAGCCAATTTCGCGGCGTGATTTTGAGGTGTTGGGTCGCGCGTTGATCGGGTTTTCAGAAAATACATTGCACCGCAATTTCGCCGGACTGGACGCGGGCGTCGCGGTGCCGACGCACAATCGCACCATCATGGTTCGCATCATGTCGGAGCTGCGCTATCGCGCGCTCACTTGCGCGAATGCGTCTTCAGCCGGATACACGCCAGTTTGGAAAATGCAGCTAAAGCGTGGAGCGACAGGCAACAGATATGGAGCCAACCTCCTCGCCGACGCCTTTAATACACCGATGGAGAATGCGTCCCGCGAGCGCCCGCGCGCGCCACAGCGCGCCGACGCTCGCGCGACGCTGGAGCGGATCGAGGTCGGCACACTCGCGTGCCTAAATGTTCAAGGATCCGAAGCGCTCAAGCTCAGTGATATCGAAAAGACATCCGGCGTCACCCGTGGCGCGATTTACTATCACTTCAAGAATAAAGATGCGCTCGTGCGCAAGGTGCTCGTCGATTGGCTCCGCGCGCTCGAGGGCGACATCGTCGATGTCACGGCCCCTGCTAGCGCTACTCCATACGAACGCCTGCACGCCGTCATCAAGTCCTTTGTGGATCCATTTTGCGGCGCGCCAGGTGCGCTACGCGCAATCCATGAGCTCGAGCCTACCGATCCCACGGTCGCAGTCGCCTACCGGCGCTGTCGTTCCGCGTTCGCAATTCAGCTCGCGAAAATCACGCTCGACTGCGGCGAAGGCCCGGAACCCACAGCTGAAGAGCTGGGCTTCGTCATACACAGTATGATCGCCATGATAGAGCGTTTGGCGCGCGATCGCCTCATCATTCCCGACGCCGAACTTAGCGAAGCGTTGCCAACAGCGTCGGAGATGATCGCCGCACTCGCCGCGATCATTCACCGTATGGCGTGGCAAGCAGACTCGCCCGGAAACCAACATCTGCCAGCACCAATCATCCCGACGAACCCCGCACCTTAAGTACGCGGAGCGTACGCTACCGCTTCGATTTCTATACGGGCATCAAGTACCAAGGCGGAGACTACCGTCGAACGCGCCGGCGGCGCAGTTGAGAAAAACTCCGCATAAGTTTGGTTGAAGCCTGCGAAATCGGATTTCTCCGTCAGCCACACGGTTGTTTTCACAACGTCATCCAGCGTAGCGCCGGCAAGCGCGAGTGCGTCCTTGATATTGTTCATCACCACACGCGTTTGCACGTCTATCGGGCCATCATCGAGCGCGCCGTCAGCGCGAAACGGCAATTGGCCCGACAAGAATACAAAATCTCCAGCGCGCACAGCCTTCGACAATGGTAATGCTTGGTCTGCCGGGGGGACGCCAAACGTCTCTTTCATTTCACTCACTTTCTATTGACCTTCGAACACGGGGGGACGGCGTTCGCGAATAGCCGCAAGCCCTTCACGCGCATCATGACTCATCACGGCTTCCATCTGTAGACGCAGCTCATAGGCGAGTTGCTCTTCAAGGCTTCGCATCGATGCGCCGAGTATTGCTCGCTTAGTGAGGCTAAGCGCTTTGGTCGCCTTGCGCGCGAGAGTTTGTGTCAGCGCCTCCGCCTCAGCTTCCAACGCCTCGCGTGAGACCACTCTCCAAACTAATCCTAGGCTCAACGCATGTTGCGCGGAAATCGGTTCATCCATCATCGCCACAGCGAGTGCGGTTCGTTCGCCCAGAGAGCGCGACAAGTGGAAACTAACTCCTGAATCCGGTGAAAGACCTAAGCGTGAGAAAGCACAAAGAAATATTGCTTCCTCCGACGCCAATACATAATCGCAAGCGAGAGTGAGGCCAAAGCCCGCGCCGGCCGCCGCCCCGCTGACGGCACACACGACAGGGACAGTCATTCGCGCCAGTGTTTCAATCAACGGGTTGAGATGGCGCTCGATCGGTGCGGTTATCTCAGTCGCCGGGCGTCCCTCATAATCCAACTCTCCAACATCCAATCCGGCACAAAATGGCCCATCGGCGCGCAGCAGCACAGCGCGAACCCCACTATCGCTTGCGGCTTGCGACAGCGCTTCTTGCATCGCCAGGCAGAGCGCGGCGTTGAGAGCGTTGCGCTGCTTTGGACGCTGCAGAGTCAAACGCAGATATCCATCAACCCTTTCAACCAACAACGGTGTCTCAGCTATCAAGATGGCATCTCTACACTGCGAAACGTGACGGCGACATCGCATCGGCGCTCACGCCGAATTGCTGGATTTCAACCGGAAGAGTTCGGCCCAACGCCAAGGCAGCAGCGCTACGGGCTGCGGCAGGCGCGGTCTGAATGCCGTATCCGCCTTGCCCGGCCAACCAAAAGAAACCCGCCTGCTTTGAGTCAAAGCCCAAGACTATCGTCTTATCCGGAGTGAACGTACGCAACCCCGCCCAGCTTCGTCCCATGCGACTTACAGTCAAACCGGTAGCGCGCTCGAAGCGATCAACCG
>JBMOGG010000260.1:0-3383 GCA_049318505.1 Sphingomonas sp. | reverse complement strand
CGCCCGGCTCGTAGATGACGGTGCCTTCTTCGACATCGAGCAGCTTTGCCACGGCTGCATCGGCGGTCACGGGTCGGCGGCATTCTGGACACAGCCGCCGAACGAGCCGCTGGGCGATCACGGCGCGCAGTGTCGAGGCCAGCAGGAAGGGTTCGACCTTCATGTCGCGCATCCGCGTGATCGCGCCGGACGCGTCGTTGGTATGAACGGTCGAAAGCACCAGATGCCCGGTCAGGGAGGCCTGCACCGCGATTTCCGCCGTCTCGCGGTCGCGGATTTCGCCGATCATCACGACGTCAGGATCCTGGCGCAGGATGGCACGCAGCCCCGCTGCAAAAGTCAGACCGACTTTTGAATTCACTTGCGTCTGGCCGACCCCGTCGATGGCATATTCGACCGGATCTTCCACCGTCAGGACGTTGCGCGTGCCGTCATTGAGCAGGCGCAGCCCCGCATAAAGGGTCGTCGTCTTGCCGCTGCCAGTCGGTCCGGTGACGAGGATGATGCCGTTCGGCTCGGCGAGCGCGTCGCGCAGGAGTGCCAGCGTCGCCGGCGTCATGCCGAGCACGTCAAGGTCGATGCCCGCATTCTCCTTGTCGAGGATACGCAGCACGACGCGTTCGCCGGCGCGGCTGGGCAATGTCGAGACGCGCACGTCGAGCAATTTACCGCCCAGGGTCAGACCGATGCGCCCGTCCTGTGGCACGCGACGCTCCGCGATGTCGAGGCGCGCCATCACCTTGACGCGGCTGACGATGACGGGCGCAACGTGCGGGGGCATGCGGAGCGTCTCGCGGAGCACGCCGTCGATACGCATCCGCACGATCAGCCCGCTTTCATAGGGCTCGATATGGATGTCCGACACGCCCTGCCGGACGGCCTCGGCGATGATCCCGTTGATCAGCCGGATCGCCGGCGCGTCGTCCGCCGTGTCGAGCAGATCCTCGGCACTCGGGATGCCGCTCGCCAGCGCGTCGATTTCCTCAGCGCCCATCGCGACGGCAGCGGCCTCGCCATCGGTCATATAATGGTCCGACAACAGTCGGTCGAAAGCTGGCGCACCCACCGGCACGACATCGAAGCTCTGCGCCAGATGCCGACGCACTTCGAGCAGGACCTGCCGGTCGGCTCCCTCGCGCAACGCCACCGACAGCCGTCCGTCGGTCCCTGGTTGCAAAACCACGCCGAAACGGCGCGCGAATGCATAGGGGATCGTCACGTGCGGCAGGGCGTCGGCTTCGCTCATTTGTCTTTCGGAGGCTGCACGAGGCGGATGACCTGGGTCGAGGATTGCGACGGCACGACCTGCGGCGGCGGCGGGGAAGGCGCGCCGGTTGCCGCCTGTTGCGGCGGACCCGGGGGCTGGACTCCCATATAGTCCCGCATCAGTTCATCGATGCTCGGCTCTTGATCCGGGCTGCCCAGCAATTGCTGCGAGCGGACATAGCCATAGCGGCGCTCGGCATAGGCCTTTGCATCTTCCGCTGTCCGGAGGATCGTCGGACGGATGAAGACCATCAGATTGGTCTTGCCACGCGACCTGCTGCGCGAGCGGAACAGTTCGCCGAACAGGGGAATGTCACCCAGCACCGGCACCTTTTCCAGCGTGCGCCGCTCATTGTCGTCGAGCAGCCCGCCGATCGCCATGATCTGGCCGTCGTCGACGGTCATCGTCGTCTGGATCTCGCGCTTGTTGAGGATCAGGTCCGACGATCTGTTAGTGACCGCCCCCGCAATCGAGCTGACTTCCTGGCGGAGGAACAGCTTGATCGCTCCACCCTCACCGATCTGCGGCTTTACCTCGAGCTGGATGCCGACATTCTGGCGCTGCACGGTACGGAAGGCATTGTCGAAATTGCCCGACAGCGCCTCGCCCGTCGTGACTGGAATTTCCTGCCCGACCAGGATCTTGGCTTCCTGATTATCAAGCGTGACGACCGACGGCGTCGACAGCAGGTTCGACTGGTTGTCCTGGCTGACCGCGTTGATGATTGCGCCAAGGTACAGGTTGTTGCCCAACCCGAATGCCGCGCCCGCCGTGCCGCCCGTGGCCGAATTCACGGCGTTGAGCGCGCCCTGCAACAAGGTGCTGCCGTTGCTGTTGCCCGACGTCGTGGTGGTCGTCGTACCGTTGACCGTCGTCGTCGTCGTCGTACCGCCGCTCAGCTGGTTCTGGAGGACACCGCCCGCAATCGGGACGATCGGCGGCGTGACGTTCGAATAAGTCGAGAACGCTGCACCATTTGGCCCGCCAAACGCCAGCTGGATGCCAAGTTTGCGCGCCGCCGTGTCCGAAATTTCGACAATGATCGCTTCGACAAGCACCTGTTCGCGGCGGGTATCGAGCTGGCGAATGACTTCGCCCAATGTCCGCTGCACATCGGCCGAGGCCGAGATGATGACGGCATTCGTGCCTTCGTAACGCGCGATGATTGCCGGCGAGTGGCCGATGCCGGACCCGCCCCCGCCCGACACGGCGGGAGCAGTCCCTGCGGCAGGCGCTGCCGGCACTGCACCGGGCAGGTTGCGCGTCTGGGCGTTCGACACGACCTGCGACGTGATGCTGGGCATCTGCCCGACGAGCGTCTGCAGCACCGGTAACAGCTTTTCGGCATCGGCATGCTGCAGGAAAACGACGCGGATTTCGGAGCCTGCCGCCGCGCGCCGGTCGAGGTCGGCAATGATTTCGGCAAAGCGCGCAACGGCGCGGGCATCGCCGCGCAGCGCAATGGCGTTTGAGCTGTCCACCGGCGAAATGGCGACTGTCCCACGCGGGCCGCCAACGCTGGAGAGCGTCTGCAAGGCCGTCGCGATTTCGCGCGCACCCGCGTTACGCAAGGGGACGACGCGAGCCTCCGCGGTATCGCTGTCGATCCGCGCAATGACACTGCGAATGCGCCGGATGTTGTCGGCATAATCCGCGACGACAAGGCTATTGCCTGCCGCGTTGGCGGTGACCGAGCCTTCGCGGCTGACCAGGGGACGCACCGTCTCGACCGCCTGGGCGGCGTCAATCGAGCGTAGCCGGAAGATTTCTGTGACGAAGCTGTTGCGCGCTGCGCCCGAAGCCCCGACGCGGCCCGGCTGGGTGGAGACCCCCTCGACCGGCTGGATGCGATAGGCACCATTGCCGGTAGGCACCGCGACCAGCCCGTTGGCACGCAGCGTCGACAGGAAAACCTCGAAATATTCCGAACGGCTCAAGGGACGGTCGGTGACGACCGAAACCTTCCCCGCGACGCGCGCGTCGATGATGAACGTGCGCCCCGTGACGCGCGCCGCGTCCTGGATGAAGGCGCGAATGTCGGCATCGCGCAGATTCAGCACCTGCTGCGCCAGAACGATAGTCGGCGCAATGGAGGCCAGCGCAAGCGCGGCAATCA
>JBMOGG010000259.1:0-3390 GCA_049318505.1 Sphingomonas sp. | reverse complement strand
CGGCGATATATCGACGGACAAGAGCGTGCGCTACAATGGTGGGAGCCTCGACACCTTCCCGTTCCGCATGGAACCGATTGTGGAGAAACGACCGTGGCCGGCGTTCGTCACCGAAGCGCCAATCAACGACTTTTTCACCCGTCTATTCCAGGATGACCCCTTTTGGGTGCCTGTGGTCGAGTATCGCGCAACACCGCCGCAGCAGGATCGCAGCAAATCGCGGATCGACGCCATCCATCAGGACGGCCCATTCAGCCCTGGCATCCCCTTCCGCATCTGCTGGATTCCGCTGGCCGAGATCGACGCCGACATAGGCGGGTTGATGCTGGCCGAGGGGATGGCTGCCGATCGGGTTAGCTATCACCCTAGGACCGAGACCGGTTCCAATGCACCGATCCGGCTGGAGGACATTCCCAGCGACCGCTGGCGCCGCACCACCTATCAGGCGGGCGACGTCCTGCTGATGAACCTGTGGACGCCGCACACCGGCCTTGCCAATCATTCCGACCGCTTCCGTCTATCGATGGATCATCGGGTGATGGCCAAGGGCGATAAATGCCCGATTGTCGGCACGATTGAGGACATTAGCGAAAATCAGGTCACTGTGCGCGACGCCAATGGCACCCATGAGCTGTCGATTGATGCAGATACCTATGTCCGCAACACTGTCGGGCAGAAGCTCAATGGCGCTGACATTGTCGACTTTCACAAAGTCGGCAGCGAGGTCATCATCGCTTATGATGGCAGCCGTGCTTCGGTGGTCCGACCGCCGCATTGATCACCGCAGCAGAGCATTTTGGAATCGACGGGGCACTCAACGAAGGCCCTTACCATCGGGAGAGTGTGATGAACGTGCACGCGCCGCAAGGCATGACCAGCTGGACCGGCAAGGATGCGGTCGTACCGGCGGAAAACTATATCAGTGCCGATTTCGCGAGGCGCGAAGCTGAACTCTTGTGGAAAAAAGTGTGGCAAATGGCCTGCCGCGAGGAAGAAATTCCCAATGTCGGCGACTATTACACCTATGACATTGTCGACCAGTCGATCATCGTCATCCGCTCCGCGCCAGACGAGATCAAGGCGTTCCACAATGTCTGCCCCCACCGTGGCCGGACGCTGACCGAAGGCTGCGGCCATGCCGCGCGGCTGTTCTGCAGATATCATGGCTGGAACTGGAAAATCGACGGCACCGACGCGCGCGTTGCCGATCGCCATGAATGGTCGCCGGACGACCTGACCGATGAAAATCTGAGCCTCACGCCAGTCAAGGTCGGCCGTTGGTCGGGCTGGGTTTACATCAACATGGACCCGGACTCGATATCACTCGAAGATCACCTTGCCCCGGCCAAATCCTACCTCGATCCGTTCGACATGGGCGGGATGAATTATCACTGGCGCAAATCGACCATCCTCAACTGCAACTGGAAGGTGGCGCTGGAGGCGTTCAACGAAGGCTATCATGTCCAGACGACGCACAGCCAGATGCTGCGCTATTTCGACGATTGGACGCAGAGCTATGCGCGCGGTCGCCATGCCCATTTCGGCTATTGGGAAGCAATGCCGATGGGGTCGCGCTCGCCCCGCCTGACGGGCGGCGCGCCAACAGAGGACATCCGCCCCGGCATCCGCGACTATATGGAGGATATGGCGGCGACGCTGAACGCCGGATCCTCGGTGCAGGCCGTCCATGCCGCGCGCCGGGTAATGCAGGAAGTCCCGCCGGGATCATCGCATATGGAAGTGCTGATGAAATTTGGCCAGTTCATCTACGAACACGCACTCTCGCTCGGCCTGAAATGGCCCGACATCTCGCCGCAGCAGATGCAAGAAGCCGGTATCGACTGGCACCTGTTCCCCAACCAGATCATGTTGATGGGACCAACCGGCCTGCTCGGCTATCGCGCGCGTCCCTATGGCAATGATCCCGACAAATGCATTTTCGACGTCTATTCGATGCAACGCTATGCCGAGGGCACCGCGCCCAAGGTAGAGCTGGAATGGAGCCAGAACCATGGCGACAAGGATTTCTGGGGCCTGATCCTGACGCAGGATTTCGCTAATGTGGCCGAAATCCAGAAGGGCATGAAGTCCATCGGCTTCAAGGGCGCGCGGCCCAATCCCAAGCAGGAAGTGGCGGTCCTCAACTTCCACAGGGCGCTCACGGAATTTCTTGAGGATGGCTATGCTGCTGGCTGACGCCAGCGCCTGCTACACCCCTTACCAGAATAGCAAAATCAGCTGAAGGATTTCATCTTGTTCACGCATATCTGCATCGCTGCTCGGGATCTCGGGGCGGCGAAAAGCTTTTATGATGCCGTCCTGACCCCATTGGGGGTGCAGAGCGTCGGCCCGATCAGCGATCGATCCTGCCTCTACAAGACCGACGATGGCAATATGCTGCTGATGGTCCCTGCCAATGGCGAACCGGCCACCCCGTCCAACGGCGGCACCATTGGTTTTGCTGGTGCCGACAAAGCGGCGATCGACGCGTTCCACGCGGCTGGCATTGCCAATGGCGGCAGCGATGAAGGTGCGCCGGGCATCCGCGCCGGCGCGGGGCCGAATGCCTATGGTGCCTATTTGCGCGACCCCACCGGTAACAAAATCTGCGCCTTCTGCCAGTTGGCGGCGGATCGTTAGGACGGTGGCGTAGAACGGGCGCTTTGGGGCCGCTCTTAGGCGCAACTGAATCCTGCCATAATCGTGCAGCAAAAGTTTAGAAACGCTTGAACAGCGGCGGGTTGCGCTCTGCCCCGTAATTTTGCTGCGCCGACACCGGATAGCGCAGCGACACCTGGCTGACGCGGTCGAGGGCGTCGATTTCCTCCTGCGTCAGCGACCATGTTGCCGCGCCAAGATTGTCGATCAACTGGTCGTCGGTACGCGCACCGAGCAGGATCGCAGATATTCCCAACCGCGCCTTGACCCAATTGAGCGCGACCTGACTGTGGGTGATGCTGTCAGCGCGCGCATCGACGATCACGTCGATGGCCGCCAGCACGTCGCGGTTCCGCTGATTATCATAGGCTTGGAGCGCGCCCATTTGCTCCAACCGGGTCCCCCCACCGGTTTCCTTGCGGAATTTGCCCGACAAAAACCCCTGTGCCAGTGGGCTCCAGATGATCGCGCCGACGCCCATATCGACACCGCACGGCAACAGTTCTTCCTCAACCATGCGCGTGACCAGCGAATATTGGATCTGTTGGCCAACATAAGCGGTCAAGCCCTCGGCTTTGCTGATCACCAGCGCCTTGGCCAGCTGCAAGCCGGCAAAATTGGAGCAGCCGATGTAGCGGATTTTCCCTGCGCGGACGAGGTCATCGAGCGCGCGCAATGTTTCTTCCTGCGGCACCAGCGCGTCGAAGTTATGCACCTGATAGAGGTCGATCC
>JBMOGG010000258.1:0-3427 GCA_049318505.1 Sphingomonas sp. | reverse complement strand
AAAAATGCATTTCGGGGTCAGATAGGCTATCTTGGTGCGGTTGGTTCGATCAGTCGGCGCGCTACGCAAGTCAGTCGTCTCGTCGCCAGTGGCGTACCGGCTCGCCATGCTGAGCAGCTGCGGATGCCAGTTGGCCTGGCGGGATTGGGAAAGGCACCGAGCGAAGTCGCGATTTCGATAGTGGCCGAGCTGATGCAGCGTAGCGCGATAGGTTCGGGCCAACCAACTCTCTGAATTCAGGACACTTTGTCGACGCAGTCAGGCCGAATTAACGGAGCGCGGTGGCGCACACCTTGTCCGGCGAATAAAGCTTTCGCAAACATCTAAGACCATCAGCAATTTTTTGGGCTGTTCAAGCGCTGATCGGCCAAGAATAGCGCGTCATCGCAAACTTACGCTTCCAGGGGTTCACAAGGCAGCCCTATTCGATTGAGATTGGGGCGATTGGCGTTCGGGAGCTTTACTGCCCCCTGGGTGGGATCGCGCTATCTGTCGAGCGCTTCCTGTCGCGAGACGATCATTGCCGTGCCCGGAATGTGACGCCGAACGTGCGCGGATCGCTCGGATTGCCGAGGATCAACCCTGAGTTGCCTGCTTGAATCGTCAGATTCTGGATGAAGTCGGTATCGAATACGTTGCGCGCAAACACCGCGACTTCCCATCCCTTTTCAGAGCGGATGCCAATGCTCGTATTGGTTACATTGTAGCTGTCGATGTACGTAAAGCGGGACAGGCTCGGGTCGCCGTTATAACCGCTCTTGAAACTGGAATCGGTGTGCAGAACGACACTGATGGATCGGGTGACGGGGAGCGCATAGTCGCCGCCGATCGTCGTCGACCAGCGCGGCAGTCCAGCAAGACGCTGGCCGGTCAGGTTGCAAGCGGTCGTCGCAGCCGTTTGTATCTCCAGCGGGCACGGGCCGGCAGGATAGTCCGCATATTTGCCATCGGCATAGGCGGTCGATGCGCGCAGTTGCAGCCCGCGTGCGAGCTGGGCGGTCGCATCGAGTTCGAACCCTTTGACGGTGACCTTGGGTATGTTCGACAGGTAGCCGCGCAGCGCGACGGTCTCGCTGCTGTCGACGATCGTGGCCTGGAAATCACGCACCTGCGTCCAATAGCCTGCCATATTTACCACCAGAACCCGGTCGAAGAGTTTGGCCTTCAGCCCGGCCTCGTAGGTGGTGTTGAGCTCTGGGCGGATGACCGCCGTCGCAAGCGCTGGCTGATTGAGATTGTCCAGCGGCAGGCCCGACATGTTGATCCCGCCCGATTTGAAGCCCTGCGCATAGCCCGCATAGAGGTAGACATCGTCTGTCGCCTGCCAGGCGATGTTGGCGCGACCTGACAGATTGCGCTCGCTGTTGCGGGCTGAATAGGTCTGCGGACGCAGCACCGACAGCTTGGCGTTCGTCAGCGCGGTGCTGGTTGTTGCCAGACCGCCGAACACGAAACTCGTGTAGTCGCCCGTTTTCTTCTCGTAGGTATATCGAAGCCCGCCCGTCACGGTCACACGCGGCAGGATTTTCCAGTTCACTTCGCCAAAAGCGGCATAGCTGTCGAGCTTGAACCGGGTCGCGCCGTTGGTGACATAGCCGTCAAGCAGGTTGGACGGCACCGGCGTGTTCGCCGCCCCCGTGGTCGGCCCGATCAACCAATAGGCCGCCGCCGGTCCGTAGAGGCTGATCGGCCTTCCGGTGATCTTCTGGTCGAAGTAATAGACGCCCGCGACATAGGTAATCGGATGAGCGCCGTTCGAGGCGATCCGCAGTTCCTGGCTGTATTGGTCCTGGCGCGAGGGAATGTGCTGGATGAGCTGGATCGGCAGGCCCATATAGTCGCGGTCGTTGGCCGCATCCCAGTTCCAGAAACGCCAGGCGCTGACCGAGATGAGGGTTACCGGCCCCAGGTTCCAGTCGGCAATCGCCGAGGCACCACCTTCGTTAGTATCGACCGCGAGCGGCGCATCGATATCGGTTACCCGGTCGTAGGGGCTGAGGCTGGGCGGGGCATAGGGCCCGCCAGGGGCATTGGCGGCGAGAAAGGGATATTGCCGCGCCGCTGGACGCAGGCTGGAGCCGACGCGCAGATACACCTGAGTACAGCAGTTGGCCGCGAAATTGGAGAAGTCGACCGTCAGCCGGAGCTGCAGAGTCTCCGACGGCTTGATCAGCAACTGGCCCCGCACCGCTTGGTTGCCGATATCGTTGTGATCGGCCGCCGTGCGGACGTTACGGATGACACCGTCGCGACGTGTGCTCAGCCCCGAGATGCGGAACGCCACCGTATCGCCAAACAATGGTCCCGAGGCCGATGCCTTGGCCTGCACGAAGTTGTAGCCGCCGACAGAGAGCTCCTCACTGGCTTCGGGCGTAAAGGTCGGCAGGCGGGTCGTGATGTTGATGGCACCGGCTGTTGTGTTCTTTCCGAACAACGTCCCTTGCGGCCCGTGAAGCACCTCGATCTGGTCGATATCCGTAAAGTCGAAAGCGGCGGTCGCGGGACGCGCGTGATAGACCTGATCGACATAGAAGCCGACGCCGGGTTCAAGGCCGTCGTTGGCCTGGCTGACTGCAACGACGCTGCTGCCGAGACCCCGGATCGTAAAGGCCGTGTTGCGCGGATTGGCCGAGCTATAATTCAGCGCAGGCACAAGCAGGCTCAGTTGCTGCGTGTTCACCGTGTACGAGCGGTCGAGCAAATCGCGACCGATCACCGATACAGCAACCGGGACGGACTCAAGGCTTTCGATCCGTCGTCTCGCCGTTACCGTGACGGCGGGCGCAGCCCCAGCATCCATGGCGGCGTCAGCTTCCGGCGCGACGTTCTGGGCCATGGTCGGCACGGCGGTACCGCAAATTGAGACCGCGCAGGTTGCCGCCGGCAAGATCGAACGGATGAAACCCCTTTGACCAGAAAGCCACCACCGACTCGACATCATCTCAATATTCCACTGGATATAGAGATCGGTTACAGGGCGTGAGGCGAGCAGCGCAAGTCCAACCGCACCAGTGCTGATTAGTTGCTGGCTGTCGGCGCCTTGGCTTTGGCTGGAAGCGGCTGATCGAAGATCAGGTCAGCGACAGTGCGGTAAGCAGCGCTTTCGGCGATCAATGCAGTGGCGGCGCCCAGCTCACGATAGGCGGCGAGCACCGTCCGACCGGTTTCTGTCAGTCGCGCGCCGCGCTCGCGACCTCCGCCTGTCAGCGTCTCGACCAGCTTCTCACGGAAACAACGGTTCATCTCGTCGACGAGGATCCAGCTTCGCCGGTAGCTCATGCCAAGAGCTCGTCCGGCGGCGGCAATCGAGCCTTCGCGGTCAATCGCTTCGAGCAAGTCGGCCTTGCCTGGCCCTATCGCGGGAATGTCGCCGCAATAAATTTGCGCTTTAAGCTTTAAGGCACCGATCCGCATGCCCTTGTTTGCC
>JBMOGG010000257.1:0-3447 GCA_049318505.1 Sphingomonas sp. | reverse complement strand
GTTCGCTAACCATATAAAAACACGTTGATTGTCGGATTAGCTTCCCAACGGGTCCGTCCCAGCCTAGGTCATGCGTTCCCGGTGAAGCCCATGCAGATGGGGGTAACATTGGGGGTAGCGAAATGGGCAATGGGAGTGGGCGGATGCTGACGGACATTGCAATTCGCAAGTTCAAGGGCGCGGAACGGCCTTACAAGAAGTTCGACAAGGACGGGCTGCTTCTGCTCATTTTACCCACGGGCGTTCGTGGCTGGCGCTTTAAGTACCGGTTTGAAGGCAAGGAGAAGCAAATCAGTTTCGGGGTTTATCCCGAGGTCTCGCTGAGTGAAGCACGCAGTCGTTGTGACGCAGCCCGCGCGCAGCTTCGCAATGGCCTTAACCCTAGTGCCGAGCGACAGCGCATACAGGCACCAGCAGTTGCAGTGTCGACCTTCGAGAGCGTCGCCCGTGAATGGCACAAGCTGCAGCTGCCGAAATGGAAGCCCCAGCACGGCGCCTCGGTCCTCGCGCAGCTGGAGAGCGATGTCTTCCCCGATCTTGGCGCGAAGCCCATCGTCGCCATCACGCCGCCAATGGTGCTGGCAACCATCCGGACCATCGAAGCCCGTGGCGCCATCGATACCGCCCGGCGGCTGCGTCAGCGCATGTCGGCAATCTTCGTCTACGGCATCGCCAGCGGCGTGTGCGCCAACGATCCGGCTGCCATCATAGCCAGCGCCATGGCCCCCATGAAGCCCGGCGGGCGGCGGCCGGCGATCACTGACCGCGAAAGCGTCCGCGCCGTCCTGCCGGCCTGTGACGCCGCCGATGGTGCTGCTGTCATCAAGCTCGCCATGCGGCTGCTCGCCCTTACCGCGGTGCGGCCCGGCGAGGCCGCGGGCGCCACCTGGGTCGAGTTCGAAGGGCTGGATGGCGACGCCCCGATCTGGCGCATCCCTAAGGAGCGCATGAAGGGGGAACTGGGCTCCCAGGTCGAGCATCTGGTGCCGCTGAGCCGCCAAGCCGTTGCGACCATCAATGCCATCAGGCCGATCACCGGGCAGGGAACGCTGCTGTTCCCCAATCGCCGTTCTCGGAAACTACCGATGGCTGGTCAATCGCTGTCCAGCCTGCTCGACCGCGCCGGCTACAAAGGGCACCATGTTCCCCACGGCTGGCGTTCGGCCTTCTCCACCATCATGAACGAAGTTGCCGAGCGCGAAGGGCGCCCCGGTGACCGCGCGATCATCGATTTGATGCTTGCCCACACGTCCAAGGACCCTGTCGAGAAGATCTATAACCGTTCCGCCTATATGCCCCGCCGTCGCGAGCTGGGGCAGGCCTGGGCCGATGCACTTATGCAAGGCGTGGCCGAGCCGGCGGCCATCGTTAATCTGCCCGTTCGCGTTAAGCAGCCTAGGGCTGCGCTCCACGGCTTAGCGCCCAGCTGAAAGATTGGCGCTGATGACAAATTGCAAATACTCCACAAGTGACAGGAGCAGCGACATTCTATATTCCTGCGGAATGCTGCTCCTGCATTGGATTGCGGTGAAATTCCGATGACACCGATCATGCGTGGCGAGGGTCTAACGCCGTCAGAGCGGCAACTAGTGCGGTTCGCCGAGCGCGCGTTTCTCCGGCTATGGTCCTATCCAAACACCTTCAACGATCGCACAAAGACGGCTTGCGGAGGCGGGCAGGAAATCGCTGACCTGCTGGCGGTGTTCGAGAACCATGTCGTGTTGTTCAGCGACAAGGCGATCAGCTGGCAGGAGGACAAAGCGATCGAACTCGCTTGGTCACGCTGGTACCGGGGGGCAATCGGCGATGCGGTCAAGCAGCTCAAAGGCGCCGAGCGCTGGCTCGATCTGTACCCCAACCGGGTGTTCACCGACAAGCGTTGTACCCAGCCGCTACCGGTTCCGGTACCCGGCAAAGCCGACCGGATCACGCATCTGGTGGCCGTGGTCAGCGGCTCCGAAGCCGCTTGCCGTCGCTATTTCTCGGATCCGCGCGGATCGTTGATGATCGTACCCGGGCTGAAGGGTGCGGCGCATGTCGACACGACGCGTGACGGTTTCCGCCCATTCCTCGTCGGCGACGTCAATCCGGGCGGGACCTTCGTGCATGTTTTCGATCCGATCGGGCTTGAGTTCGTGATGAGCGAACTAGACACGGTCGCCGACCTCACCGCCTATCTGGGCGCCCGTGCGAAGGTTCTGCGCTCTGGAAAGATAGGCTTGGCCGCCGGCGAAGAACACTTGCTCGCGGCCTATATGATGAACGGCTTTAAGGACGGTCGGCCCGGATTCATTCCCGAGAAAATGCGTAAGCGGGCGCGGCGCGCGCAGCTCGCCATTCCCGAAGGCGAATATGAGACGTATGTCTCCTCGCAGCTCTATGGCGAGATAGCGGCGCTTAAAAAGAAGTCGATGCTGTGGGATGAAGTGATAGAGATGGTCGCGGAGGATGTGCTCAAGGGCACGTCGATCTCGATTCTTGACTGCGAACCGAGCGTTGCGCTCTCCGAACAGGCGCTGCGCATCATCGCCGCCGAGCCGAGAATGAACCGCGTGTCGCTCGCCCATGCGCTTTGGGGCGCGATGGAGCGGTGCGTCAGCGAGGAGATGGCGCGCTTCGTGCGGCGGACCTTCGTGACCCGCCGCTTCCCGATGCAGCGGATTGGTTACATTTTTCTCATCTTGCCCCAAGACAAAGGTGCCGGCACTTATGAGGAGTACCGCGCCTATCGCGGCAGTATGCTCCAGACCTATTGCCTTTCGTTGTTTCGCGAGCAGCCAAAACTCGACACGGTCGTGGGGATTGCGTTCGACATCTTCTTGAAAGACGGCGAAATCCGCACCCGCTCGGAAGATGTCGTTGCACTGGCGCGGCCGGATTGGGTTCCTGAGGAAATCGCGAACCTCGAAACCAATCGCGCGCTGTTCGAAATGAAAGATCCGCATGAACTCGAGGTAACTGCCACGCGCAGCCGTATCCGCAATCCCTTCCGGACAGGTCGGCGCTCGCCCTGAAGGCGCATTTCAGACCAACCCACCGCTAATGTGCACGTACGCACCATGGTAACCGTTCCGCCTAAATGCCCCGCCGTCGCGAGCAGAGGCAGGCCTGGGCGGAACTGCGAATGGAGAGCACGCCCGAGCCGGCTTCGGTCGTCAGCCTGCCCAAGTGTCAGTTCCGCAGCAGTTCAGCCCTGTCGTAGGCGTACAATCGGTAGCTTAGGTT
This sequence comes from Sphingomonas sp., assembly GCA_049318505.1. GTDB lineage: Bacteria > Pseudomonadota > Alphaproteobacteria > Sphingomonadales > Sphingomonadaceae > Sphingomonas_O. Next base: position 222 of record JBMOGG010000257.1, on the reverse strand, counting down.
GCGGTGTTCGGCGGGCTCAAGCGGGCGCGGTGGAACGACCACCGCACTGTTCCCGCCGTTTTGCCGGCGCAAGACCGTTTGGCTTCGGCGCCGCATTTGGGACACGGCCGGTTCCACGCGCGCAGGCGGGAAGGGGTCATTTTGTTTTGGTTAGGCTTCCAGTCTGCAGGAACCGGCCCTCCGGCGGCGATCGCAGCCTTCTCTTTTGCGATCTGGGCAAAT
>JBMOGG010000256.1:0-3487 GCA_049318505.1 Sphingomonas sp. | reverse complement strand
AGTCACCTCCGTATTCCTCGCGATTCCCTCCTTCTTCATAGCCCTCATCGCCCTGATCGTCCTTGGCGTCCATTACGACATCGCACCGATCATCGGCTACAAGCCAACCTTTCCCGAGAACCTCCACTACGTCTGGCTGCCCGCGCTGGTCATCTGCACGCATCTCGTTCCGGTGCTTTCGCGTGTCCTCTACAGCTCCATCAAGGAGACCATGGCGGAGGAGTTCGTCGAGACGGGCGTCGTCAGAGGCGTCGGCAGGATGAGGTTCTACTGGTACTATCTGCTGCGCCCCTCCCTGGCACCCTCCATCGTGCTGTTGAGCTACATGGTCGGTGTGATGGTCGGCGCCACGGTCATCATCGAAACCATCTTCTCGCTTCCCGGAACCGGGCGCGTACTCGTCGGGGCCGTTACCGCTCGCGACTATCCGGTTGTCCAGGGCTGCGTTCTCCTGTTCGGACTTGCGGTCGTCGCCATCAACCTTGTGGGTGACGTGCTGGCGAGCCGGCTCGATCCGAGACTGGAGTTGAGATGACGGTCATGTCGAGCGAGACGGTTGCCGCCGCGGATCCTGCCGAGCCCGGACTCTACCGCGAGGGACGGATCGGAATATGGGTCGGCGCATTGATGCTGCTGGCGATGCTAGTTGCGGGCGCCCTCGTTCCAGCATTGAGCGAGTTCCACCCAAACGATCTCGTCGCGCGGCCTCTCAAGCCACCGTCGGCAACTCACTTCTTTGGCACGGATCAGCTCGGTCGTGACGTCTTCGTCAGGGTCTTCGCAGCCGTCTACAGGGATCTTGGCGTCGCCTTCCTCGGCGTCGCGATCCCCCTCGTTGTCGGCACGCTGGTGGGGATCGTGCTGAGCACCTTGCGGAACGGTTTCGTCGTCAACGCCATCAACACTCTGATCGAGGCGATCAATGCGCTGCCGCTTCTGGTCCTAGCCATCGCCCTCATTGCGATCCTGGGCCCCGGGCTGACGAGCATCGTCATCATTCTCGCGCTGACAAACTGGGCCCGTTATGCCCGGATCGCACAAACGCGCGCAGCCGTTGTCAAGCAGCAGGGCTTCATTGAGGCCGTCCGGCTGCTCGGCTATTCCCGGACCCGGATCTACCTCCGTCACTTCCTGCCAAATGTTTCCTCGGAGACGATCGCCTATGGGCTGAGCGACTTCATCCTCGTGATCATGCTCGTGTCGGGATTGTCGTTCCTATCGCTGGGCGCGGCTCCGCCGACGGCCGAGTGGGGTGTCATGATGAGCGAAGGCCGTCCCTTCGTTCGCGATGCCTGGTGGATGACGATCTTCCCCGGGCTCGCATTGTGCTGGGCGGGTGTATCCTTGTCTTTCCTGGCCGAGGGCCTGCATCGCCGCGAGCAGGGGATCTCCTGATGTCTGGCGTTCTTGACCCAGGCCCGGCGCCCGCGCTCCTCGATGTCAGCGATCTCCGGATAGGTATCCGGCAAGGAAGCCGTGCCCCGTTGCGCGTCGTCGACAAGGCAGACTTCAAGATCGGTCGCGGCGAGATCGTGGGATTGGTCGGCGAATCGGGATCCGGGAAGTCGATGGTCTGCCGCAGCCTGATCGGCACGCTTCCTCGTCGCGGCGCCTTCGTCATGTCGGGCAAGATACAGTTTGCCGGTCGAGATCTGGCGTCGATCGATGAACGGGCCTGGCGCGATATCCGCGGAAAGAAAATCGGCTACGTCACGCAGAGCGCCCTGGCCGGCTTGAATCCGGTGATGACGATCGAAGCGCAATTGCGCGAGGCGATCGACCAGGATCTGTCGTCGCATCCAGAAACGGGGGCGGCAAGGGCGAGGAGCCTGCTGGACGTCGTCCATATTCGCCGGCCGGAAGCCGTGCTCCGGCAGTTCCCCCACCAGCTTTCGGGCGGAATGCGCCAGCGGGTGATGATCGCCTCCGCTATCGCGCCGCGACCGCAATTGCTCGTCGCTGACGAGCCAACGACCGGTCTCGACGTCACCGTGCAGGCCGAGATCATGAAGCTGCTGAGGACGATCCAGACGGAGATGGGCCTGTCAATCATTCTCGTTTCTCACGATCTGGCGTTGATCGACGATGTTTGCGAAAGGGTCGTCGTCATGCATGCGGGAGCATGCATCGAGACGGCAGGCGTGGAGCAGATCGCGGCGCCGAAGCACCCCTATACGGCAGCCCTCCAGCGCTCTCGGATCGAACTGGCCGCGCCAGGCGATGAACTCGTCACAATTGACGGTCGACCGCCCGCCGTCGGATCCTGGCAGGCGGGCTGTCGCTTTGCAGACCGTTGCGACATCACCCGCAGCGACTGTCGCCAGGGCGATCATCCTGCGCTCAGGCCCACCGGCCAAGGCCGGTCGTCGGCTTGCCTGCATTTCGACCAACTTCCATGAGCAATGCCGAAGACCATCTGATGGTCGCCGACGGGCTGGGAGTTTCATTCGGCACGGGCGGGAACCGGTTCGCCGCGGTCAAGGGAGTCTCGCTGGTTCTCCGTCAGGGCGAAGCGATCGGGATCGTTGGGGAGTCTGGCAGCGGAAAGTCGACGCTGGCCCGCGTTCTTGTCGGCTTGCAGAAGCCGAATACGGGTTCTGTGACATTCAAGGGGCGCTCGGTGTTCGATGGTCCCCAGCCTTATCCAGGCGATCTGCGCCGGCAGGTGCAGATGGTCTTTCAGGATCCCTATACGAGCCTGAACCCCCGTCTCAGTGCGCTGGGTACGGTCGCAGAGGCATGGCGCGTTCATCACCGTTGTTCGATGGCGGATGCGCGAGAAGAAGCCTTTCGCGTTCTCGAGAGAATTGCGCGTCACGACGCGCTCAAGAAACCGCGCCAGCTCTCCGGTGGGCAGCGCCAGCGTGTGAGCGTCGCGAGGTCGCTTTCAGCCGAGCCAGCGGTCCTGGTCGCCGACGAACCGACGTCCGCGATCGACCAGAGTGCCCAGGCTCAACTGCTGAACCTGTTCAATCGGCTCATCCGCGAGGGATTGTCGATCATTCTCATTTCCCACGACCTCGCCGTGATCAGGTACCTCGCGCGTCGGGTCTACGTAATGCGCGAAGGCGAATTCGTCGAGGGGGGGGAAACGGAGCAGGTCTTCGGCAATCCCCGGCACGAGTACACACGGACACTGATCGCATCGATTCCCGGCCGGAAAAAACATGGGCCCGGCTGAACCTGGCGATCCCCTTCCACTGGAAAACCACATGTCAGATCCTCGAGAAAGGCCCGTTCTTATCGTCACTGGCGGCAGCCGTGGCATTGGTGCTGCCACCGCGAAACTGGCAGCCGCACAGGGCTGGTGCGTGATGACGACCTATCTTGGCCGAGCCGCCGCCGCCGCTGCGATCGTCGAGGAGATCAGAATGTCGGGAGGTGAGGCGGCCGCGATGCAGGTCGAAATCGCCGACGAATCTGCAGTAAAACGGATGTTTGACGTTACCAAAAAGACTTTCGGACGAGTTACGGGTCTCGTCAATAA
>JBMOGG010000255.1:0-3497 GCA_049318505.1 Sphingomonas sp. | reverse complement strand
GTCATCGTGTAGGTGTAGACCGCGGCCGAAGCGGGCATGGCTGTCGAAACCGCAGCAAACGCCGCAGCAGTGGCCAAAAGCTTTTTCATCGACATAGTTAAAACCCTTCCATGAAAATCTAAAAATATTTAGCCTGGAAAGCCTTCGCCGAACTTCTGCTCAAACGAAATTTTTACCTGCTGATGCCATATGAGCGGGAGATTTTGAGGCATAGCAACTCATGAAACTAGTTAATGCGGCTCATATTGCGATCTTTCTCGCTGTTGCAGGGTGTTCTGTTGATTCTGTATCAGAATCGGACAAAGCGGAGGCAGCTTTCAACAAAGGCGACATCGCTGCCGCCCAGATTCATATCCGCAACGCGATGCAAGGCGATGCCCCGAATCAGGCAATGGTGTTCCTGAACGCCCGGATTGCGCTTGAGGCAGGAAATCCCGAACTTGCCAAAACAGAATTCCGCAAATTGCTGAATGACGCCAAATATGCCCAGCGTGTGGCACCGCTCTTGGCCAGAACATTGTTGATGCTGGGCGAGGGTCAAGAGGCATTGCAAGCCTTGGGCGACGGCAAACCGGCCAGCGATCAGGCTTACGCCGTCGCTGTTTCTGCGCATCTTCTTCAAGGACAAAGCGACCGCGCGAACGCGCTGCTTGACCAAGGCATGGCCGCATTTCCCAAATCGCCTGACCTGCTCGTGCTGGACGGCACGCGTGCCTTGCAGAGTGGCAACCGAAACCGCGCACGCGCACAGGCTGACCGCGCGGTTGAACTGGCGCCAAACAACACCAACGCTTTACTGTTTTCGGGACGCCTAGCGATGCTGGAACGGAAGTTCCCCGAGGCCATGCGCCGGTTCGATGCCGTACTGGCACTGCGACCGCGGCATCAAACCGCGCTGCTTGGCAAGGCAGCGATTGCCTATGATCAGGGCAAGTACACCGAAGCAAAATCCTTACTGCAAAGCGCTTCGGATCAACTGGGTGGAGGCAGCAGGCCGATCAATTACTTTTTGGCGCAACTGGCGTTTGATGCTGGCGAGACTGACAAGGCCAACGACATCCTCCAGAAAATGAGCGACCTCGAGGACTTCCCGGCAGCTGCCATGCTTGCTGGGCTGGTAGCGGCCAAGCGCGGGCAGAACGAACAAGCTATAGACCTGCTCCGCCGTTTCCTTTCGACCGGCGGGGAAGACGGGCGCGCGCGCTTCACGCTGGCCTCGACCCTGCAAAAAGTGGGCTCGCCGAAAGAGGCTTGGTTGGTACTGCAGCCGTTGGCTGATGCAGCGAATGCGAATGGTGCTACCCTACAGCTGGCAACACAGTTGGCGCAGTCCCTGAACCTGCCCTCCTCTTCCGCATATCAAGCGCGTGCAGCAGCGCTTGTACAAGGTGATCCGCTGGCGCGAGAAATGCTAGAGGCCGATAAAGCGATCCGTGGCGGCGACTGGGCTCGAGCCGAACGGATATACGCCGGCTTGCTGCGTACTCATCCGTCGACAACCAACGTGATCCTGCTCAACAACGCAGCCAGTGTGCTCATCGAGCAAGAGCGGGCCAGCGAGGCCGTTCCCCTTGCGCGACGAGCGATTACATTGGCGCCCAAAGACCCGATCGTGCTCGACACACTCGGATGGGCGTTGTTCAAATCCGGCGGCTCGTTGGCCGAGGCCAAATCACTTGTCCGGCAGGCAGCGAAGACCATGCCGGGCAATCAGGAAATTTCAGAACATGTTCTGGCCATGGCCAATGCCACCGCGGACGCGCAGTGATTGCCCGGCCCAGACCCTAAACTGACGCACTGCGGACAAGCAAGGGTCAGGAACTAGGGTCATTTGGTCAGCTCATTGCCGCCACCCAGGAGATCCAGCGCGTCTCGAGTGCCAGCGCGGTGCCACGGTCGAGCGCTATGCCGATCCGCGCGAGCAGCAAATTCGTGGCGGTGTTGTCGCTGGTGATCTGCGCGAGCAGCAACTCGGCACCGTCAGCCGACGGCCGAAGGGTCGTCTTGCCTCGTCTGATTTGTTCTCGAAGATAGGGTCGTTGCCTCATCTAAAATGCTGCCGAAGTGGGTCGAGATAATGGTCTCGTGAGACAATACGGACGGCGGCCAACATAACTGTCATCACACAAAACGCCGCAAATCGATCGATGCGTAACCAAAGAGAACCCCAATCGCTGCCGCCTTCACAAGCCTCCTTATGCTTGCTCCAACGAATCAGAAAATGCGCGCCTTGGTAATCTCCAACCCGAGCCAGGCTCACCGCACATTGGTGTAAGGTGGATGCGCCATCTCAAATCGGGTTAGCCGACGCGAAACCGATCTTTAGGTTTTGCTCATTATCCACAAACCTCGACGAGGGTCGATGCACCAGTCTCGACCGACAGGGCGGTGTGAGTGATAATGCGCAAGAGATACCTAATCGGCGGTTTGATCGCTGTGACCCTCATCGTTGCAGCAATAACGGCGATTGCGGTTGCTCGCGTTGCCGCTCGCCGTGCCACCGCGCAAGTCGATCATCAGCCGGAGATGCTGTTTGCGCCGCGGCAGCAATCGGGCGCTACGCTTGCGAGCCTTACCAAGGCCGTGGAAGGGCATGAGGGCGACGCACGCGCCTGGGCGAATCTGGCGGACTGGAATTTGCGGCATCGCCACTTCCAGGCAGCTATCGACAATTACAAAAAATCGCTCGCCATTGATCCGAACGCGAGCGCCAGATGGTCCGCCCTTGGTGAAGCTTACATCCAAACAGAAACCAGCAATAGCGCCGCAATGCCGGATAGCGCCAAAGCAGCATTCAGGCGCGCCCTCGACCTAGACCGGACCGATCTGCGAGCACGCTTCTATTTCACAATGGAAAAGGATTTTTCGGGCTATCATGACGAGGCGATCGGCGATTGGCTCGAAATGTTGCGCGTCGCCCCAATGGGATCCGATGCCGATAACGCTATCCGTGCCGCCATCGCCGCCTCCATCGAACGCAACATCGCCGCAATTTCAGCCGAGACTGCTCGAAGGGCCGCAGACGAAAGAATGACCGAACCGCCGAGAAACGCGAGAGATGGCACTGTCTTCGGTATGCTTTCTCGATGAAAATGGTTCAGAACTGCGGGCTTATGACCCGCTATGACGCGCGATCTCGGAGTTTGGAAACTGCGTCAGTCTTGTGCGAACCCGTCTCTCGGCAATGCGCCCCCGGGTTTTGAGTATGACGCTCAGCTTACGAGAGATTGCCTCTACGCCAGCGCGGCTGATCAGATTTCTTTGAAAGTTTGGCGACCGACGATGTCGCGTTCAAGGTTGAACTGTGGACGTTGGCGTCGACCGAGGCAAAGTTTTTGATCTCTTCATTTGCCTGAAACGGAGCGTCGTGCGCTCGCTTCGTCGGAAGACAAGGCAACTGTTTTCGGCCAGGTTGTTTTACAATCGGCTCATCTCGCGACGATCGAGATTTCCTAATTCGCGCATCGCGACGGGGTCGGAATTGAGCCCGGTGGTGA
>JBMOGG010000254.1:0-3516 GCA_049318505.1 Sphingomonas sp. | reverse complement strand
CGGCGGCGGAAGACTTGAACGGGATATCAGGGGTCAAGATCCTGAAGCTCGACCTGGAGGAGCCGACGTCGATCGACCGATTCGCTGCTGAAGTTGCCGGCGTCACGACGAAAATCGACATATTGATCAACAATGCCGCCGTGATGGCAAACGCGCTGGCCCGCGATGCGCGCGGCTATGAAAGCCAGTTCGCGACCAATCACCTCGGGCATTTCCAGCTGACTGCGCGGCTGTGGCCGTTGCTGAAGGCAGCGGGACCAGGCACGCGCATCGTCGTGCTGTCGTCGATCGGCCACCGCATCGCGCCCGTCGATTTCGACGACGTCAATTTCGACCGCCGCGACTACAACAAATGGACGGCGTACGGGCAGGCCAAGTCGGCCAATGCGCTGTTCGCCGTACACCTCGATTCGCTGGGCGCACCACACGGCATCCGCGCCTTTGCCGTGCACCCCGGCGGGATCGTTACCCCGCTGCAGCGCCATCTGAGCAGGGAAGAACAGGTCGCGATGGGGTGGTTCGACGCCGAAGGGAACGTCAATTCAAGCTTCAAGACCGTGGAGCAAGGTGCGGCGACCAGCGTGTGGTGCGCCACATCGCCGCTGCTCGCGGACAAGGGCGGCGTCTATTGCGAAGACTGCGACATTGCCGCGCGCTGGACCGAAGGAATGGACTCCAGCAGCGGCGTGCGCGGCCACGCCATCGATCCGGCGATCGCTGCACATTTGTGGGCGGTGTCGGAAAACATGACCGACGTCACTTTCGCAGCCTAAGCACGGATGGTATTATAGTACCCGTTAGCAATCCCGCCGATTTGTTGACTTTTCGGAAGGATGGCTGCATTGGCCCGCCCGAACGCCGCTCCGCACCGGGGCGGCTTGTTTCGTTTGAAGAGGTCCAAAGCCATGAAGGCGTTGATGAAGACCACCAAGGCGGTCAAGCCCGCCGACGTGGTAAAAGACTGGATGCTGATCGATGCCGACGGCCTGGTCGTCGGGCGCGTCGCGTCGATGGTTGCGAACATTCTACGCGGCAAGCACAAGCCGATCTACACCCCGCACGTCGATTGCGGTGACAATGTCATCATCATCAATGCCGACAAAGTGCGCTTCACCGGCAAGAAGATGACCGACAAGGTCTATTACAAGCACACCGGCCACCCGGGCGGCATCAAGGAAACGACGCCTGCCAAGATCCTCGAGGGCAAGTTCCCCGAGCGCGTCCTGGAAAAGGCCGTTGAGCGCATGATTCCGCGAGGGCCGCTTGGCCGTGACCAGATGCGCGCGCTGCGTATCTATTCCGGCACCGAACATCCCCATGCAGGCCAGAGCCCCAAGGTGCTCGACGTTGCCTCGATGAACCGCAAAAACAAGGTGGGCGCATAATGGCCGAAACTCCCGAAACCGGCACCGAAGTGTCGGATACCCGCCAGTCGCTGGCCGATCTCGCCGCACTGACCGGCGCCGCTCCCGCGCCTGCCAAGGCCGAAGTCACCGACACCGTCGTCAATGACGAGAATGCGGCGCCTGCCCGTCCCGTCTCGGTCATGCCGCTGCGCGACAAGATCATCGACGCGCAGGGCCGCAGCTACGCGACCGGCCGCCGCAAGGATGCCGTCGCCCGCGTGTGGATCAAGCCCGGCAGCGGCAAGATCACCGTCAACGGCCGTGATCAGGAAGTGTATTTTGCGCGGCCCACGCTTCGTCTCGTCATACGCCAGGCCTTTGAAGTCGCCGACCGCGTCGGCAGCTTCGACGTCATCGCCACCGTCAAGGGCGGCGGCCTCTCGGGCCAGGCCGGCGCACTGCGCCATGGCATCAGCCAGGCGCTGACCAAGTATGAGCCGGAGCTGCGCGCTCCGGTGAAGGCCGCCGGGTTCCTGACCCGCGACAGCCGCACGGTCGAGCGCAAGAAGTACGGCAAGGCCAAGGCCCGCCGCAGCTTCCAGTTCTCGAAGCGCTAGTCGGCCAACCAGCCAAAACAGGGCGGTCCCGCAAGCCGGGGCCGCCCTTTTTTTGCCCGTGCCCGAAACCGTCAGGCCAACAACTTCACCAGTGGCGCTGCGCCTGCAGCAACGCTATTCCTTGCCTGTGACCATCGATCTCGACATTGCGCGCGCGGCGCGACTCGCCCCCATTGGTGACATCGCGGCCCGGGCCGGGCTGCCTGACACGGCCATCGAGCCCTATGGCCGCTACAAGGCCAAGATCGATCCCGCTGCCGTCCCCCCGACCGGCCGGACAGGCAAGCTTGTCCTCGTCACGGCGATCAATCCGACGCCTGCCGGCGAGGGCAAGACAACGACGTCAGTCGGCCTTGCGGACGCACTCAACCGAATCGGCAAACGCACAATCCTGGCGCTGCGCGAACCGTCGCTGGGCCCCTGTTTCGGCACCAAAGGCGGCGCGACCGGGGGCGGCCATGCGCAGGTCGTGCCGATGGAAGACATTAACCTGCATTTCACCGGTGATTTCCACGCGATAACGGCAGCCCATAACCTGCTCGCCGCCATGATCGACAATCATATCCATTGGGGGAATGCGCTCGACATCGACGTTCGGCGCGTCGTCTGGCGCCGCGCGCTCGACATAAACGACCGGGCGCTGCGCGACATCGTCCAGTCGATCGGGGGAGTTGCCAACGGATTCCCGCGCGAAAGCGGGTTCGACATCACAGTCGCGTCCGAAGTCATGGCGATCCTGTGCCTGGCCCGCGACCTGGGTGATCTGCAGGACCGGCTGGGCCGCATCATCGTCGCCTATACGCGCGCCCGGCAACCGGTAACGGCGCGCGACCTGAAGGCCGATGGCGCCATGGCGGTCCTGCTGAAGGAAGCGATCAAGCCCAATCTGGTGCAGACCATCGGCGGCACGCCCGCGCTGATCCACGGCGGCCCCTTCGCCAACATCGCCCATGGCTGCAATTCGGTGGCGGCGACGCGGCTTGCCCTCAATTTGGCGGATTATGTCGTGACCGAAGCCGGCTTCGGCGCCGACCTGGGGGCGGAAAAGTTCTTCGACATCAAGTGCCGCCAAGCCGGTCTAGCGCCTGCAGTTGCCGTCATCGTCGCAACTGTGCGCGCGCTCAAGATGAACGGCGGCGTCGGCAAGGCTGACCTCGCTGCCGAGGATATCGATGCCGTCGAGCGCGGCAGCGTGAACCTGGTTCGTCACATCGAAAACGTCCGTATGTTCGGCGTACCCGTCGTCGTGGCGATCAACCATTTTGCGACCGACACGGCAGCCGAACAGGCTGTCATCCGCGCGGCCGCCGAAGCCCATGGCTGCGAGGCCTATGTCTGCACACATTGGGCAGAGGGCGGCGCAGGCGCCGAGGCGCTGGCACAGGCGGTCGCCGCGCTCGCCGACAATGATGCAGGCCAGTTCGCCCCCGTTTACGACGACTCGCTGTCGCTGTTTGCCAAGATCAATGTGATTGCGACCCGTATCTACCGGGCGGAAGAGGCAATCGCCGAACCGAGCGTCCATGCCCAGCTCGCCCGCTGGGAAGCGGCGG
>JBMOGG010000253.1:0-3582 GCA_049318505.1 Sphingomonas sp. | reverse complement strand
CTCGATCTCGCCTACGCCCTCAATGCCCATATCGCGCAAGGCATCACCGCCGAACACGGCATCGTCATGATGAGCGCGGCCGAACGCAAACTGTCTTCGGCGCAGGCGTTCCTCGTCAACATGACGCGCATCGTCGACAAGGCGACGCTCGTCGTCGACAGCGGGCGGCAGCTCGAGCGCGCGGTGTCGCGCAACTCGGGCGAGAAGACATCGGCGCTCGATGTCGCGGGCCGCGCCAGTCCTGTACGCGACGGTTCCGAGCGCGAATGGCGTTCTGTTGGCGGCATCACCTACGCGCACCTAGAGGCGACGTTTGCGACGCGCGAGGACCGCGCCGAGGCAAAGCAGATGCTCGACCGCGAGGCGGCCGACCGCAAATGGGCAGCAAGCTTGCCCGCCGACATGGTGAAGCTCGATCCGCCGATGAAATTGCGCGAGCTCGAGCTCCAGATCACGATGGCCAGGGAAGACAAGTCGATGGACTTTAGCCTGTGATGTAAAGCCACTCAGCCGCCGATGGCGGCTGAATAAAAGCGGAGGGGGGACGGGTGTTTCGACCGCGACCGAGCGGTTGAAGCAAGAGGCACCCGACCATTTTCGCCTTCACTTTGCGACGTTGGCCACCCAAGGCGTAGAACCCAAGAACTGATGGGCCACTTTCCGCCACAAGCACCAAGTGCTGGCGCCGGTGAATACCTTGATTTGGGTCGTTTGCTGCCCGGCTTACGGAGTATTTCGACGTGCGCGAACTCGATCACTACCTAGCCAAGAAACTGCCGCCCTGACTGCCCGATTAGGCTCGTGAGCAGGGTCGGACACTTACGCCGAATGTTGCGTTCTGTCGATTAGCCCGAAAATCGTGATCCGGACGTTTACGGACAGCAGCGAAATCGTAAGGCGATGCAGAAACCGCGCAGGAACGCCGCAAATGATATTACCGAGATTTTACCGAAATGGTCCCGAGAGAGAAAAATGAGCAACTAACTCATTGTAATCGCTGGTGACCCCTACGGGAATCGAACCCGTGTTTCAGCCGTGAGAGGGCCGCGTCCTAACCGCTAGACGAAGGGGCCGTGCCAGCGAGCCTGCGCCCCTACTTGCTGGCTGCCGGCGTGGTCAAGGTTTTGTATTGAATGTCGCCAGCCGGCGGGCAACATCGACGCGCACGTTCGACCAGAACAAGCTATAGTCAAAGACGTGGAAGTTGTTGCCGGGCAGGACATAGCTTTTGATGTCCTCTGGCGGCCCGCCTATGAGCAGAAACCCACGAGGGCCGCAGCGTGCAGGAATGGTGCCGACCTGAAGCGTGCCGTCTTTCAGATCTCCGTCGGGGATGACGGCGCCGAGATTTTCCCTGGCCTCAGCGGAGGTGTCCGGCAGCCCCGTCAGCGGGTTAGTGCAGAGCATCGCCGTGCCCTTGCGCGCGCGGCCGTCGAAGCCGGTGGTGGCGTCATAGGCTTCGGTGACAAGTTTCGTGTCAGCAGGCTCAGCGAAACTTTGCCATGACAAGATGCAGCCGCTCTGGTTGGCGGCGGTACAGGCGGGAAAGCCCATGGCCTTGAGATCGGTCTCGACCGAGACCGGCCAGCCGACAACATAAGCGGCGACAATACGGAGGGCGATTGGTTTGCCTGCAATTTTTTCGCGGAGCAGGCGCGTCAGGTGCAGTGCGCCCTGACTATGGCCGGCAAGAATGATTGGGCGGTCCTTTGGAGCCTGTTCGACGAAGGCATCGAAGGCAAGAGCGACATCGCGATAGGCGGCATCGAGCGCGCGTTGCGCCTCGACCTTGGTGGTCAGGAAAGATCCGAATGTCGCCTGGCGGTATCGCGGCGCCCAGATATTGCCGACACCATTGAAGACGCTCGCCTGTCCGCGGATGAAGGTCCGTGCCAGATCGGCCGAGGCTGCATCGTCCAGCGGCGCGTTCCAGGCAGCACGGGTCAGATAGCTTGTCGGGTGAATGAAGAACACCGACGCGCCCCGCGCCATATTGCCCGTTGCCATCCCCTTGGGGCGCCATTCGGCGGGATTGTCCGCCGCGATATCGGGGCGTGCATACCACATCACCTTGGCGACATAGGCGTTAGGCGCAGCCGGCACCTGTTCGGAAAAAGGGACACCGGGCACGAACGCCATGCGGATCAGCCTGTCGCTGAACAGCGCCCAAATGACGCCACACAGGATGACGAGAAAAGTCAGGAAGGCGACGACATACAGAAACTTGCGGGCCATGAGTTTCCAGCGGTTGAAGGACAAGGGCCTTGCTGCTAGCCGCCGCCAGCATGTCAGTCGATAGCGCAACCGTCCGGAAAATCGCTTCGCTCGCGCGGATTGCCGTGACCGAGGATCAGGTCGCGGCCATGGTGCCTGAGCTCAACAACATCCTGGGCTGGATCGAGCAGCTCGGTGAGGTCGATACCTCGTCAGTGGAACCGATGACGGCGGTCATCCCGAATACGCTGCGGCTGCGCGAGGATGTCGTGACAGATGGCAATGTGCGCGAAGCCGTCCTGTCCAATGCGCCTGCGCCCGAGCACGGGTTTTTCGGCGTGCCGAAAGTGATCGAATAAATGTCCGACCTGACTGATCTGGGCGTTGCCGCTATCCGCGACGGCGTGCGTGACGGAAGCTTTTCTGCGCGCGAAGTCGCCACGGCTTTCATCGACAAAGTCGCTGCCGCAAAACCCCTGAACGCGTTTCTTGTCGAAACGCCCGACCATGCCCTTGCGGCTGCCGATGCGACGGATACGGCGCGCGCCTCAGGCAACCTTAAAGCGATGTCCGGCGTGCCGATCGGCATGAAGGATCTGTTCTGCACGCAAGGTGTCGCCACGACCGCCGCGAGCGAGATCCTCGGCGGGTTTGTGCCCCCCTATGAATCGACTGTTTCCGCCAAGCTTTGGCAAGCGGGCGCAGGCATGCTCGGCAAGCTGAACATGGACCAGTTTGCGATGGGCTCGTCGAACGAGACGAGCGCGTTCGGCAATGTGATTTCGCCGTGGCGGCGCGCCGACGGTGGCGATGCGCCGCTGGCACCCGGTGGTTCTTCGGGCGGCAGTTCGGCGGCGATTTCGGCGCGGCTGTGCCCGGCGGCAACCGGCACCGACACCGGCGGCTCGATCCGCCAGCCTGCAGCCTTCACCGGTATCAGCGGCATCAAGCCGACCTATGGTCGCTGCTCGCGCTGGGGCGTCGTCGCTTTTGCCAGTTCGCTCGATCAGGCAGGCGCGATGGCGCGCGACGTCCGCGACTGCGCGATCATGCTGGGCGCGATGGCAGGTTTTGACGCCAAGGATTCGACATCGCTCGACCTGCCCGTACCCGATTGGGAAGCGGCGCTGGCTCCGGATCTTAGGGGCAAGCGCATCGGCATTCCTCGCGAATACCGGGTCGACGGCATGCCAGCCGAAATCGACACACTTTGGGAACAGGGCATTGCCTGGGTTCGGGACGCCGGGGCCGAGGTCGTCGAGGTCTCACTGCCGCACACCAAATATGCGCTGCCCGCCTATTACATCATCGCACCTGCCGAGGCGTCGTCGAATCTGGCGCGCTATGACGGCGTGCGTTACGGGCTTC
>JBMOGG010000252.1:0-3589 GCA_049318505.1 Sphingomonas sp. | reverse complement strand
CCTTTTTCGACAGTGACGAAATAGCCGCCGAGCGAACCGCGCTCGATCAGCACTTTGCGACCGGGACGCGGGTCATTAAAGCGCATGCTCGCCTCAACGGTTTCCCAGATCGCGCCACCTTCGACCGTGAAGCGCCACTTACCATAGCCGATCGAGCGCACCCCGGTGATAACAGTGTTCAGTTCTTTCTCGTCGGCGGCATCTTCGGCATTGCCGGCCTTGCCGGAGAGGAAATCGATGCGTGGCAGGGTAAAGCCGAACAGGCCCTTGCGTGCCTTGCGAACTTCAGTCCGCTCGACGATCACGACATCGCCACTGGCGGTTGCGGTACTAAGCGCATCGACCGCGCGATCGTAGCAAGCGAGCCGGGCGCCGGCATCCGGCAGCGTGCGGCAGGACTGGAGCGCAGCGACCGACTTGGCCGGCGGTGCAGGTGGCGTTGCACCAATTGCAGGCTGGGCAAGCACAGCGGCAAAGGCCGGCAGCAAGAAGCGCTTCATCAGGACGATCTCTCCATAGTCGTTGCCGACCATCATGTGTCAGGGTCGTCGCGATGACAAACCTGTGTCACAAATGCAACAATCGACGATCAAAGGGGCTGGGTGTGCTTGTGGAGCATTGCAATCGCACGCTGCGTATCCCTAGAGGGCGGTTATCTGGTAGAGCTCTCTGCCCGTTTCCGCGCGCGAATTTGCACGGGGAAATGAAGATGCACAGGATTTAATGCGGTGGCGAAAGCCACCCAAACTAGGGGAAAAACCACATGGTTACCAAGGCTCTCCGCCGCAATCTGCTGGCGACGACCATCATCGCGGGCACCTTTATGTCCACTGCCGCCTTTGCGCAGGGCGCGACGCCCGCTGCCGACGCGCCGAAGGATGAAGACACGATTGTCGTCACCGGCTCGCTGATTTCGAACCCGAACCTGGCACAATCGTCGCCGGTTCTGGTCACCACGGCTGAGGAAATCGCCCTTCGTCAGAACAACGTGGCCGAAGAAGTTCTGCGCAACATTCCTGGTATCGTCCCGAGCACCGGGTCTGCCGTGAACAATGGCAACGGCGGCGCATCGTTCGTCAACCTTCGCGGCCTGGGTGCCAACCGCAACATCGTCCTTCTCGACGGCTACCGCATCGCGCCCTCGGGCCTTGCAGGTCTCGTCGATCTCAACAACATTCCGCTCGCGCTCGTCGAGCGCGTCGATGCCCTGACCGGTGGCGCTTCGACCACCTATGGTGCTGACGCGATCGCGGGCGTCGTGAACTTCGTCACCCGGCGCGACTTCGCCGGTGTCGAGGTTTCGGTCGGTGAAAAAATTACGGGCAAGGGCGACGGCAATTATCTTCGTACCGACGTAACGATCGGCGGCAACTTCGCTGACGACCGCGGCAACGCCGTCCTTTCGGTCGGTTATCAGGAATCGGACCCCGTTTATCAGGGTGACCGCGATTTTGCCGTCAACAATATCAGCTCGTTCTCGGGCACCTTCGGTGGCTCGGGCACGGCGGTTCCGGCGCGCGTCACCGGCACCCGCCCGATCGATGCAGCCACTGGGTTGCCAAGCGTCAACCCGTTGACGGCAAATGGCGGGGCGCGTCAGATCGACCCCACCACGGGCCGCGCGGTCACGACCTACGCGCCGTTCAACTTCAACCCGTATAACATCTTCCAGACGCCGTTCCGCCGTTATAACATGTTCGCACAGGCGCGGTACGAAATCTCGGACGCGGTCGAAGTCTACACGCGTGCGATGTTCTCGAAGAACACGGTCAACACGATCATCGCGCCGTCGGGCGTGTTCGGCTCGCAGGTCACCGTGCCGCTGAGCAACCCCTTCCTGCCGGCCGCGCTGCGCAACCAGCTCTGCGCGTTCAACGTTGGTGCCGCCGGCACATATACGCCGCGCTTTGATGCGGCGACCTGTGCTGCTGCAGCATTGGCGACGTCGCCGACCGATCCGAATTTCCGCACGGCTTCGTTCAACCTCTCGCGTCGCACCGTTGAAACGGGTCCGCGTACCAGCGAATTTTCGACCACGATCTTCGATTATCGTGCCGGCCTTCGCGGTGCGATCACCGATACGATCAACTGGGACGTCAACGGGGCCTATGGCGAATCGGAAAACCGTTCGACGGCGGGCGGTTATGTGCTGACCTCGCGTGCACGCGCCGCAGCTTATGCGACCAGCACGACGGCATGCTTGGGCTCGGGTCCGAACCGTGCGGGTCCGACAGGTACTGACAATATTGCCAGTGCCGCGGGCTGTGTGCCGGTAAACTTCTTCGGTGCCGCCGGATCGATCAGTCAGGCCGGTGTGGATTATCTGGTTGGCCCCTCGTCGGTTCTCGTCAAGACCTCGCTTGCTCAGGCGCGCGCTGTCGTCAGCGGCAATTTCGGCCTCACCATCCCGTCCGCAGCGGATGCTGTCGATTTCGCGGTCGGCGGCGAGTATCGCAAATATGGCGCCTCGCAGTTTTCCGACTCGCTGTCGAAATCGGGTGACCTCGGCGGTGCCGGTGGTGCCGCTCCGGATATCAATGGCGGCTATGACGTTTATGAAGCGTTCGGCGAACTCGTCGTCCCGCTCGTCCAGGACAAGCCGTTCTTCGACGAACTGACTGTCAAAGGCGGCGTCCGCTACTCGAGCTACAAGATCGACACCGCTACGGCGCCCAAGTCCGCCACGACAACGTACAAGGGCGAAGTCAGCTGGTCGCCGGTTCGTGACATCAAGATCCGTGGCGGCTATGCCCGCGCCGTTCGTGCGCCGAATATTGCCGAACTGTTCAATCCGGTGACAACCGGCCTGACCAGCCTGGCGGCCGACCCCTGCGCGGGTGCGGCGCCGACGACGAACGCCAGCCTGCGTGCCGTCTGCCTTGCGCAGGGTGCACCGGTAGGCTTGATCGGCAGCATCACCAACCCAACTGCGGGTCAGGCGAACAACACGTCGGGCGGCAATCTGAGAGTCAAGCCGGAAGTCGCCACCACCTACACAATCGGTGCGGTGATCTCGCCAAGCTTCGTCCCGGGCCTGAATTTCACGGTCGATTACTATAACATCAAGGTGAACCAGGCGATCACCTCGCCCTCGGCCATCGACGTGCTCAACAAGTGCTTCCGCAACATTACGGCAGCAAGCGCGACCGACCCGGCTTGTAGCTCTGCCGTGATTTCGCGCAGCCCCACGACAGGCGGCCTCGACGGTGACACGAACGTCGTCAAGGGCGTGATCACGCAGCTGACCAACGCGGGTCGGCTGTACACAGACGGTATCGATCTCTCGATCAACTTCCGTCAGGATCTGGGCTTTACAAAGCTGGCCCTGAACTTCACCGGGAACTATACCTTCAGTTCGAACTTCCGTGCGGACGTCGCCGACCCGGCCTCTTATGATCGCGATTGCACCGGCTATTTCAGCACGAACTGCGGATCGATCCAGCCGAAGTTCCAGTGGAGCCAGCGGACGACCTTCTCGTTTGAAGATATCGACTTCTCGGTTCTGTGGCGGCACATCGACAAGGTCGCTTATGAAGCAACGGCTGCAGACTTTGCTGCACGTGGCTTCAATGACGGGACCGCTGCTGCG
>JBMOGG010000251.1:0-3618 GCA_049318505.1 Sphingomonas sp. | reverse complement strand
GCAACCTCATCGGGCACAAGCTCGGGCACGCGCTTGACCACACAGGTGCATCCGGCAACGCTCGCTGCGCCTTCGGCGACCGCAGTCGCCATCACTTCGACGTGGCCATAGCTTGAGTAATAGAGAACGAGGACTTTCGCCACGGGCGGCTCCTAGAATTTGTAGCTTGCTTCAAGCCCGTAAACCCGCGGGCGCGCTTTGAACACGAAACCACCCGGCGAGAATTCGGCATTATACTTCTTGTCGAACAGGTTGCTGGCAAAGGCCGTCAGGCTCCATTTGTCGCCGTTCACGCCCAGCCGTGCGTCAACAATGTCGACCGGGTTGCGCACGGTCGTGTTATAGGGCTCCCACCAGGTCGGGCCGACGCGGCGATAGTCGATACGGACCAGGCCATTGAGGCCCCCGGACAATTCGGGGGTGAACTGCGCACCCAGATTATAGGTGTAACGCGATATCAGCGGCGCTTCATTGCCGATGACCGTTCGATCCGGGAACGCGGTGATCTTGCTCCACGTGTAGCCGACCGCTGCGTTCAGCTGGACATTCCGGACCGGCGTATACCGCGCTTCGAGCTCGAACCCCTTCAGCTGGACGCTCGGAATATTACCGAGGTTTTGCGTTGAGTTGGCAGCGAGGAACACGAAGAAATAGCTGTTTTGCGTCTTGGTCGTGAAAACGGCACCTGACAGATTGAGGCGGCGGTCGGCGAGCTGTGCTTTGAAGCCAGCCTCAAATGTGTCGGCCTTTTCCGCCTGGAAAATGTCGTTGACGGCGACAATGCCGTTGCTTGCGGCAACGGCACCGACACCGGTCTGGTTGAAGCCGCCCGAACGGAACCCGCGGCTATAGCCCGCATAGAGCGTCAGTGCGCTGCTCGGCTGATAGGTCAGCGTCAGCTTGGGCTGGAGGTCGTCGAACACGACCCGGCGGACTTCGCCGGTACGCCCCTGGGGGAAACCCGCGACATTGGGCAGAAACGCTGTTGGCGTCAGCGTCGTGTTGCGGCGACGGTCGCTGTCATAACGCAGCGATGCATCGACGCGGAACTGATCGCTGAGGTCATAGCCGACATTGGCGAACAGCGCCCATGCAAAGTTGCTCTGCGAGTCGGCAAGGAACGTCGACTGGGGATTGAGCGCATTGGTGCTCGGCGTGCGATAGATTGGCGTCACGCCATTGCCCGTGTCGACCAAATTGCCTGTCGAGATGTAGCGCTGGGTGTCGATCAGATAGCCGCCGACCATCCAGAATAGCTTGCTGCTCTTGGGCGACTGAAGCCGAAATTCCTGGCTGAACGCCTTTACGTCGAGAAACTGGCTCTGGTTCAGGTCGAAGCCAAGGCCGAGGCCGAAGCCAAGCGGCGAATTGGCCGGCCGGAAGAAAAACGAGTCGCGGATCGGCAAGAAGTCGAACGCATCGCCTGTCAGAATTTCGGAAACAGTATCGTACGAAGTGATGGACGTCGCCGTGAAGCCTTCGCCTTCATAGGTCAGCTTGGCCGCAACGTTCACGATGTCGCGGTCGTTCTGTCCCCGGTTGTTGACCCGGATGGGCTTGCTCACGTCATTCACGTCGTTGACGATATTGAAGTAGAGCGCTTGCGTCTCGAGCCGGGCAAAGGACGCGCGCAGATCGACCGAAAACGGCCCGCCGGTATCGAACAACAGGTTCCCGCGGATCGCCATGTCCTTCACCGGGTCGGCATTTTCATTGAGGAAGGTGTTCCGCAGATAGCCTTTGGTGTCGCGCCAAGAGCCCGACAGGCGGAACTTCACACCCTCGGACAAGGGGCCGCTGATGCCGGCACGGGTGTAATAGCCAAAGCCGTTGTCAACGCCGACCTTGATGCTGCCTTCGAAGTTATCCGTCGGTTGCTTGGTGGTGATGATCATCGCGCCACTGATGGCGTTGCGACCATAGAGGCCGCCTTGCGGACCCTTCAGCACTTCGATCTGCTCGATATCGAACAGCTCTTGGTTGAACTGCGCAGGGTTCACCTGCTGGACACCGTCCACAACGACTGCGACCGAGGGCTCGCTGTTTCGCGCCTGCGTGATACCACGGATGATGATGAAAGCGTTGCCGGCGTTTTGGGTTTCGACCAGATTGACGTTTGCCGTCAGGTTGATGAAGTCGGCCGGGCGTTCAATCCCGGCATTCTCAATGCTTTGAGAATCAAAAACCGTTACCGCGGCCGGGACGTCCTGAAGGTTCAAATCGCGGCGAAGTGCAGTGACCACGATGTCCCCGCTATCGGCGGCAGGGCGATCCTGCGCCACTGCCGGAGCGCAATAGATGCTGCCTGCCATGAGCGCTGCCGTCGCTGCAGCAATGCGACCTGAAACCTTCATACGAAATCCTTCCCCCTTACAGGACCTATCAGGGCTTTGCCCATTTCACCTGAGGCTATTACATTCGTTAGACGAAGTCAAATTCGATATGCGAAAAAACTAGTAATGTGCAGTCGGATGAAGTGCGTGCAACAGAGCGGGCCAGCGCTTCAGCGCTGTCTCGATCTGATCTGCGCCATCGCGCAGCAAAGGCAGGCGTGTCCGCACCAGTTCGTCTTGCGAAATCCGCGTGGTCGATGTTGAACAATTGATCGCGGCAATCGCGCGACGTTGCTTGTCAAAAATCGGAACGGCGACCGAAACAATGCCATAGTCGAGCTCATCGAGCGCCGAATCATAGCCGCGCTCGCGGACCAGCCGAATTCGCTCCTCAAGCGCGCCGCGATCGACAATCGTCCGTTCGGTGAAGCGGGGCAGATCGTCGGCAAGCAAAGCTTGGCGCGTCTGATCATCTGCAAAAGCCGCGAGCACCTTGCCCATCGACGTCGCGTGGAAGGGATAGCGCGTCCCGACATTGGTCGCGAGCCGGAAACGGCGTTCGGTCGACACATGAGCGACGTAGAGGATGTCGTGCCCGGACAGCACTGACAGCGACGCACTGTCCCCGGTCTGGTCACGCATGTGCTGCAGCGGCGGCGCGACGATCTGCTCGATTTGCATCGATGACAGAAACGCCGACCCAAAGGTCAGCACCGCTGGGCGCAATAGAAATTTGCGGCCGCGCTGCGCGACATAGTCGAGCTCAACCAAAGTGATGAGGCAGCGTCGCGCGACCGCCGGAGAAAGGCCGGCTTGAACCGCCACCTCAGTCAGCGTCATCTCGCTATGGTCCTCGTCGAATGCACGCAACACGCGCAGCCCGCGTTCGAGCGTCGACAGATATTCGGGGTCCTTTGGCGGCTTTGGCGCGCTCATGAAATCGCGCGCTTAATCTCGTTGTCATGCTGGCCGATTGTGGGCGGCGCCGTCACTTGTGTCATCCGCTCGCCATCGAATGACAATGGCGATCGGATCGTCCGGAACACGCCATGCGGCCCCGCCGGATCCTCGACGCAAAGGCCAAGCGCTTGCGCTTGCGGTGAGGCCAACACCTCGGCGGATGTGGCCACCGGCGCATGCGGCACTTCGCCGGCATTCAATGCCGCGCACCAGGCATCGCGTGGCCGGCTTGCAAAAATCGGCGCGAGAAACGCAACAACGTCTTCATAATGGGCAATCCGGGCTTCGCGGCTGGCAAAGGCGGGCCGCGCCAGCATGTCGGGCT
>JBMOGG010000250.1:0-3685 GCA_049318505.1 Sphingomonas sp. | reverse complement strand
CTAGGGAACGAGGCTTTTTTGTGCCCTTGGTGATTGGGTTATTCGAATAACGGCACCGGATTACGCTGATGTTTTGCGCAATCCCGCATTCCGCCCTCAAGCCCAGCGCACCCCGAATTGTGGATCAGCGTCCAAAGATCAGCGTCCAAAGGGGTCCCTTATGCCGATCGTTTAGTCAGTGGCATGGGCTTTCTCTGTTGACTATCTTGCATTGCTCGACGGACTGCCGCTGTCATGTTGTCGTTCGCGTGAAAGGCTTGGCCCAGAGCGCCCCCTTCCATTCCGGCATGGATAATGCGCCATCAGACTCGAGGACTAAACACCTCGAGGGAATGCAGCGCTGCGGCCAATGGCTGTGCGCCGCATGACAAGCGCCTTCGCGCTAAGGGTTAATTAACCACATTTCATTTATGGTTCCGCTCAACTGGAGCGCACTCGCACGCAAACAACGCGCTTTTGATCAAGGAAACAAAATGAATTTCCTGAAATTGGCATGGTCGTCGATGACTTCGATGGCTTTAACAGCATTGGCGGTCATTTCTGGTCCAGCTATTGCCGGACCGGCCGTTGTCGATGTCAATGTCGCGCTTCAGAATACGATCCGTGCCAGTGCGGCAACAACCCCCCCACCCCGGGCGGCGCGGGCAATCGGGATGGTCGGCATCGCCATGTTCGATGCGGTCAACGCCGCATCCGGCTCGTCCTATGATCCCTATGCCTACCGGGGTGGAGTCGTTTCCGGCCTGTCGCAAGATGCCGTCGCGCTGGCCTCGGGTTACACCATGATGGCAAATCTTTTCCCCACACTTTCGACCACGCTTACGGCCGAACTCAACAGCAAGCTTGGTGCCCTGGAAATCAGTGATGCCCAGCGCGCCAGCAGCCTGACGTTCGGGCAGATGGTTGCGAACAACTTGTTTGCAGCGCGGGCCAACGACGGATCAGCCACGGCGCAGTTCCCCTACGTTGCCGGGACCGGTCTGGGCGATTTTCAGCCTACCCAGGCAAGCAATCCGGTGTTGCCCGGTTGGGGTCAGGTCGCAACCTTTGGCGTAAAGAACAGCGGCCAGTTCGATGTCGGCGCGCCGCCGCCAATCGGCTCGGCAGAATGGATCGCGGATTATAATCAGGTCAAGGCGCTGGGCTGCAGTACGTGCGGCACCGCCAATACAAAGCTGATCGCCACGTTCTGGGCCGATGGCGGCGGCACCTTCACTCCGCCAGGCCATTGGCTGAGTATTGCCACCGGCATGATGCAGGATCTCTCGACGATGGAAGCCGCCAGGCTGACGGCGCTCGTCGGTGCCTCCGTGGCGGACGCGGGGATCACCTCGTGGAACACAAAGTATCTCTATGACGTGTTTCGTCCGATCACGGCCATCCGGACCTGCACCCTGGAGACCTGCGGCGTCGAGGGCGATCCAAGCTGGACGCCCTTGCTGACGACGCCCAATTTCCCCTCCTACACCTCCGGCCACAGCACCTTTTCCGGCAGCGGCGCCGGGGCGCTGACGAGCTTTTTCGGCAACGACGCCGTGATGTTCTGTACCGCCGCCGATCCCAGATCGGGTGTGGTCGGTGAGCGCTGCTTTGCGAGCTTCAGCGAAGCCGCCAGCGAAGCCGGTATGAGCCGCATCTACGGCGGTATTCACTTCGAATTCGACAATGCCCGTGCCGTTACTGCGGGAAACTCAATCGGATTTTATATCGCCGAAAACCATTTCCGGATAAATGACGCCAACAACTACACCGGGTTCGATGGCATCATCTCGGGAACGCGGGGCCTGACGGTTGTCGCCGGTAGAGAGCTGCTGAGCGGCACAAACACCTATAGCGGCCGGACCGTCATCAGCCCCAATGCATCGCTGGCTTTGCTTGGCACGGGGTCGATAGAGAACTCCTCAAGCATCACCGCCAATGGCGTTTTTGACATCAGCGCGACCACGTCTGGCACGATGATCCGGAGCCTTGCGGGGGCGGGCGGTGTTCGTCTTGGCAGCAAGCAACTGGTCGTGAGCAATGCCTCCGAAACCTTTGCTGGCAACATCTCCGGCACCGGGGCGTTGACGCTGGCTGCCGGCACTTTGACCTTGAGCGGCATGAACGCCTTTACCGGTGCGACGACGGTTGCGGGGGGACGCCTCAACGTGACCGGCTCGCTGGCGGGTTCGGCCGTGACCGTCAGGAGCGGTTCGATTGTCGGTGGTACCGGCACGGTTGGCGCCTTGACGGCCAAATCCGGTGCAGCCGTGGCCCCGGGCATGTCGATCGGGACACTTTCGGTGAATGGCGACCTCGTGCTCGAGTCCGGATCTGTCCTGCAGATGGAGGTCTCCCCCGTGGGTGCCGACCGGATCAATGTATCGGGTGCGGCAAGGCTTGGCGGCACGCTGGAGGTGAACCCCGTCAGCGGAACCTATTTGTTCAACAGCAGCCACACGCTGGTATCGGGCGGCACGGTAACCGGCGGCTTTGGAGCGATTTCAGGCTTGGGCGGCTTTGGTTCGGCGTTCGATCCGATTGTCACCCAAACGGGCCAGGCAGTGTTGCTGCGCCTGCGCCCGGCTTCGCTGGTCACGCTGGCCGGGCCCGCTGCTGGATCGAATGGATCGGCCGTGGCCGCGGCTTTCGACCGCGCCGCCCAAGCGGATTACAACCCGCAGCCCTTCTTCACGCTCTACACCCAGGGCGCAAATCTGGCGAATGCGCTCGAACAACTCTCCGGTGAAGTGCATAGCGTCGAGCGCCGGGTAGCCCTGGAAGATACCCGGGTTGTGCGTGAGGCGGCGTTTGACCGGATTAATTCTGCGGCGATCAATCCGACGGCCCTGCAGACGGCCACCATCGGCAACGGCGAGAAACAGGCCACCATCTGGCTTCGCGGCCTTGGCAACTGGAGCACCGCGAACACTGACGGGCACGGCGCCGGCTTCACAACCGAGCAAAAGGGCATCCTTGCCGGCATCGATACGGTCCTGTCGAGCGATATCAAGATCGGAGCCATGCTGATATCGACCAAGACCGATATCAACGTTACCACTTTCGGGCGGTCGCGCGTGAACAACACCGGCGGCGCTTTCTATGCGGGGTTCCAGACCAAGGATTTTAACTTTGCCCTGGGTGCATCTTATGCCGATACGGACATGGTAGCCAACCGTTCCATCACCATTCCGGGGCTGCAGCAGAGCTTGCGCAGCGAGACCAGCGGCAAGACTGCACAGCTGTTCGTGCAAGCCGCCTATGATTTCAATATTGGCGTCGGCAGTAAGCTGACCCCGTTCGGACGCATTGCCGCTGCCAGCACCAAAGTTGAGGCTTTTGCCGAGACGGGCGGGATCGCCGCGCTTGTCGGGACCCAGCAAAAACATAAGATTACGGTCGCCAATCTTGGCGTCCGCGGTGCCTTTAGGGCTGGTCGTGCGACGATTACCGGGGCGGCCGCCTGGCAACGGATCGATGGCGACCGCGCCATAGGTTCGATGCTGGCCGTAGCGGATGTGAACCAGTTGGCTACGGTTCGTGCCACCGCGCTGGACAAGGATGCGGCAGCGCTTGATGCCAAGTTCAGCCTGGCGATTGGCAAAACGTCGACGATCGGTATCGGCTACAGTGGCGTCATCGGTGCGCGCAACGTCGACCACGGTGCCCGCGCGACCCTGACCATCGGGTTTTAGAGCCGGATGAC
>JBMOGG010000249.1:0-3703 GCA_049318505.1 Sphingomonas sp. | reverse complement strand
AGGTTGATGACCTCGCCCGACACTTCATCGAAGCCCGCTGAGATCAGCGTCTTGCGACCACCCTGACCAACCAAATGCCCACCATGAACGCTTTGGCCCCGCGCCCAGGCAGGTGCAGCCAGCATCGAGGCGCCGAGCCCGAGGCCACTGAGAATTGATCGCCGGGAAAGGTCGGGCGTCATGGCGTTGCGCATCCTTCCCCACGCCGTTACTATACCCCCCATAGGTATTCAAGCGGGGCTTGCGGGGCATGGGTAAATACAAGACCGACATTCTCAACCGGCTGAAACGGATCGAGGGGCAAGTTCGCGGCATCGCGCAGATGGTGTCAGATGAGCGCTACTGCATCGACATTCTGCATCAGGTGCAAGCTGTACGGGCAGCATTAGCAAAGGCCGAAAGCGAAATCCTGAAAGACCATGCTGCATGCTGCGTGGCAGAGGCAATTGCTTCGGGTGATGTCATTGAACAAAAACAGAAATTTAGCGAACTGATAGATTTATTTGAAAAGACAAAGCGATAGTATCATCAACTGATCATTAGGGCTTAGTCAGTTCCATCCCGCACCCTTGGTATGCTTCTTGTGTCGCTATCTGAGGGCTTGATGCGGCATAGGCCGACCCCATTGGGTCCATCGCGACGCGCAGAGCGTTAAGCCCACGGCTGCTATTCGAAATGAGATCGGCATCCGCGATCCTCGGTTTGATAGCGGTGGCGAGTACATTGGAATCGCCGATGTCTCGGATAGCGTCGAGATCGAGCATACCGGCTATTTCGATGACAGGTCGCCACCACCGATAACTGAAAACGACGGACGCAGAACGAGCCAGCTGCGAAAGAATTAAAGTGGCATGTGTCTCGGCAGTCCACAAGACCACAGCGAAATGAAGGGCAACGGTTTGAGCTCGATGAACCTGAGCCACGCTCGCTATCTACAGTACTCGCTCGACCAAAGTGACACCTATGTCTGGCAGGCGTTGCTACCCGTTGGACATCATAACCCGTGATGGGAAATTCAGATGACTGAAGCATCCGTACCGACCGATGTCGAAAAGGACTGCTGCTCGGGAGTGCGCGTGAACGATAAGGTCGTGCCAACAAAAGACCCGGTCTGCGGGATGGTGGTCAAGCCTTCGAACACGGCGCTGACGACGACGCATGATCGCCACCCATATTACTTCTGCTCAGCAGCATGCCTTTGCCGGTTTGATGCCAACCCCGCCAAATATCTTGGTGATCATCCACGCACCGAACCCGTCGCGGTTGTGGGGGCAATCTGGACCTGTCCCATGCACCCGGAGATTCGTCGTGACGAACCGGGGTCTTGCCCGATCTGCGGCATGGCGCTCGAACCCGAAGCGCCGTCGCTCGACGATGCGCCCAATCCCGAACTTATCGATTTCACGCGACGTTTCTGGGTGTCGGCGACCCTCTCGGTGCCGCTTCTCATCCTGACGATGGGCACCGATTTGCTCGGGCTCCATCTGGTCAGCGCAGCGAGTTCGCCGTGGCTCCAACTTGGCTTGACCGCGCCGATCGTCCTGTGGGCAGGCGCTCCCTTTTTCGTTCGCGGCTGGAATTCGCTCAAGACGCGCCACCTCAACATGTTCACGCTGATCTCGATCGGTGTCGGTGCCGCGTTCCTCTACAGTCTTGTCGCGACACTCGTCCCGGGCATTTTTCCCGATACGTTCAAGATGCACCGGATGGTGCCGGTTTATTATGAAGCGGCAGGCGTCGTTGTTGCGCTGGTGCTGTTGGGGCAAGTGCTCGAGCTTCGCGCGCGTGCTTCGACCGGCAAGGCAATCCGTGCGCTCCTGAACCTTGCGCCAAAGACAGCGCGGCGGATCGCAACCGACGGCACGGAGACCGAAGTGCCGCTCGCCGAAATCGTCGCAGGCGACCACCTCCGGGTCCGTCCCGGTGAGGCCGTGCCCGTCGACGGCATCGTTGTTGACGGCAAATCCTCGGTCGACGAGTCGATGCTGACCGGCGAACCATTACCGGTCGCAAAGGAACCAGCGAGCGCGCTCACCGGCGGGACGGTCAACGGCCCCGGTAGCCTTGTCTTGGAAGCCCGTGCGGTGGGCAGCGAAACGATGCTCGCGCGCATCGTCAAGATGGTTGCCGAGGCGCAGCGCAGCCGGGCGCCGATCCAGGCAGTCGCTGACCGTATCGCTGGATGGTTCGTGCCGCTGGTGATCGCCACTGCAATCGTCACATTCATCGTCTGGAGCCTCGTTGGCCCTGAACCCCGCATCGGCCACGCCCTGCTCAATGCAATTGCGGTTCTGATCATCGCCTGTCCGTGCGCATTGGGACTTGCCACGCCGATGTCGATCATGGTTGGCACAGGACGCGGCGCGCAAGCGGGCGTACTCGTCAAAAGTGCCGAGGCTCTCCAGGGCTTCGAACAAGTCGATATCCTGCTAATCGACAAGACCGGTACGCTCACCGAGGGTAAGCCCAAGCTCGTTGGAATAGAGACGGTCGGCGAACTTTCCCAAGACGATTTGCTGAGGTTTGTCGCCTCAGTCGAGGCCCGCTCCGAACATCCGCTCGCCCATGCGATCGTGACGGCAGCCAAGGAGCGCAATCTGGTGCTCTTAGATCCCGAAGGCTTCGAGGTGCAGGTCGGCGCTGGCATCAGTGCCAAGGTCGACGGGCACATCGTCGTCGTCGGCAACACCTCCCAAATGCAGCGTATCGGTGTCGATGCACAGCCGCTTTTCGACGTATCTGAGGCAAAGCGTCGCGAAGGCGCGGGGATTATGCTTGTCGCTGTCGATGGCGCGCTTGCCGGGTTCATCGCAGTTGCTGACCCGATCCGGGCAAATGCCAGGGATTCAATTTCCGCGCTCCGCAAACAGGGGCTGCGCGTCATCATGCTCACCGGCGACAATCCGACGACGGCGCGAATTGTTGCCGCCGCGGTCGGCGGCCTCGACGAGATTCACGCCGAACTCAAACCCGAAGACAAGGCACGCATCGTTGGCGAGTTGAAGGCCAAGGGGGCAAAGGTCGCCATGGCCGGCGACGGGATCAACGATGCCCCCGCCCTTGCGGCCGCTGATGTCGGACTGGCGATGGGGACCGGTGCAGATGTCGCCATCGAAAGTGCCGGGATAACGCTCACCAAAGGCGACCTTGCCGCTGTTGTGCGCGCCCGAACGCTCGCCAGGGCGACGATGGCGAATATCCGACAAAACCTGTTCTTTTCGTTCGTCTTCAACGGCATCGGCGTGCCGCTAGCAGCGGGCGTGCTTTATCCAGTGACTGGTCTGCTCATGTCCCCGATGTTTGCTGGTGCGGCGATGGCAATGTCTTCATTTACGGTTGTGGTAAACGCCCTGCGATTGGGCCGCGTCAAACTATAGGTGTAGGCAGCGTCTGCGTTCTGCATTTTCGCGAAAGGCGAGCTCAGTTCTCAACCGGCGCAGTCCTCGTTATCTGACCTATCGACGCGAGGCGCTGCCGCACGTCCGTTCTTGCCGAAGTCGCCATACGGCGATCAGATCGAGAATGAGCCGAAGTGCCAACTTCAGCCGTTCATCGAGAGCCCAATCGATCATGAACGCACGGCCGCTTTCGGGACCGTGCATGAAGGACCGGAACGGCATGAATTGAAGGCGAAACCTGCCATTCAGCTTACTGACGGCCACGACCTATCGATCGCGACTTGAGCCAGACTTTGCCCGCCTTT
>JBMOGG010000248.1:0-3711 GCA_049318505.1 Sphingomonas sp. | reverse complement strand
CGGGCCAACCATCCCCGACATCCTCTTGCCAAGGCTGTCGCCGAGCATCCGGCGATAACTACCGTCGGGAAACAGCTTTGCGGCAATCCCCGTTGTCATTGGCGAGACGGTGACGGGCGCGACCGGCGTATCGCTGCTCGTGATAACGGTTTGCGCCGAAATGGGCGCGGCAAGCGCCATCAGGACGAAGGGCAAAAGGCGCTTCATGCTGCTTTCCTTTCGCTTGCCGCCTTTGCCTTCAGATAGGCATGTATGTGATCCGTCACATCGCGACCATCGCGGACCGCCCAGACGACGAGGCTCGCCCCGCGCACGATATCACCCGCGGCAAAGACGCCATCGAGCGAGGTCATCATCGTCTTGTGGTCGATGCGGACCGTGCCCCAGCGCGTGACGCCGAGATCCGGGCTGCCGAACTGCTTGGGCAAATCCTCCGCATCGAAGCCGAGCGCCTTGATCACCAGGTCGGCGTCGAGGCGGAACGCGTTACCCGGATCGGCTTCGGGTGCCCGGCGGCCGCTGGCGTCGGGTCGCCCGAGGCGCATCTTCGTTACGCGAACACCAGTCACGTCCGTCGTACCATCAAACGCTTCAGGCGCTGACAGCCAGACGAACTCCACGCCTTCTTCCTCGGCATTGGCGACTTCGCGCTGCGAGCCCGGCATGTTGGCGCGGTCGCGACGGTAAAGACATTTCACCGATTTCGCGCCTTGCCGGACTGCCGTGCGCACGCAATCCATCGCGGTATCGCCGCCGCCGATCACGACGACGTCCTTGCCTTCGGCGTTCAGCGCGCCGCTGTCGAAGGCGGGTACGGCATCGCCAAAGCCCTTACGGTTCGACGCGGTCAGATAGTCGAGCGCCTCGACGACGCCAGCGGCGCCGACGCCCGGCGCCTTGATCGCCCGCGCCTTGTACACGCCGGTTGCGACCAGCAGCGCGTCATGGCGTTGGCGCAGCTCGTCGAGCGTGGCGTCACGCCCGACCTCGAACCCGTGGTGAAGGACGATGCCACCGTCGCGAAGTCGCTCAACCCGCCGCATCACGACGGGCTTTTCGAGCTTGAAACCCGGAATACCGTAGGTCAGCAAGCCGCCCGCACGGTCATGGCGGTCGTAGATATGAACTTCATAGCCCCGCACGCGCAATAGTTCGGCGGTAGTCAGCCCTGCGGGCCCTGCGCCGATGATCCCGACCGACTGACCTTTCGCCGGGCCTGGCACGATCGGCTCCACCCAGCCTTCTTCCCAGGCGGTGTCGGTGATGAACTTTTCGACAGAACCTATGGTCACGGCGCCGTGGCCTGAAAATTCGATGACGCAATTGCCTTCGCAGAGACGATCCTGCGGGCAGATGCGGCCACAGATTTCAGGCATGGTCGAGGTCGCATTCGACAGCTCATACGCCTCGCGGAGCCGCCCTTCCGCCGTCAGCCGCAGCCAGTCCGGAATGTGATTGTGCAGCGGGCAGTGCACCGAGCAGTATGGAACGCCGCATTGCGAACAGCGCGCCGACTGGTCTTCGGCATTTTGAAGGGCATAGCGATCCGCAATCTCCCGAAAATCCTCGGAACGTGTCTCGGCAAGACGCTTCGCCGGATAGACCTGCATGTGATCGACGAATTTCAGCATCGGGTTATCGGCCATCGCGCCCTCCGACGCCGGACATAGCTCGGCCGAGCGGCGAGTCAATATATTAGGTCACCTATACTGCACTAAAAATGCAAGATCGTTACGCGAAAGGCCAAAATGAGTTTCTTGGAACTATATCATAGTACCGATATGGCCCTATCTGTTTAGAAGCCAGATGAGTGCAACGGTGCCAGCCGCAATCCGGTACCAGGCAAACGGCGCGAACCCGAAGCGACTCACGACCCCGATAAACGCCTTGATGACGGCCAGTGCCACCACGAACGAAACAGCAAACCCAATGCCGATGGGGCTCCAGTCGATCACTTCGACGGCTTTGCGAGCCTCCCACAATTCCTTGGCGCTCGCGGCGACCATTACGGGGATGGCGAGGAAGAAACTATATTCGGCTGCCGTCTTGCGATCGACGCCCATCGACAGCGCGCCCATGATCGTCGCGCCCGAGCGACTGACGCCGGGGACCATCGACAGGCATTGGACGATGCCGATGCCAAGCGCCGTCCGCCACGACATGGCCTCGATGCTGCCCTCGCGCACCGGCTTGGCCTGTCGCTCGATGACGAGAATGGCAACACCGCCGACGATCAGCGCGACAGCAACGGTTACGGGCGACTCGAGCATCGCCTTGATCGCTTTGTACGCCACGGCACCGATGACGAGCGCGGGCAGGAAGCCCAGCGCGACATTGCGGGTGAATTCCACGGCACGCGGATCCAGCCGCACGAGCCCCAGCGCGACATCGGTAAATCGCCGCCAATAGAGCACGACGACTGCCAGGATGGCGCCCAGTTGAATGACGATATCAAATCTCGCCGACTGGGCCCCCTTAAAGCCGAGCAGTTCTCCTGCAAGGATCAGGTGACCGGTCGACGACACGGGAATGAACTCAGTCACGCCTTCGACGATGCCGAGGAGAATCGCGTTCAAAATGTCCAAGTGATTCAGCCTTTTGCTTCGGCGAAACGTCCATTGCGGCGGTAACGGACCAGCCAGCCCTCGGCCACCGCCTCGAGCGGCGTCGCGGCGATCTCCAAGACCTTGAGGCCGTCGGCCCCGGTGACGATATTGTCCGATCCCAGCATCAGCCATTGGTCGCGCGTCATCGGCGCGCCGGGCAGCCAGCCGGTGAGCGAAGCCATGGCGCCCGCCACCGCATCGGGCAGAGCCACAAAACGGCGCTTGCGCCCCGTTGCATGCGCAATCCAGCGGTTGAGCGCAGCCATGGTGATGACTTTGGGTCCGCCGAGTTCGTAGGTCTGGCCGCCGCGCGCACCGGGATCTGCAAGCGAAGCTACCACGGCATCGGCCACATCGCCGACATAGACCGGCTGGAACTTGGCCGGCCCGCGAATGATCGGCACCACGGGCAAGGTCGCGATCAGTTCGGCGAAGCGATTCACAAATCCGTCCTCGCGCCCGAAAATGATCGAAGGACGTAAGATCGTTGCCGCCGGAAAGGCCGCCCGCACGGCGGCCTCGCCTTCACCCTTGGAGCGCCCATAGGCCGACGCGCTCGCCGGATCCGCCCCGATGGCCGAGATATGGACCAAGCCATTACAGCCCGCCTGCGCGGCGGCCTCGGCCACGTTGCGCGCCCCGGCAACATGAAAAGCGTCGAAGTCACCTTTCAGGATACCGACAAGGTTTACCGCAGCAGTCGCGCCGTCGAGCGCGCGGGTGACGCTGTCGAAATTGCGGACATCGGCCGCGACAAATTGCGTTTGTCCCAGCCCGCCCTGCGTGCGCAGGAACCAGCCGTCGCCGGGGTTGCGCGCCGCAATGCGAACCCGCGCGCCCTTCGCGAGCAGTGCGCGCACGACATAGCGCCCGACAAAGCCGCTTCCGCCGAAAACCGTAACCAGCTGATCCTTCATGCGATGCTCCGTTGCGCGTGCCGACGCCCCCTAACGCCATTGACACCGCGCGGGAAGCACCGCTAGGGGCCGCCGCCTACCCGAACACAAACGTTCTCTGTGCCCAGATGGCGGAATTGGTAGACGCACCAGCTTCAGGTGCTGGCGATCGCAAGGTCGTGGAGGTTCGAGTCCTCTTCTGGGCACCA
>JBMOGG010000247.1:0-3734 GCA_049318505.1 Sphingomonas sp. | reverse complement strand
GGACGTCTACAGCCAGGTCACCTGGAATCGGCAGTCACCCACGCGGATATTCTCCGGCAACGACCCTGCGGGTCCGGAATTCTTCCCGTTCAATCGCTATCCTTCGCAGAGCAACATCGATCTGGCGCTGGGTGCGGATATCAACCAGCGGTTCCGCATTCAGGTCAACGTGGCGAACCTGCTGGATACGACTGCCGCGGGCGCTCTCGGGTACACTTTCGCGGATTATTACGATCAGATCGGTCGGCGTTTTCAGCTGTCAGTAACCTCGCGGTTCTGATCTCGAACATCGTCTTGCTTGGGCTGTTCCCTTATGAGGGAGCAGCCCAAGCTATATCCAGCACCGCTCAAAACGCGCGCCCAACCCAGTAAGCAACTCATATTGCGACATCCCTGATGCCGCATTTGCGCTGGGCAGATCATAGTCAATGTCCACCCAATCGCCCTCCCCCACATCGCTGGCCGTGATGTCGATGGCGATCAGATCCATTGACACACGGCCGATCACCGGAAAGCGGCCGCCGCCGCAGCTGCCGGTTCCCGAGAAGGAGCGCAGATAACCATCGGCATAGCCGATGTTCAGGATCGCGACGTCGATATGCTGCTCAGCGACGAAGGTCGCGCCATAACCGACGCTGTCCCCCGCACCGACCACACGGCGCTGCACGATCTGAGCTTGGGGATGGACCACTTGCGCAATAAAGCCCGCTGCTTCGGAACGCGGAATACCGCCATATAGGGCAAGTCCCGGCCGGGTCAGGTCAAAGGCGTAATCGGGGCCGAGGCAAATGCCCGCCGAATTGGCAAAACTCCGCCGCGCCGCCGGGACATCGAGCGCGGCAAACGAAGCCAGCTGCCGCGCATTCATCGCGCTGTCCTCGTCCGCGCGGGCGAGGTGGCTCATCAACGTCTCGATCTGCAGCCCGTCCAGCAGCCCGTCGGCGATGTCACGCGCCGAAATGCCCAACCGGTTCATACCAGTATCGACCATCACGTCGCACGGGCGCTGCGTCTGCCGCCAGCGTAGCACCTGCTCGGGCGAATTGAGCACGGGTCGTGCGGGCGACGCCGAAGCCACCGCCATGTCTTCGGCGCGGAGGCCATGCAGGACCGACAGGGCACAGTCCGACGGGAGCGCGCCCAACGCTTCTGCCTCGGCCCAGGTCGCAACGAAGAAGTCACGACAGCCCACAGCGGCGAGCCGTTCCACTACCCCGCGCGCGCCCAGGCCATAACCATCGGCCTTCACCGCCGCACCGCAGGCGGCAGCATTGCTTTGCCTGGCCAGCCAGCGCCAGTTTGCGACAAGCGCGGCACCATCGAGCCGCAGTCTCAGAGGCGCGGTCATAATTGGCGGTCTAGTCGAGCGGCTCGCCCGCGCGCTCTTTCAGGAAGAACAGGCTGACGAAAAAGGCCATGACCACGACAACGACCGTGTACCAAAGGCCTGCATAGGGATCGCCACTCTTGATGACGATCAGTTGCGAGATGAACGGCAGAAATCCCCCGAAATAGCCCGATCCGATGTGATAGGGTACGGACATCGACGTATAGCGGATGCGTGCTGGAAACATTTCGACAAGGATTGCCGCGACTTGACCGTAGGTCATTGCGGACAAGCCCACCATCAGAGCAACCGCAAGGATGA
This sequence comes from Sphingomonas sp., assembly GCA_049318505.1. GTDB lineage: Bacteria > Pseudomonadota > Alphaproteobacteria > Sphingomonadales > Sphingomonadaceae > Sphingomonas_O. The sequence goes on along the minus strand of JBMOGG010000247.1, from coordinate 2,086 downwards.
TCTTCCATGGCTGCTTCTCGCGCGGGTCGGCCTTGTCGGGATATCCTGCCGCAGTGAGGACGGCCGTATAGGCCTTCTCGTCAAAACCGGCGATGCGCTTTTCGCCAACAACCAGCGCGACCTCACCGGGGGCGTAGGGCGAAATCTTCGCGTAGCCGATCCCGCGCTTGGCGAGATAACCGAGCGCCTTGGCACAGGGTGTGTTTTGCTTGGCCGCAAAAACGCTGAAATCGCATTCCGGCAGTTCAAGCCGCACGGGCGAGGCCGCATTCGCGCGCGCCAGTGCCGGATTGGCGGCATCGGCCATCATGTGAAAAATCGGAAAGACGAAGAGGGCGGAAAGCGCATAGCCCGTCAGCAACAGCTTCTTGCGCCCGACACGATCGCTGAGCGCGCCACACAGCACATAAAGGGGGGCCGCAAGGCAGGCACCGATCGCCATGTAGAGCAGCGCATCCTCTTCGGCGAGCCGGGTGGTATCGCGCAGGAACGCGAGCGTCGCGAACTGCGACGTGTAATAGACGACGGTCAGGCCCGCTGCGACACCGAACAGGGCGACAAGGACACGACCGAGATTTCCGGGCTCGCGAATCGAGTCCATAATCGGGTTGCGCGATGTTGTGCCCGCAGCCTTCATCGCCTTGAACACCGGGCTCTCGTTCAGCTTCATGCGGATATAAAGCGAGATCGCGAGCATCACGAGTGACGCCAGGAACGGGATTCGCCAGCCCCAGGCTTCGAATGACTCCTTGTCCAGAACACGTCGGCACGTCAGCACGACGATGAGACTAAGCAGGAAGCCTCCGACGACCGAAACCTGGATCCAGCTTGTGTACTGCCCGCGCTTCTTGGCCGGGGCATGTTCGGCGACGTAGATCGCCGCGCCGCCATATTCGCCACCGAGCGCTAGCCCCTGCAGCAGCCGCAGGCCAACCAGCATGATCGTGGCCCAGATGCCCGCCGACGCAAAGGTCGGCAGAAACCCGATCGCTGCCGTCGCCCCGCCCATCAGCGTGATCGTGACAAGAAAAGTATATTTGCGCCCGACCAGATCGCCGAAATAGCCGAATACGAGCGCGCCCACGGGACGCACCCCGAAACCGGCACCGAACACCGCCAGGCTGGCGAGCGTTGCGGCCGTGGGGTTACTCGACGGGAAGAACAGCGTGCCAAGCAGCGGCGCCAGAATGCCATAGACGAAAAAGTCATACCATTCGAATACGGTGCCGAGCGACGAAGCAACAATGACAAGGCGATCGCGCTGGGGATCAAGCGTCCCTGGCATTTCGATCTCTTCGGCAGCGATTTCTGTCATGCAACCCCCCTCGTCCGGACCCTAAAGGGTGAATGGCCGCGGCGGCAAGCTGTGTTGCAAAGCAAGACGGCCGGACGGGCCAGGCGCGCATGGGTCAGAACAGCCGCGCGCCGTTTGGAACGGGCTGGTCTGGCGCAAACAGAACGACGCGCCCCGCCTCGTCGGGGAAACCCAAGGTGAGAACCTCGGACATGAACTTGCCGATCTGGCGCGGCGGGAAGTTGACCACAGCCGCCACCTGACGCCCGACCAGATCATCCAATGCATAATGCTCGGTAATCTGGGCACTGGACCGGCGCCTGCCCAAGTGCTCACCAAAATCGATGGTCAGCTTGAACGCGGGTTTGCGCGCTTCTGGAAAAGCTTCAGCGACGATGATCGTACCGACCCGAATATCAACGCGCAGGAAATCGTCGAAGAGGATCGGTGGGACCGGTTCGGAAAGGGGGTCTGGAACCAGATGCATCAGTCTTGCGAAAACTCTTCCGATCTGCAGCCAAAAAAACTAGAACACCACATATTGTGATCATTTTTGCAACGCTTCAAGCGTCTGGTGAATGAATTCGAAATCATTGCCAGTGTGCACTGAGCGCACCAACCGGTTCTGGAACTTGTCCACTTTAAGTGTTCCCTTCTTTCCGAATGGCCGCAGGATGATGAGGTGTTACGACGAATATCGTCGCATGACTCAAAAATAACGGCCTTTCGAAAAAACCCGGGACGCTTCAACACAGAAACGAACACAGAGAAACGAACACAGAGAAACGAACA
>JBMOGG010000246.1:0-3770 GCA_049318505.1 Sphingomonas sp. | reverse complement strand
TGCTTGGTGAATTCGAGGCTGCCGAGATGCGCGAGTGCCGGGGGTAGCGGGGCCCAGGCAAACATCGACGCGGGCGGCGCGGGTACGTCCCACCCGGCGCGGCCAAAGCTTTCGACCAGCACGTCGCGGCGCTGGTGGTAAAGGGCGCGGTTCTTTTCGACGATGTCCTGCGGCCCGTTGAGTGCGGCGCAGGCAGCGGCCTGTATCGGCGTGAAGGCACCGTAATCGAGGTAGGATTTCACGCGCGTCATTGCCGCGATCAGTTGTTTATTGCCGACCGCAAAGCCGATCCGCCAACCGGCCATTGAATAGGTCTTGCTGAGCGAGGTGAATTCGATGGCGACATCGGTCGCGCCCTTGACCTGCAGGATCGAGGCTGTGGGTACACCGTCGTAATAAAGCTCCGAATAGGCGAGGTCGGAAATGATCCACACCTTGTTGCTGCGCGCCCAGGCGACGAGCCGCTCGTAAAAGGCGAGGTCGACTGTCTCCGACGTCGGGTTCGACGGATAGTTGACGACCAGCACCGACGGCCGCGGCACCGTGAACTTCATCGCGCGCTCCAGCGCCTCGAAATAATGTTCGTCGGGCGTTGTCGGGACGCTGCGAATCGTGGCCCCGGCAATGATGAAGCCGAATGTGTGAATCGGGTAGCTGGGGTTGGGTGCAAGCACGACATCGCCGGGCGCGGTGATTGCGGTTGCCAGACTTGCCAGCCCCTCTTTCGATCCCATCGTCACCACGACTTCGCTGTCGGGATCGACCTCCACCCCGAAACGGCGCGCGTAATAATTCGCCTGCGCCTTGCGGAGACCCGGAATACCGCGTGAGGCGGAATAGCCATGGGCATCGGGCTTCTGCGCCACTTCGACGAGTTTGGCGATGACATGGGGCGCCGGCGGCAGGTCGGGATTGCCCATGCCGAGGTCGATGATGTCCTCGCCAGCCGCACGTGCCGCTGCCCGCATCGCGTTGACTTCGGCGATGACATAGGGTGGCAGGCGCTTCATGCGGTAGAATTCGTCGGACATTAGTCTCCCTTTCGACAACATGCCCTACGCCATTTCCGTGCCAGCGGGAATCCCGTAAGGAAGTGCAGCGAGAAGGAGTTCCCATGGCCGAAAATCCGGCGCCCGTAGCCGATGCGGCAACGCCGCCTGTAGCTGACCTGAAGGCAGGCTTCCGGGCGATTCTCGACGGCTGGGGCGCGCTCCTGAAGCCCGTGGCCGAAGCGAATCGCGACAAGATCGATCCTCGGGACAAGCGTTTTGCGGGGCCCGAATGGGACCATCCCGTCTTTGATCTGATGCGTCAGGGCTATGCGATCATGGCCGATGCCATGATGTCTGCTGTCGAGGCTGTGCCCGGCGACGCGAGCCAGAAGGCGCGGATGTCGTTTGCGATGCGCAACCTGGTGGAGGCGATGTCGCCCGCCAACTCGCCCCTGACCAACCCCGTGGTGCTCGATCGCGCGCTGGAAACAAACGGGGCGAGCCTTGCCGCCGGCTTCCAGCACCTGATGACCGATGTGCAGCGGGGCCAGCTGACCCATACGGCACCGACCGCCTTCGAGCTGGGCGTCAATATTGCGACCACACCGGGCAAGGTCGTTTACGAGACACCGCTTTACCAGTTGATCCAGTACGCGCCGACAACGCCGACTGTCGCCGCCACGCCGCTCGTCATCTTTCCGCCGTGGATCAACCGCTTCTACATCCTCGACCTGTCGCCCGAGAAGTCCTTCATCCGCTGGGCGGTGGCCGAGGGTCTGACCGTGTTCATGGTTAGCTGGAAATCGGCCGATGCGTCGATGGCCGACGTTATCTGGGACGATTACATCGCCGCGCAGATCGAGGCGATCGACGCGATTCGCGACCTGCTCGACGTGAAGTCGGTACACGCCATCGGCTATTGCGTCGCAGGCACGACGCTGGCGGCAACGCTTGCGGTCCTTGCTGCAAAGGGCCAGGCGAATAAGGTGAACTCGGCGACGTTCTTTACGGCGCAGGTCGATTTCAGCGAAGCGGGCGAGCTACTGAACTTCGTCGATGATGCCAATATCGCGATGATCGAGCAATTGTCGTCCGGCGGTTATCTCGACGGGCGCTATCTCGCGCTGACGTTCAACTTGCTGCGCGGCAAGGACCTGATCTGGAACACCGTGGTCAGCAATTACCTGCTCGGCAAGGAATACCCCTCGTTCGACCTGCTGCACTGGAACGGCGACACCACCAATTTGCCGGCAAAGTGGCACAAGACCTATCTGACGGATCTTTATCGCGATAACCGGCTGGTCGTGCCCGGGGCCTTATCTGCGCTGGGCGTGCCGCTCGATCTCACGAAAATCGCAACACCCGCTTATGTTCAGGCCGGGCGCGAGGACCATATCGCGCCGCTGGCCAGCGTCTGGAAGCTGACCGAACATCTGAAGGGTCCGCTTCGTTTCGTCCTAGCCGGATCCGGGCATATCGCCGGCGTGGTCAATCCGCCCTCGGCGCTGAAATACCAGCACTGGATCGATGGCCCCATGACGGGTCTTGACGATTTCGTTGCTGGCGCGACCGAAGTGAAGGGCAGCTGGTGGCCCGACTGGATCACCTGGATCCGCGATTTCGGCGCGTGTGACGTTGCGGCCACTGGGGCGCGAATTCCCGGCGACGGTAAGTTGGCAGTGATCGAGGACGCCCCGGGTCGCTATGTTAAGTCACGGTAAGTTATAGTCTTTATTGCATCTGCCATATCTATAGCAGGGCCGAAATGCCCATTATGTTGCAGTGCAACAAAACACTTGAAATCCTGATTCGATGCGGTATATGGTGCGCTGCAACATAGATCAGGAGCGCCGTTGTGGCCAAAGTTCCGACATCGACAAAGCCGGTGACCAAGCGCGCCGCGCCCGCCATTACACCTCCCGCCAAATCGGCTGTCGCAAAGCCCGCGCCGGTAACCGCGAACAAGCCTGCTGTCGCCGTGGTTGCGCCGGTACCCAAGGTTGAACTGCCCAAGACCGAAGCCCCCAAGGTCGGCGCAGTGACAGTCGTCGCCGCAAAGCCCGAAACAAAAATTGAAACGCCCGCCGCCGCCACGCCGGTTGCAGCGCCTGCCCCCGTGAAAGGAAATACCATGAACGAGACCATCACCAACGCTCAGGCAACGATCAAGACCGCTGCCGAAGACATGCAGCACCGTGCCACGGAAATGTTCGGCGACATGAACACCCGTGCCAAGGACGCGATGTCGAAGGGCACCAAGGCCATCGAAGAGCTCGTCGAATTCTCGAAGGGCAATGTCGAGGCCATCGTCGCCTCGGGCCGCGTCGCCGCCAAGGGTGCCGAAGAGATCGCCAAATATTCGGCCGAATATGGCCGCACCGCGGTTGAGAAGGCCAATGCGACGGCCAAGCAGTTCGCAGCCGTGAAGTCGCCGACCGAATTCTTCCAATTGCAGGGCGAAGTCGCCAAGCAGACGCTCGACGCGCTGGTTGCCGAGGGTTCGAAGTTCACCGAAAATTATCTGAAGCTGGTCGGCGAGATTGCCCAGCCGATCTCGAACCGCGTCGCGGTTGCGGCCGAGAAGGTCAAGTCGACCGTCGCTTCCTAAGTCTGTAGCTTACTTGTTGAAAGGGCCGTACCGGGCGACCGGTGCGGCCTTTTCTTTTTGCCCGCCGGCCGTCCGGCCCTTGTCGGGTGGCCCGGCTTTGCCATATTCTAACGAAAGATGATTCCGAACATGGCCTCAGACGACCGATCGAGTGATGAAGGGCGCGGCAC
>JBMOGG010000245.1:0-3873 GCA_049318505.1 Sphingomonas sp. | reverse complement strand
GATCATCAGCGACAAGGAAAAAGTTTGCCGTCTGGGCGGCGACGAGTTCCAGATCATCTTGCCCGACGAGCAGGACCGCGGGAAACTGAGCAGTCTTGCCGGTCACATCATTTATGCACTTTCCCAGCCCTATTTGATCGAGGACGCACGCTGCGTCATTGGCGCTTCCGTGGGCATCGCGATCAGCCCCGAAGACGGCAAGACGAGCGACGAGCTTATCCGCAACGCCGATCTGGCGCTTTATGCCGCAAAGGGAGGGGGGCGCGGTCGGTTCTGCTTTTTCTCCAGCGACTTTCTCGAGGCCGCTGAGGACCGCCGCGTCCTTGAAGAGGATTTGCGCGATGCTGTCGCCAACGGCGAAATGTCCATGTATTATCAGCCGATTGTCTGCGCCAAGACGAATTGCGTGAAAGGGCTGGAGGCGCTCATCCGCTGGAACCATCCTGAGCGCGGCATGGTCTCTCCGGCGCACTTCATTCCGATCGCCGAAGAAGCCAATCTTATCGAAGGCTTGGGCGAATGGGCGCTATATCGCTCCTGCGAAGAGGCCGCTACATGGCCCGGCAAGCTTCGTGTCGCCGTGAACGTGTCGCCGATACAGTTCGCAAACAGCAAGTTTCCCCAGATCGTCAAAGCCGCGCTTACCGCCGCAAAGCTGCAGCCCGATCGGCTTGAACTTGAAATAACCGAGGGCATATTCCTCGGCGAATCAGTCGAGACTGACGCGATGTTCAAGGCGCTGAAGAACATCGGCGTACGGCTTGCTCTTGACGATTTCGGTACGGGCTATTCATCGTTGGGCTATCTGCGCAAGGCGCCGTTCGACAAAATCAAGATCGACCAGAGTTTTGTCCGCGGTGCGACCGAGCCCGGTTCCCGCAACGGGGCAATTATCGCTGCCATTGTGGCACTCGCCAATGCCGTCGATATGGAAACCACTGCGGAGGGTATCGAGGCGTTCGACCAACTGGCTTTGATCCGTGGGCTCAACGTCAGTCACATCCAAGGCTATATCTACAGTAAGCCCGTCGACTATGTTAGCCTTATGAGTAAACTCACGGCAGGCGACTGGATCATTGAGCCGTCCGGCCCAGCGCGACAGCGCGATGACCGGCAGTCGGTCTATCGCTGCGTGAACGCCGTGCATGACGACCATTGTTATCAGGTGGTGATCCGCAATCTCTCGATTACCGGTGCATTGATGGAGGGACTGGTCGACGTGCCGATTGGGACGCGCTTTGTGCTCGACCTGGGTGAAGGGCAGTTAGTCGTTGCAACCGTTCGCAGATCTAAAGGCAATCAGCAGGGCCTCGAGTTCGACGAGCGCCTCATAAGCGACGGCAACGGCGGGTTGTGCACACGGCACCGGATTTCGAACTATTTGCTGGCTCGTCTTGGCCTGCCGGAGGCATCAGCCAATGGGCCAGGCCTTAGTTTGATATCGCCCGCAAGCCTCACGACAAGCCTCCCGGTATTCAAAGTCGCAAAATTGTGGAACTCGGCGAGGCCGCTCGACAGCTTTGGGAATGCGGCCTGAGAGCTCGCGCGGTCGCTATTACCGGAACGGTGGCTCGTTGAACGCCCGCAGCTTGCGGCTGTGCAGCTTAGCTCCTTCGCGACGAAGCTCGTTACAGGCCTCAATCCCGATCTTCATATGCTCGGCAATGGCGCGTTCGTAGAAGCGGTTCGCCTGTCCCGGCAGCTTGAGTTCGCCGTGCAACGGTTTATCCGAGACGCAGAGCAAGGTGCCATAGGGCACGCGGAACCGGTACCCCTGTGCGGCAATCGTCGCGCTCTCCATGTCGATACCGACCGCGCGCGACTGCGAAAACCGCAGCGCCGATTTGGAAAACATCAGTTCCCAGTTGCGGTCATCGGTGGTCACGATGGTGCCCGTTCGTAAACGCCGCTTCAGTACGTCCCCCGACTCGCCCGAAACAGTTTCGGCCGCGCGCGCCAGGGCCTGCTGGACCTCGGCAATGGCGGGCACCGGAATCTCGGGCGGCAAGACGTCGTCGAGGACATGATCGTCGCGCAGATAGGCGTGTGCCAGGACATAATCGCCGATCCGCTGTGACGGCCGCAAACCGCCGCAATGGCCGATCATCAGCCAGGCCTCCGGCCGCAAAACCGCCAGATGATCGGTGATCGTCTTGGCATTGCTCGGGCCCACGCCGATGTTGACGAGCGTAATCCCGCTGCGGTCGGGTGCGCACAAATGCCATGCCGGCATCTGGTGCCGCCGCCAGGCATCACCGGCAATCACGCTTTCGGCATCATGAGTGTCGCGGGTCACCCTGATTCCGCCTGCGCCGGTCAGATGTGTATAGGGAGAGTCCGCGCCGAGCTGGCTCAGCGCCCAGCGCGCAAACTCGTCGACGTAGCGATTATAGTTCGTGAACAGGATATAGCGCTGAACATCCTCAACCGGGGTTCCGGTATAGTGCCGCAATCGTGCCAGTGAGAAATCTGTACGCAGTCCGTCGAACAAGGCCAGCGGGCGGGGACTGTCAGGGGCAATACTGAAAATGCCGTCAGCAATCTCGTCACCGATATGCGCCAGTTCGGTCGCAGGAAACCAGCGCGCCAGATCAGTCGGCCTGATCTCGCCCAGCTCCATATCGGCGTCGAGGACATAGGGAAAAGGGATTTCCTGGGTCGATGGCCCGACTTCGACGGTCACGTCATAGTCCATCATCAACAGGTCAAGCTGTTCGGTCAGATAGTCGGCAAACAGGGCAGGCCGGGTCACGCTGATCGCGTAATGGCCGGGCTGCGTGAGGCGACCGAAAGATCGCAACGGCACCTGATGCTGCTCGTCTTCGCCCGCATAGGTGACCCGAATCTGGGGATAGGCAAAGCTGCCATCGCTGCGGGCCGACGGGTCGGGGCGGGTGCCATGTGCGATATATGCGGCGATCGCGGCGCGGAGGCGGTCGGTCGAGGCGGTGAAGAGCGTATCGAGCTCGGCGACGATGTCGCGGCCGCTTTGCGGAGGCTTTGTTTCGTTCATGGACAATGGTTACGCGCCGCGGGTGTCACCGGCAAGACTCACCTCATTTACGGCGCTGTAGGGTGCGGCGTCCCCCTTCGACTAAGCATCCGGCATCTTCCTGATCTCGGATGCTTAGTGCGATGGAGACAGGGTGCGTCTACATGTTTTCGAGCATGTACTCAGCACTCGACACGCGGAATTCGCCGCCGGCCTCGACATGCAGTGCCTCGACCGTACCGTCGTTGACGACCATCGAAAAACGCTGGCCACGCATTCCCATGCCATAGGGGCTGCCATCCATCGTCAGGCCAAGCGCCTTGACGAACTCGGCATTGCCGTCGGCGAGCATGGTTACCGCATCGGCGCCGCCGGCTTTACCCCAGGCGCCCATGACGAAAGCGTCGTTGACGGCCGTGCAAGCGATCTCGTCGATGCCCTTTGCTTTCAGTGCATCGGCCTTTTCGACGAATCCCGGCAGGTGGCGGGCCGAGCATGTCGGTGTGAACGCACCGGGCACGGAAAACAGGGCGACTTTGCGACCCGCAAAAAAGTCCGCGGTCGAGACCGCATCTGGCCCGGAAGCCGTCACCTTTGTCAGCGTGGCGGCGGGGATCTTGTCTCCAACAGCAATGGTCATCTCAGGCTCCTATAAAGCACTTGGGTAATATGCGTTTGTGACGTCCGCATCGCGCGAGCCCGAAGATAAAGCAAGGTCGTGGCGGTGACGATCAAGAATTTGTTAAGGCCGTTTTGAGAGCTTGTTTTCCTCAAGAGCGGCAGGGGATGGCAAGATGAAAAAGGCTTTTGTGCTTGTTGGTACAGTGCTGGCGCTGGCTTCGACGCCAGTGAATGCGGCCTGCTGGACCCAGAATGAGGTT
>JBMOGG010000244.1:0-3895 GCA_049318505.1 Sphingomonas sp. | reverse complement strand
CGCGAGCGCGCAATCGGCACATTTTCATCGGTCGCGCGCTGACCGGCCCGCGCGCCCGTGATCGTGGGATTGGTCTGATAGGCCTTGACCAGCGCCTCGCGCAGCGATTCTGCGCCCGCCGGCGCAACGGCAGTCGACATCAACCAGGCAACAAGAAGGCGGCGACGCTTAATCATCATGTTCTAATCTCTTGCAGGGGCTGGCGGCATAGCGTCAGGGTCAAAATGCAAACTCACGCGGGCGCACAAATCCGGGAAGCGTGACCGCCTCAGCATCGATAAAGGAAACAAGGGCAAACCCGGTACCGCCACGACGCCCCACGGCCAGTCGAACAACGCCGTCTTCGTTGATTGCCGTCGTCAGCCGTCCGTCGGTCGCAAGCTGGGCGATCAGCGCCTCAGGCACGAAATCGACGGCGCCGTCTATGACGATGGCGTCATAAGGTGCATGTGCGGCGGCCCCGATTTCGAGCGGCCCTTCGACCAGCCTGACGCCCACCACGGTACGGGCCTGCGCGGCCAGCGCCGGATCGCACTCCACGCCCGTCACGTCGCTGGAGACCGAGGTGGCAAGCGCGAGTGCATAGCCGCTCGCCGCACCGACGATAAGCACGCGGCTGTCTGCGCCGATCCGCGCCTCGTTCAGCAACAGGGCCGTCGCAAGCGGCGGGTTGAGTGCCCGTCCGCCACCGAGCGGCAATGGGCGGTCAATATAGGCCGTTGCCCGGCGTCCTTGGGGCACGAAAGATTCGCGCGGCACACGCGCGAGCCCATCAAGGAGCGCCCGGTCGGTTACGCCATTGGTCCGCAACTGGCTGGCCACCATGGCGGCGCGCTGGTCGGCAAAGTCTTCGGCAGCAAGAGGGGTCATCTGGGTCACAACGCTTCCGTGGCACAACTGTGTTATACTTACAATACAGCAAGTGATGCTGCGTTCTATCGTGCCCCTGCGTGCGCGCCAAGTGTGTCGGCGATGATTGTTTCTGCCCCGCGGCGTATCACCCCAAACGGCATAGGCAGCGCGAGGAACACTCTGTATCTGCGCGGCGAGACATCGATGCGGAAGGACGTGATTTGACGAAGCGGACAATCAACGGACACATGGTCAACCCGATCGGGCTTGGCTGCATGTCGCTGAGTTGGGCTTACGGCATTCCGCCCTCGCCTGTCGATGGGGCAAAATTGCTGCACCGGGCGCTCGACCTGGGATACGACCACCTCGATACGGCGCGCATCTATGGCGAGGGAAAGAATGAGGCGCTGATCGGCGAGACGCTGAAGGGACGGCGCAACGAATTCTTCCTCGCGTCGAAGACGGGCATCGTCGTCGAGGGCAAGGATCGCCGCATCGACTGCCGCCCGGCAACGATCCGCGCGGCGCTGGAAGAAAGCCTGCGCCTTTTACAGACCGACCATATCGACCTTTACTATCTGCACCGCCGCGATTTCACGACGCCCATCGAAGATTCGGTCGGGGAACTCGCCCGCGCGGTTGAAGCCGGCAAAATCGGCAGCATCGGCCTGTCCGAAATGTCGGCGGACACGCTGCGCAAGGCACATGCCGTGCACCCCATTGCCGCAATGCAAACCGAATATTCGCCCCAGACGCGCAATCCCGAGATCGCCGTGCTTAACGCCTGCCGCGAACTCGGCACGACGTTTGTTGCCTTTTCGCCAGTCGGTCGCGGATCCCTGTGCGGCACGCTGCGCGACCCGGCCAGCCTGCCCGACGGCGACCTGCGTCGGCATTGGCCCCGGTTCAAGGGCGAGAACTGGACGCGCAACCTTTCGCTGATCGACGACTTTGCCCAAGTGGCGAAAGGTGCCGGTGTCACGCCCGCACAACTCGCGCTGGGCTGGGTGCTTGGCAAGGGGGACCATATCGTCACGATCCCGGGCACGGCAGACATCGCCCATTTGGAGGAAAACATTGCGCGCGCCGATTGGCGACCGGACGCCGACACGGTCCTGAAAGTCGACACGCTGATCAACCAGCACACGGTCGCCGGACCGCGCTATCCCGCGGCGGCGCAGGCATCGATCGATACCGAGGAATTTGCCTGACCCGCCCTTCATTCGCATCCGGACAGGGATTGCCCTGCCCGGCGTCATCGTTTAGCGGCGCTGCCAGCACGCAAGCTTTCGGCCCGATGGCGGAGTGGTTACGCAGAGGACTGCAAATCCTTGCACGCCGGTTCGATTCCGGCTCGGGCCTCCAACGCATCTGGCATAGTTTCCCGACCGGGGTAGCCGCACGGGTGTTGACGACCCTCCCCACCTGAACGAAGGCGACGCGCATGTCTGCCTCCTCACCCATGCCCTTGCGCCTGTTCAACTCGCTGACCCGCGAGATCGAGGAATTCCGCCCCGTCCATCCCGGCGAGGCACGCGTCTATTCGTGCGGGCCTACGGTCTACAACTATCCGCACATCGGCAACATGCGGGCGTACATCTTTGCCGACACGCTAGGCCGCGTGCTGCGTTGGAAGGGCTACGACCTGACCCACGTCATCAACATCACCGACGTCGGTCACCTGACCGACGACGGCGATGCCGGCGAAGACAAGCTGGAGAAAATGGCTGCAACACAGCGGATGACAGCGCGGCAGATCGCCAACCATTATACCCAGGCCTATTGGGCCGACTTCCGCGCGCTCAACTGCAGCGAGCCCGCGCACTGGTCGATCGCGACCGAATTCGTGCCGCGCATGATCGCGTTCGCCGAGGGGATCGCGGACAAGCATTGCTACGCGCTGCCCTCGGGCCTGTATTTCGATACATCGACCGTCGCGCATTATGGGGCGCTTGCCCGGGCGAAGACCAACGAAGGGGAAAGCCGGATCGACCCCGTCAATGGCAAGCGCAATGCCGCCGACTTCGCGATTTGGCGCAAGACTCCCGAGGGCGAGACGCGGCAGATGGAATGGGACTCGCCCTGGGGCCGCGGTGCGCCGGGCTGGCACCTCGAATGCTCGGTCATGTCGGGTGATTTGCTCGGTTTTCCGTTCGACATCCATACCGGCGGCATCGACCACCGCGAAATCCACCACCCCAACGAGATCGCGCAGAACCAGGCTCATTGCGACCGCGACGACAGTGGCGCGCGGATCTGGATGCACAATAATTTCCTGATCGACCGCACCGGCAAGATGTCAAAATCGAGCGGCGCGTTCCTGCGGCTGCAGACGCTGGTCGACCGGGGGTTCCACCCGCTGTCGTACCGCCTGATGTGTCTTCAGGCGCACTATCGCAGCGAGCTGGAATTCAGCTGGGAGAATCTGTTGGCGGCGCAGGTGCGGCTGAAGCGGATGGTAATGGCGTTCGCAAAGCTCAGCGCAAGCGGGGTAAAGGGCGCGACGTTTATCGATAGGTTGGAGATGGCTCTTTTCGACGACCTGAACACTGCCGTTGCCTTGATGGTGCTCGAGGAAGCGATGGCTGCAAAGGTTGAAGTCGCTGCGTTGATTGCAATGGCCGAGCCGCTCGGTCTCGACTTCCTCGATCTTGATCGGTCGTCGCTCAGGGTTCGCCCTGGCTCCGCCACCCTCACAGAAGCCGACATCGAAGCCCGTCTTGCCGACCGCAAAGCCGCCCGCGCCGCGAAAGATTTTGCAACCTCCGACCGCATCCGCGACGAACTCACGGCGGGCGGGGTCGAGGTGATGGACGGCGACCCGCTCGGCTGGGACTGGAAACCCGTGATATGACGCTAGCCACCCTGCCCGCGCGCGTCAGGCCCTTGATCGAGAACCGCCTCCCCGACTGGCTCGCGCCGCGCTGGTTCGTGACCAAGGAAGAGGCCATTGCGCTGGCCCCCGATGCGCAGATCGGGTGGTTCGACTTTTACGACAAACCTGACATGGCCGAGGCGATTGGCCGTGCGACCGCGATGCGGT
>JBMOGG010000243.1:0-3922 GCA_049318505.1 Sphingomonas sp. | reverse complement strand
ATATGCCGCTGAACGCAACACCGCTCCGTCCGATCTCGCAGGAGGACATCGACACTTACGCCCGCGACGGCGTCGTCTGCCTGCGCCAGGTGTTCGATCCCGAATGGTTGAAAAGCATCGAAGGTCCGGCGCGCGAACTGGTGATCGACAAGCGCGACTTTGGCCTGCTGCCGAACAACCCCGGGCGCTACATGGCACGGACGATGCCCGACTTCCGGCGTTTCGTGTTCGAGTCGCCGGTTGCCGAAGCCGCCGCGCGGGTCATGCAATCGCGCCAAGTCCGCTTCTTCTTCGACGAGATTTTCGCGAAAAAGCCGCAGTCGGACGAAAAAACGATCTGGCACAACGACCGCATGGGCTGGCCGGTCACCGGAACAATGGTCCCCTCCTTATGGATTCCGCTCGTTCCCATCGTCAAAGCCAACAGTCTTGAAGTCATCGCAGGTACGCAGTCCTATGACACGCGCCACTGGCTGTTCAGCCCGAACGCGAAAGCGATGATCAAGCCCGACGACCGCCCGTGGCATCCCGATTGCGAGCCGCTGCGCGACGATCCGGCCTATGCGGGGCGGTTTATGACCTGGGACATGGATGTCGGCGACATGCTCGCCGTCCATCCGTGGAGCCTGCATTATTCGCATGGCAACCCGACCGACGACTGGCGGATCGCGGTGTCGGTGCGGGTGTTTGGCGACGATATCCGCTGGGCACCGCGCCCCGACTGCGTCAATCTGGCGGGCGTATCGTGGGACGAGATGATCCCCGGCGACAAGCCCGAAGGCGATTTGTTCCCGCTGCTGTGGTCGGCCGACGGCCGCCGCGACGACGACAGCGCCTTTCCGCGCGGCTTTGCGACGCGCTGGCAAAAAGCGCGCAATGATGAGGTGAATCCATATGCCGCGTTCATGGCGGCAAATTCGGAAAAGCCGGGCGTGGTGCCACAAGCGGCGTGAAGCTTGCGCCGTGCTATGACCATATCATCGTTGGCGCTGGCTCGGCGGGCTGCGTCCTAGCGAACCGATTGAGCGAAGACGGCACGCGCAACGTCCTCCTTCTCGAAGCAGGCAGGCGCGACACCAGCCCCTATATCCATATACCTGCTGCCATCGTGAAGGCGATCGGCAATCCGAAGCTGGACTGGATGCACCTGACCGAACCCGACACCTCGCGCGGCAACCGCATCGACCTGTGGTCGGCGGGCAAGGGGCTGGGCGGGTCGAGTTCGATCAACGGTATGCTTTATGTGCGGGGCCCGCCGCACGATTACGACGCGTGGGATCATCCCGGTTGGAGCGCTGCCGATGTTGCGCCGCTGTTTCGTCGCATGGAGCGCACGACCTTCGGCCAGGATCAGGTACGCGGGCGCGACGGGCCGATGGTCATCGAGCCGCTGCGCTCGCGGCATCCGCTCGGCGCAGCGTTCGAAGCAGCAGCGGTGGAGGCGGGATGGCCTGCCAATGCCGATTACAACGGGCGCGTGCAGGAGGGTGTCGGCGCGCCGCAGATCACACAGCATCGCGGCCGCCGTTTCAGCGCGGCCCGCGGCTACCTTAAGCCCGCGCTTGGTCGCCGCAACCTGACCGTGATGACCGACAGCGCGGTCGAACGGCTGATCTTCGTGGGTAAGCGCTGCACCGGCGTCGCCTTGCGCGACGGGCGCACGGTCACGGCGCGCGAAACCATATTGAGCGCAGGCGCGATGGGCTCGCCCAAACTCCTGCTCCTCTCGGGCATAGGTCCGGCAAAAGACCTGGGCGCAATCGGCATCGATGTCGTCCACGACAGCCCCGAAGTCGGCCACAACGTGCAGGAACATCCGCACGTCGCGATCAGTCACGACGTGACGATGCGGACGTATAACATGGAGATCAACGGCCCGCGCGTGTCGCTCCACCTGCTCAACTGGCTGTTGTTCCGGCGCGGACCAGTGACCAGCCCCTATCCGCATGCGGTGGGCTTCTTTCGTTCGCACCCGTCGCTCGGCGCCCCCGATCTACAGCTGATGTTCGGGCCGTTCGCCT
This sequence comes from Sphingomonas sp., assembly GCA_049318505.1. GTDB lineage: Bacteria > Pseudomonadota > Alphaproteobacteria > Sphingomonadales > Sphingomonadaceae > Sphingomonas_O. The sequence continues at coordinate 1,901 of JBMOGG010000243.1, read as the reverse complement.
TTGCCATGTCGCCGCAGGGTGTGGTTCGCTATCGCAAGCCCGCCGTTACCAGCGTGATCGCGCTCAGCTATCCCAAAAGCAAAGGCAGCATTTCGCTTCGGTCGAGCGACCCGTCAGCGCCGCTCAAGATTGAGCACCGCCTGCTCGACCATCCCGCCGATGTTGCCGCGCTCGTGCGCGGCATTCGCCTGGTCCGCGACGTCTACAGTCATCCCGCGATCGCAAAGCACGTCATCGCGGAGCGACTCCCCGGTTCAGAGATCGACAGCGACGAAGACCTGGAAGCTTATGTTCGCGCAACCAGCTCCCCGACCAATCACCCAATGGGGGGCTGCGCGATGGGCAAGGTCGTAGGCGCGGACCTGCGCGTCCTCGGCGTCGAGGGACTGCGCGTCGCCGATGCGAGCGTCATGCCGCACCATGTCAGCGGCAACATTAACGCCTGCGTGCTGATGATCGGTGAAAAGGCAAGCGACCTTATCCGCGCTGCCTGAGGCACGTCGCAATAATCGCCGCCCCCGCCAAGAACAGCGCCGTCGGCACCACCGCCAGCGACTGCCCAAGCTTCATCGGATCGCCGAGCACGCCATCGGTCCACACCGCGACGACCCAGGGTCCACCGCCGGTGCCGATCAGTGTTGCGATCAGCATATAGATCGCAACCATCTGCCCGCGCATCCGGTTAGGCGCGAAATTGACGATGCCCGCCGTCCCCGCGCCGAACGGCATCGCGCCGAAGAACAGGGCAGGGATCAACAGCGCGATCGACTGGCTCGAACCCGCGACCAACGGGAACGCCGCCACGAACGGCACCGCGCACAATGAGCTGACGACGGGTACGATCAGCCCCGATTTGACGACGCCGCGCCTGGCCAGCCAATCGTTGAGCACCCCGCCCGCGACCGACCCCCCGCTCCCGCAGGCGATGATGATGAGGCCGTAAACCGGCCCTATGGCACTCGCGTCCCAGCCGTGGGTGCGGATGAAAAAGGTCGGTGCCCAATTGTTGATCCCGAAATTCGCGGCGGCGAGCAGCGGGATGCCAAGAAATATCGGAATGACGGTGCCCAGATGCGCGCCGATATAGGCGAATGTTTCGGACAGCGGGACTGGGGCGCCGACGTCTTCCCCCGAATTGGTTGACCGCGGGGGCTCTTTCACGAGCCACATGATCGCGACGAACAGAAAACCCGGAAGCGCGGCGAGCATGAACGCGATCTGCCAGTCGCGCGCGACCCCGATCAGCGGGAGGTTTATGTCGGGGTGCTTTGCCAGCCAGCCGAGCACTGCCCCGATGGCGATCAGCGCGACACCGGATCCCGCATAAGTAGAGCCGATGAACAAACCGACAGCACGGCCCAGTTTCTCCGGCGGGAAATAGTCCCCAAGCAACGACATGCCCGCCGGAACCAGCGTCGCCTCGCCGACGCCAACGAGCGTGCGGAACAGAACGAGCATCAGGAAACTGGTGGCGAGGCCGCAAAAGAACGTCGCGGCGGAGAAAATCAGCGTCCCCCACACGATGACCCCGATCCGGCTCTTCGCATCGATGATCCGCCCGATGGGCAGCGCCATCGCCGCGTAGAAGATCGCAAAGGCAAAGCCCTGCAGGATGCTGATCTGTGTGTCGCTGATCCCGAGGTCTGCCTTCAGCGGCTCGACGAGCAGGTTGATGACCTGTCGTTCGATCATAGACACCATCGCGCCGAAACACAGGATCGCGACCACGGACCATGCGTAAGTTTCGGAGCGAAAGGCGAAGCGTCCAGGGGCGAGGGTGGCCATATCGTTCTCCGTCAGAGCAGCGCCAGCGTCGTCTTTGGCACGAGATAGCTTTCCATCCCCTCGCGCCCCGATTGAACGCCGATGCCGCTCGCTTTCAACCCACCCATCGGTACTGC
>JBMOGG010000242.1:0-3938 GCA_049318505.1 Sphingomonas sp. | reverse complement strand
CGGTGCGCAAGAACGAAATCGTCCTGTTCGGCAAACCGCGCCCCATCCGCTCGATGACGAAGGTGGAGGGATGGACACCGGAATCGATCGCGGAGGAGTTGGTGCCATCGTTCAAATCGAGCTTTGCGCGGGCCGATGAAGTCTCGGCGCACGTCTTTCCCTATGATCCGATCTGAGCATCAAGATCATGACCCTAACCGAGGTACGCATCCGCCCGCTCGCCTGCTTTGCACGCGTTATGATCTTTACGGGCCGACATTGCATTCGAACGCTAATGAACGATCGCGAATTGGCCTCGTGGGACCATTTCGCCATCGATGAAAAGGACAACAGTCATGGACGTTGATGTTTTTGAACAATTCATCGAACAGCTGAAGCGGTACGTTCGCGAGCGATTGATTCCGGCAGAAACAGAGATTCTGCGTACCGATCTCATCCCTGCAGATATCATCGCCGAGATGCGTGACATGGGTTTGTTCGGCCTGACCATGCCCGAGGAGTTCGGTGGGGCAGGCATGAATATACAGCAATACATCCGCACCATTCGGGAGATGAGCTATGCCATGCCTTGTTACCGGTCACTGACGTCGATCAACATTGGCATGATCTGTTCGGCCTTCAAGAACGGCGGGACGGACGAACAGAAAGCGCAGTGGTTGCCGCGGCTCGCCGCCGGCGACGTCGCCTCGTTCGGATTGACCGAACCCGGCTCCGGCTCCGATTCCGCAGCCATGCAAACGACGGCGGTCCGGTCAGGCAATGGTTGGGTTTTGAACGGCACGAAGCGGTACATCACCAACGCACCATTTGCGAAGGTGGCCCTGATCATGGCGCGCACCAGCAAAGAGAACCTGCCCAAAAACGCGCATGTTTCCGCGTTCATCCTGCCAATGGATACGGCAGGCGTGAGCGTTGGAAAGTCGGACAAGAAAATGGGCCAGGCTGGCAGCCATATTGCCGATATCATCATGGAAGATGTGCAGCTTCCGGCGGACGCACTGTTGGGAGGCGAGGAAGGCAAGGGCTTTGCGACGGCTATGCAGAGCCTCGACAACGGCCGCTTGTCGGTTGGGGCTGCGGCAACCGGCTATGCGCGTCGCGCGCTCGATAGCGCGCTGCGCTATGCCAATGAACGCAAGGCCTTTGGCGAGCCGATCGCCAATTTCCAGCTTATCCAGCAGATGTTGGCCGAAAGCGAGATCGAGATATACGCGGCGGAATGTATGTTGGAGGATGCCGCGCGCCGCGCTGATGCGGGCGAAAATGTGCTGCGTAAAGCCGCGGCCGCAAAGGTATTCGCTACCGAAATGTGCGGCCGGGTCGTCGATCGCGTGGTTCAGATCTATGGAGGCGCAGGCTATCTGGCTGAATACGAAGCCGAACGCTTTTATCGGGACGCTCGGGTCTACCGCATTTACGAAGGCACGACCCAGATATTGCAGCTTCAGATCGCCAAGCACATGCTGCGCGAGTGGGCGGCGCAAGGCTGACCCATGTATAACCTTCTTGGCGGCCTTTCGATTATCGAAGCTTCATCTTTTGTCGCTTCGCCGACGGCTGCGCTCTATTGCGCCCAGTTAGGCGCCGAAGTTATCCGCGTCGACCAAATCGGTGGAGGGCCCGATTTCCGGCGCTGGCCGGTGACCGAGAACAATGATTCGCTCTATTGGGAGAATCTGAACCGCGCCAAAAAGTCGGTAGCGCTGGACCTGTCACATCCCGAGGGGCGCGCGTTGCTCCAGGCCCTTATCCAGGCAACAGGGCAATTCATCACGAACTTCCCGGCGGACGGCTTCCTGTCGCACGCCAAACTCGCGGAGGCGCGGCCCGATCTTGTGACCGTGCGTGTCATGGGCTGGGCAGATGGGGCGCCCGCACTCGACTATACCGTGAATAACGCCGTCGGCTATCCGATGATGACCGGGCCAGGCCCTGAGCCGGTCAACCACGTCCTGCCGGCCTGGGACCTGTTGTCGGGGGCTTATGCGGCCTTTTCGCTGCTGGCGGCGATCAGGCGGCGAGATCTGACGGGCGAGGGCGTCGAAGTGCGTATCCCTCTGTCCGACGTGGCGATCGGTACCGTGGCCAATCTTGGTGGCATTGCCGAAGTCCTGCACGCCGGGGCAAGCCGCCCGCGTTTGGGCAACGCCGTCTATGGCCTGTTCGGGCGCGATTTCGTGACAAGGGACGGCGTCCGGACGATGATCGTGGTCGTGACCCCACGCCAATGGGCCAATTTGCTTGCCGCGCTGAACCTGACGGAATCAGTGGCGCTGCTGGAAGCGCAACGCGGCGTCAGCTTTGCGAAAGACGACGGATTGCGCTTTGCGAACCGCGATGCGCTGTTTCCCTTGTTCGAGGCGGCTATCAGCGCGCGCGACCACGCCGAGCTGGGTCAGGCACTAGACGCGGGCGGGGTCGTCCACTCGCCCTACCAAACCATGCTCGATGCCGCGCATGACTCGCGTCTCGTCGGCAGCAATCCAATGTTCAGCGTGTTCGATGCCAATCCGTCCGGGTTTGTCTATCCGGCGGCGGGCGCCTTCGCCACGATACCCCAACTGGACCGCGCAATGCCCCGGGCGGCGCCGCACAATGGCGCCGACACCGAACAGGTGTTGGGCGACGTGCTCAAGCTGCCCGCCGCTGAGATTGCCCGCCTTGTCGACTCTCAAATCATAGGAATTTCGAAATGACGCTTCGTCGCGCGGCCATCGTCGCACCTATCCGCACGGCCGTCGGCAAGTTCGGGGGGGCGTTGTCATCGGTTTCCGCAGGAGAGCTTGGCGGCATTGTGCTCAAGGCGTTGATCGAACGGACGCAAATCGACCCGGCCCGCGTCGATGACGTCGTGTTTGCGCAAGGCTATGGCAATGGCGAAGCACCGTGCATCGGCCATTGGTCGTGGCTTGCGGCAGGAATGCCGCTGGAGGTGCCGGGCTATCAGCTCGACCGGCGGTGTGGTTCAGGCCTGCAAGCCATCGTCAATGCCGCGATGATGGTGCAGACCGGCGTGAGCGACGTCGTTGTGGCCGGCGGTGTCGAGAGCATGTCGAACGTCGAGCATTATTCAGTCGATGTACGCAAAGGCGTTCGTACGGGCAATTTGACCTTGCACGACCGGTTGACCCGCGGACGCGTGATGAGTCAGCCCGTCGAGCGGTTCGGCATTATCACCGGCATGATCGAGACGGCGGAAAATCTGGCTGGCGATTACGGCATCAGCCGCGAAGCATGCGACGCCTATGCGGCACGGTCGCACCAACGTGCGACCACAGCGTGGCAAAACGGCTTGTTCGCCGATGAACTGGTTCCCGTCACGATTCCGCAAAAGAAGGGCGATCCGTTCGTCTTCGACCATGACGAGGGGTATCGATCCGATGCCACGATAGAAACGCTCAGCAAGCTGCGCCCGCTGGAAGGTGGCGTGGTGACGGCTGGAAATGCCAGCCAGCAAAATGACGCTGCTGCCGCGTGCCTCGTGGTCGCCGAGGACAAGCTGGAAGCGCTGGGGCTAGAACCCATCGCATTCTTTCATAGCTGGGCGGCCGCGGGCTGCGATCCGTCGCGCATGGGAATCGGTCCGGTCCCCGCGACGCAGCGATTGCTCGCCCGCAATGGCTTGTCGTGGAAAGATATCGGGCTGATCGAGCTCAATGAAGCCTTTGCCCCGCAAGTGCTCGCCTGCCTCAAGGGCTGGGGCTGGAGCGATGATGACAGTCGCCACGACATGCTCAACGTCAACGGATCGGGCATTTCGCTCGGCCACCCGATCGGCGCGACGGGCGGGCGCATCCTGGCGAATCTGACGCGCGAGATGCAGCGGCGCGACGTGCGCTACGGGCTCGAGACGATGTGCATCGGCGGTGGTCAGGGCATTGCCGCGGTGTTCGAGCGGGCATGACTTTCGCTGCACTACAAGCGGTTCGCACCTGATG
>JBMOGG010000241.1:0-3946 GCA_049318505.1 Sphingomonas sp. | reverse complement strand
CGTTCGGCTTCTAGGAAGGCCGCCATGGCCCCGGAACGGCAACATCTGGAAGCGACAGCCGACGGGCAGCTTTCCAAAAAGCCGAACGGCAGCAATCGACGCCCGGCTGCCTTAACGCGCTCGATGCCCGACGCAAGGCTATGCTACCGTAGCATCCGCCAGGCATCTTCATTGGCCATATTTGGACAGATAATTTGCGTTTTTCTACAATAACGTCCATATACGGACAATGTTAGAGACCCCCGCAGAGTTGGCTGTCGACCTTGGTCAGCGTGTCCGGGCCTGCCGTGCGGCGCTCGGCTGGACACAGGCGGAGTCTGCTGAGCGGGCTGGCGTGTCGTACAGGACCTGGCGACGACTGGAGGCGGAAGGCAAGGCTTCCATCGATGATTTGATCCGCGCGGCGATCGCGCTTCGTGTCGAGCACACGCTTCAAGCACTGTTTCCGCAGCCCGCCGCCACTGATCTTGATAGCTTTCTCGCGCAGCAGCGCGGTACCGCTCGCCGCGCCCGGGGTGTTCGGATAGCAGGACAATGAAGCTAGCGCCGGGCACGCCGCTGCGCATCGCCCTTCGTGCGAACGAAACCGAGCCCGACCTTCCCGTTGGACGGCTGGCGCTGGCCGATCGCTTGGCGCAGCTTGAGTGGTCCCCGGAAGTCATACAGCACGGTTTGCGTGTCTCTCCCTATCTTTATCCGCCCGAACCCGGACTGATGCCAGCGCGCGGACACGCTTTCGAGGGCTTGCACGGCTTTCTGGCGGACAGCTTGCCCGAGGGGTGGGGCACGTTGCTGTTGCGTCGTCGGCTGAGCAAGTTCGGTGTACGGTTCGAGGACCTCAGTGCTGCCGATCGGTTGGCGCTTGTGGGATCGCATGGGCGCGGTGCGCTGGTCTTCGAACCCGCCACCCTGCCTGCCGGCAATGTCGAGACACTCGACCTCGACGCGCTCGCTGGGGATGCAAGGCAGGTCCTGTTGCGTGAGGAAAGCACGCTTGCTGATACTCTGGCGATGCTTGGCGGCGCATCGGGCGGCGCGCGACCGAAGGTGCATGTTGGCTTCGATGGCGATGGCGCGATCTCGGTCAGCGAGGGCGAGGCCGCCGCCGGGCATGAGGCGTGGATCGTCAAATTTGCGGCGCTGAGCGACCCGCCCGATATAGGCCCCGTGGAGCTCGCCTATGCCGAGATGGCGAAGGCGGCAGGCATCGTGATGTCCTCGTCGCGGCTGGTTCTGTCGCGGCAAGGCCCGGGTTATTTTGCGACCCGCCGGTTTGACCGACCGAGCCCCGGGCGGCGTCTTCACATGGTTTCGCTGGCCGGGGCGATCGAGGCGCCATCGAACATGCCGTCGGCGAGCTACGACACACTGCTGCGAGCGACCCGCGCGATCACGCGTCACGAGGGCGACGTCGAGCAGGCATTCCGGCGAATGGTGTTCAACGTGCTCGCGCACAATCGCGACGATCACACGCGCCAGCACAGCTACCTGATGAACGTCGGGGGCGACTGGCGGCTCGCCCCTGCCTACGACCTGACCTATTCCGATGGTCCGGGCGGCGAGCATTACCTCGACGTCGTCGGCGAAGGCAAGAATCCCACGCGTTCCGATGTCGAGAAGCTGGGCGAGATCCATGGGCTCACCAAGGCACGCATTGATGCTATCATCGAGCATGCTGAGGACGCCGTTTCGAGATGGCCAGAGTTTGCCAAAGCAGCAGGGGTCGAGGGATCGCTTGCCCTCGTCGCTGAGCGGATCGCAAGCGTTCGGACCGCCTTCAAGTAGCGTTTTGCGGAGCGACGCGCCTACGGAAGACGGCGTTCGGGCCCGCCGTCGCCGTGGTCGATGCCACCGGTAACCTTCGCGCCTTCGAAAGCACCGATGACGCGCCCTTCCTGACCGTCGACGTCGCCGTCGACAAAGCGTGGAGTTCGCCGTCGTTCGGTTTCCCCACGCATATCTGGACCGATTATGTGTCGACCGACCCCAAAGTTGCACCGCTCGCCTATCGCCCGCGCATGTCCGTCAGTCCGTAACAAGATGTATTCTCGGCGCATCCGGCGAGCGCGTGGCTTGCAACAAGCGGCAGGACAAGGTTCATGAGGACAGGCTGACATCCTACGCCAATGTCTGCAATGGGCGACAGCCGCCAGGCAATCCTCGGTCTACCGCTAGGCGCAGACTGTCGGTAAGCCAGGAGGCTCGCCATTCCATCGCGACGATACGCCGCTCGTGGCGAATGAGCGGACCGTCAGCTTTCAGGAACCGCGCGGTGGCACTGGAACGGCAACAGCTGGAAGCGAAAGCGGAACGACCGCTTAGCCTGTGACGGTTCAGGCCGGACGCTTACCCACGGTCGCAGGCTCGTTTGGTAGTCTGCGGGTGATACGTTGTTTGAGGTAACGCGTTACAAGTTTTCCCCGTAAGGTACGTGGATGACACCAGCGATGTCGGCAGGAAATCCCCCATCCTCACCGGGCTGGGCGCGTGCGACGGGCTATGCTTCCGGGAACTTTGGCAAAAACATTCTCTGGAGCGCCGCTGACCTTACGCTCTTTTTCCTTCTCACCGACGTTCTGGACGTTGCGCCTGCGACTGCCGGGTTTTTACTGCTTGGATCGTTGTGCGTGAATGCAGTGCTCGACCCCATCATGGGCGCATTGGCCGACCGGCTCCGCAGCCCCTTCGGCCGAAACGGCACGCTCATTCTGATCGGGTCGCCGATCTGCGCCATGGCTTTCGCGCTTCTTTACGGGCTTCCCGCTTTAGGTGTCCGAAGCGTCGCGATCGTCACACTCGTTATATTCACTTTTCGCTTCGGCTATGCAGTGATCGATGCGCCACATAATGCGCTACTTGCCAGTATGGGGGGCGATGCGCGCCAGCGAGGCGTGCTCTCCGGCTTGCGCTTTTTCTTCAGCTCGTTGGCAACGCTGGCGATAATCGGAGTTGTACCCTCGATCGCTGCCGCGCGCGATAGCGGAAATGCGGAGGCACTCGCATGGGCGGCTCTCATCGTTGCGGCGCTATCAGCCTTGGCCATGATCGTTGCCGCTTGGTCCGCGCGGCCATGGGACAAGCCTGGGCCCAAATGGCGCATTGAGACGAAGGGTTGGAAGCTACGCTCGCAGGGCTTGGTCTCAGCCGAAATCTTCGAAGTGCTCGGACTGATTCTCATTGCCAACACGGGCGTGCCAATCTTTGCGAAGATGATCCTCTACCATGCCAATTACATCGTCGGGGACGCAGCGCGGTCGGAGCAAATGCTTGTAGCAATGGTGCTGGGGCAGATAGTTGGCATCGCGCCTTGGACTATAATCGTGCGGCGCATCTCTCCGTTCATGACGCTTGCGCTCGCGTTCTTGGGCGTGCTGCTGGCCAGTATCGCAATGTTTGCGGCGGGCGGGATAACCGCGACGGGTGATATGGCCATCGCTTGCGCGTTCGGGCTTTCGGCTGGCGGCGTTTACACGCTGATATGGCTCCCGGTCGCCAACTGCGCCGACGGCTTTGAGCGGCGCAACGGTATTGCCGCTCCCGGAATGATCTTCGCGCTTTCGATTGTGGCAATCAAACTGGGTCAAGGATTGGGCGCTTTGCTGACGGGACAAATCCTGTCGTTGTCCGGCTATGTTCCGAAGGTCTCGACCGCAGTTGATATTGGCCCGACCATTAGGGGACTGCAATCGGGTGCGCCGATTGTCGCGAGCATCCTGTGCATCTTGATCATAGCATTTTCGCAATCACGTCGGCACGCGGGCCAGGCGCCTCCCACGGTCAACTGAGATAAAATTGACGGGCGAACGCGAACATGTCTGCGAAGGTGCAATACTCCGGCGGCCCCAAGGTGATAACCGGCGCGCGGGCTAGGATCGCACGATGCCAATCGAATTTCATGCGTCGTATCGCCGTTTGGTGTACGGTGGAAATAGGGCGAAGCAGATAC
>JBMOGG010000240.1:0-3947 GCA_049318505.1 Sphingomonas sp. | reverse complement strand
CTGTTGATGGACCGCGCCAAGGTCGTCGACAGCCTTGAACAGGGCATCGCTATGGCGTGCGAGAAGGGTCAGACCGACAAGCTGATCGTATTCGACGGCAGCTATGGTCACCTCACCTGCAACCAGGCGCTGGCGGATTTGCTCAAGGAACGCGCGCCTGCAGTGGACAAGCAGGTCGGAGAAGAATTGGTGCCCAAATGGCTGGCGCAGCGCGGACTGGCCTGATCCATGGGGACCAAACTTGACCTCTTGTCCAAGACCGAGCTGTGGGTTGAAGGTATTCTCCTCAGCGATGTTGATCTGACGCGGCTGGCGCACTGCGCCGGGGCGGTGCTCGATCTCGGGCCTGAGCATATATTCGTGACCGATGTTCGCGATGGCCGGGTGGTGTTCGATGTGGTGGCGCCCAATGTCAGCCTGGAGGCGATTGCGGGTAAGGAAGTGCCGTTGCTGGCGGCGCTGGGCGCTTTTCCCGGCGTGACGCTCGGCGCGTCGGCGTCAGTGCACAGCCACGGCGTGCTGGGTGTCATCGGTGCCCCCGCTGAACAGGCGGCGGACATTATTGCTAATGCGGCCAAGCTGGAGGCTGGTCTCCACGCCTATGTCGCCAAGTCGGTGGTGGTGCTCTCCACCGGCGGCGAGGTCGCGCGTGGCGAGATTGAGGATACCAATTTTGCCGCTGTACAATCGGCCATGGAAGCCCAAGGTTATCTGGTTCACCATGCCGGCGTCGTCGAGGATGACGAGGCGCTGATCGCGGCGCGTATCGGCTTTCTGCTCGAGGAAGGCTATGGCCTAATCATCACCACTGGCGGGGTCGGGGCCGAAGATAAGGACAAGACGATCGAGGCGATGCAAAGGCTCGCTCCCGATCTGTCGACAGCGATATTGGCCGAATATGCCGTTGGCCACGGCCGCCATATCAAACCGCATGTCCGCGTTGCCTGTGGCCGTATCGGCACCGTCTTGCTGGTTGCGATGCCGGGGCCGACGCGCGAAGTGACGGCCGCCCTGCCGCTTCTAATGACGGCGATGGCGCAGGGGCTGGCGCCGGCGGCGATGGCTGAAGCGATCGCCGCGCCGATCCGCGCGCTGTGGCAGGTGCATCGGTCGGGCCACGCGCCTGGGCATAGGCACGCATGATCTCGCTGGGCTTCCTGTCGATAATCGCCGCCGGGCTGGCGATGGGCGTGCTGCACGCTTTTGATCCTGACCATTTGCTGACCATCTCGTCGCTGGGTGCGCAGGCCGGCCGCCCGGGGACAGTATGGCGCTATGCGCTGTCGTGGGGGATTGGCCATGGCGGCATATTGGTCGCTGCGGCGCTGGCGCTGCTCCTGTGCGATGTGCCGATGCCTGACACCTTGCCGCAAGGGGCGGAGCGGCTGGTCGGCGTGATCATGATCGCGGCTGGCGGCAGCCTCGCGCTGGCGCTCTGGCACGGTCGCGGCAACAGGCGCAGTCCTTCGTCGCTTCGGGCCAAAGCGCCCTTTCTGATCGGCATGGTGCATGGCACCGCAGGCAGCGCGGCAGTCTTTGCTCTGCTTCCCATTGGTTTGCTCTCGCCGATGCAGGGGGTTGCCTATGTGCTGGTCTTTTCCGCCGGCGTGCTGACGGGGATGATGGGTTTTGGCTTCGGTTTTGACCGACTGACGCAGGCACTCGCATTGCGAGCCCATGCTTTTGACGCGCCCTTGCGCGGCGGGGTAGCGGCGCTGGCGATCACGATGGGCTCGTATTGGCTGGTGAGCGCCTAAGCGATGCGGATCGGCCTTTATGGTGGATGCTTCAATCCGGTCCACGTCGGGCATCTGGCGGTGGCGCGGGGTGCGATCGCCGCGCTGGCGCTGGACGAGCTGATCTTCATCCCTTCCGGCCACCCGCCGCTCAAGGGCGATGATGGTCTTGCCGAAGGCACCCACCGTGTCGCGATGCTGCGACGGGCCATCGCTGATGATGGGCGGATGCAGGTGAGCCGAATCGAGCTGGATCGTGAGGGGCCCAGCTATACCGTCGACACGGTACGCGCGCTGCGGGGACAATGGCCCGAAGGAGCTGTACTCTTCTTTCTGCTGGGCGATGATTGTCTGGAACGGCTGCCGCGTTGGCACGGTATTGATGACCTGCACGCCCTGCTACGCTTTGTTGTTGCCCGGCGAACATCGCCGAATGGCGCAGCACGCGACCCGCGCCTGATACCGCTGGATTTACCGCACATTGCCGTTTCTTCGACGCAAGTGCGTGACATGATAGCAGTCGGACAGCGTCCGCCTGCGACGCTGTTGCCATCAGCAGTGACCGACTACATCGTTGCGCACGGGCTTTATGGCTCGATGCGGGAGCCTGCCTGTGCCTGAGCTGTTGAACCGCATCCATGTCGTGCTGGATGGCATCGCCGCGCCGGTGATCGCGTGCAGCGGCGGGATTGATTCGACGCTGCTCGCGCTGGTGGCGCATCGCCGCCGGCCTGGCACGGTGCAAGTCGCGCACGCCATCAGCCCGGCGGTGCCGCCCGATGCTACCGCAAGGGTGCAGGCGCTCGCCGCTGTCGAAAACTGGGCCCTGTCGCTGGTGCAATCTGGCGAGTTTCAGGACGAGAATTACCTCTCCAACCCGGTCAACCGCTGCTATTTCTGCAAATCCAATCTTTATGACAGCCTTACCCAGATTGCGGCGGCGCATGACGAGGGAACGGTGCTCAGCGGTGCCAATCTCGACGATCTCGGCGAATATCGCCCCGGCCTCGATGCCGCCGCCGAACGCGGGGTGCGGCATCCGTGGATCGAGGCCGGATTTGCCAAGACCGACATTCGCGCGCTCGCCCATGCGCTGGGTCTGCCCTTCGCCGATCTGCCCGCCTCGCCCTGTCTTGCCAGCCGCCTCTACACCGGGACCCGTGTCACGGCATCGCGGCTGCGGGCAGTTCATGCGGGTGAGGAACGGATCAAGGCGCGCACTGGCCTTGCCGTCGTGCGCTGCCGGGTGCGCGAAGATCAGTTGATCGTCGAGGTGGCTGACGCTGACCGCGCGCTGATCACTGATGCGCTCCTGGAAGATGTCCGGCAACGCGCCGCCGCCTTCGATCCGGGCATCGGCCGCGTCGCGCTCGATGCAGAGGCCTATCGCCCCGGTCGCGCCTTTGTCGGTGCGGCATGACCAGCGGCTTTGTCCATGATGCCGAGCGCCCCATGCGGTTGGGCATGCCCGAAGCGATTTTCTGCGAGGGCAAAGACCTGAAAGCGTTGGAGGCGATCGTCATTGAATTGGCGGCGGCACCGCATGCGCCGACGCTGTTCACCCGCCTGTCGCCGGAACGCCATGCCGCGCTCGCCAATGTCGGCGGCACAGCACTGGCCTATGAGCCGCAGGCGTGGACTGCGACTCTCCATGGTCAATTGCCCGCCCGCACCGGCACAGTCGCAGTAGTGACCGCGGGGACATCCGATCTGCGTGTCGCGCTGGAAGCGGTGCAGACGCTGGAATTTTCCGGAATCACTGCCAGTCTCATCGCTGATGTCGGAGTTGCCGGTATCCATCGGCTATTCGCTCGGCTCGATCATATCCGTAACTATGACGTCATCATCGTCGTCGCCGGTTGGGATGCGGCACTGGCATCGGTGATGGGTGGGTTGGTCGGCCAACCGGTCATCGCCGTGCCGTCATCGACCGGCTATGGCGTCGCTGCGGGCGGCACCAGCGCGTTGCATTCGATGCTGTCGAGTTGCGGGCAGGGTGTGTTGGTCACCAATATCGACAATGGCTTCGGCGCGGCCTGTGGCGCGATCCGTATGCTCAACATGGCGGCAAAGGGAATATCGTGACGCAACAAGCCATCGTTCTGCGCACACCATCGGGGATTAGTGGCGATATGCTGCTGACCGGCCTCGCTCAGCTGGCAGCGGTCAGCAATGCCGAATTGTCAGCCATCGTCGACAGTATCGGTGTCG
>JBMOGG010000239.1:0-4009 GCA_049318505.1 Sphingomonas sp. | reverse complement strand
ACGTAAAGAGTGCTGGGCTGCGCGCGGTCCCAATGCTGACGACGACGCGGTCGGGACCCTGTGCGTCGAGGCGTGACAAAGTGAACCCTGCGCCCTGTGCCGCCTCCCCGACCACCGTGGGCAGCGCAGCGGACAGCGCAGCTGGGGCAAGGCGCCGCGCCTCACGGACTCCATCGGCAACGGCGGCAACACGACCGGCGGCTTGCGTGGCAAGATCGAGGCGTTGCTGCGCGCTGCTCTTTGCCGCGTCCAAGGGCCGGATGATGAGCAGCCAGAACAGCAGAAGCGCGATCAGGCCGCCCATCACGGCGAGCAGGATACGCTCGCGCGCGCTGCGCCCGGACCACCAGAGCAGAGCTTGTGCGATCATTGGGCGCGCACCGTGACATCGCGATAGGGACGCCCCTGCCCGGCCACGATGGGCGCAGGCACGACCTGCAGGCCGCTGGCACCCAGTTTGGCGACGACGACATCAAGATCGGCCGTGCTGGCTGCCCGAACCGTGGCGCGCAGCCCGCCTTCGCCGTCGAAGACCATGGATCCCAACTCGACCCCCGGCGTGGTGTTGATCGCCGCCGCGACGGCCGCCGCCAGCGGCTCGAACCCGCCCCCTGCCCCCTGCATGGCTGTAAGCCGCGCCTCCGACTGGAGCACAGCGTCGGTGACGGTGGTCCCTGGGGGCAACAATGCCGTGGCCTGAACGACGGTATCCGCTTCGATGGCGGACGCCCGGGCATTGAGCCGGACGATGGTCACCAGCTGTGCCGTCAGGATCAGAGCGCCCGTGATCATCACCATGACGGCATAGTGCCGCAGCCGTGCTGCATCGACCGGCCAGCGGCGACGCTTGGCGAAGGGGCCCTGACGCAGATCGGCCTCGGGAAATTCGACGGCGGCAATGAGCGACGCTTCGAGCGCGAGCCGGTCAAGCGTGACCAGTGGCGCGTCGCAGGTGAGCAGCGGCGTGAGTACCGGGTCGTCACCAAAAGCGGTATCCTGCCCACGAACGACGATTTCGTTGCTCAGATCACCGCGAACAAAGCCCGTCTCTGGACGCGTCAGCAAAAGTGGTGCCGCGACCAGATGGTCGGGGTCGACCTCCACTTCGGCTAGAGCCGCGAGCAAGGAAGTCAGGTTGGCGACAGGCACACCTACGGCAAGGCGGTGACCTTCGGCATCTGCCGCTCCAACGGCAACGTGGAGCATCTCGGGTGGCAAGACGCTGACGTCGGCCAGCGCGATGCGCGCCGCGCCCTGTGCCTGAAGATCGGCCAGATCGGGCAGGTCGATGGTCCGGATGATGACGTCAGCAGCGGGCACGACAGCGACGGTGCGCTCTTGCGCACCTTGGGAAAGCGCGTCGACCAGTTGGTCGCCGCGTGCGAGGATGTCGCCGGCGACAATGCGCAGCCAGCGCCCGTCGGCAAAGACGACGAGCGTACTCATGACGGCTCGCCAAAACTGCGCCGCGCTAGCTTCGCGGGCTTCAGCGCAGCGTCGATCAGGGCATGCTCTTCGAGCTCAGCGCCGCTCAGTTCGACATTCAGAGCCAAAGTGAACCAGCGGGTATTGAGCTTGACCTGCCCGCGCCCCGCGCTGGCCTCGCTGGCCGCAAGCTGCGGCAGGCTCCAGAATGTTCCGAGCGAATCCCAGCCGGCGGACGGGCGCGCTTCGACGATCGCCGCCGCCCGCGACACGTCGAGCGTTGGCACGATCGTGGCAAGCAGCGGCGCCTGATCGCGGCGCAAGGTGTTGACGTTGAGGGTAGTCAGATCTGTCACCGGAAGCGCGCAAATGAAGGTACGCACCCGCGCATAGAGGCCGGGTGTCACCCCGGCAACAGCGCGCCACTCGCTGGTGTCAGCCATGATCGTATTGCCAGGCAGGTATGGCGTGCGGCCATTGGCGTAGGCAATGTCTTCCGCGCCCCCCGGAAGCGGGGCACCGTCGCTGTCGATCCAGTCTGCCGTCGCATTGGCCAGCGCATCAGCATCGCGCCCCGGTACGTCGAGCAAGGTCATCAGCCGGGAAAACTGGGCAATCGCAACAGGCCGCGCGATAAGCACGCCGTCCTGTGCCTTGTCGACAAGCGAATTGAGATTGAAGCAATTGCCGCCATCGTCGAGGCGCGCCGTAGCCAGGCCACCATCGATCGGGAAATTGGTCGCCTGCCCGGCCCAGTTGCCAGCCAATGTCGTGCGATTAGGATCGGTCTGGATCAGATCGCCGATGCGGAACCGCGCCAAGGTTTCGGCCGCCATGGCATAGGCGCGCGCCTGTTCGATCGCGCCGCCATTTGCGGTCAGGCGGGTGCCAATCTTCAGCCGTTCGAGCGCTGCTGCGGCCAGCACGGCCATGACCGCGACGATCAGCAGGACAGTGAGAAGTGCGGCCCCCTCTTCGTGTTTCGAAACGCGCTTCATGGGTAGGTGGGCCCAGTAACAAAGGCGAGCACCAGCGGAGGCTCACCCTTGCGCTGCACCGTCATTTCGACCGCAGCCGGTGTCGTGTCGAGCAGCGCATTTTCCCAGCGCGGCCGCCATTCACCCTTGCGGTCGCGGTAGCGCATCGTCAGCTGCTCGACCCTGTCGGCGAGCACGACTCCGGCAGGGGCGACGCTGCCATCGACCATCGGATAGGCAGTCCGCGTCAGCCGCCCCTCGCCGAGCGTGACGTCCACCCGCTGGATGCCCGCTCGGGGTACGCCCTCCGGGTTGGTCCAACCGCTCCGGACATAGCCCATGACGAGTCGATCGCTGCGTCCGTCATTGCCGGTAAAGGCACGCACCGGCTGACCGTCGGGGCCCCGGGCAATGCGCGGCAGGGCCTGGGCAAGATCGCTTGCCAGCAGCGTCGAAAACCGGCGGAGATCGGCAATATCCTCGAGCCGCTGCGTTGCCGCCGCCTGGGCGCGGACGCCGAAGCTGAGCAGCGAGACGCCTGCTGCGGCGAGCATCCCGAAGATGAACAGCGCGACCATCAGTTCGATGAGGGTGAACCCGGAGTCCTTTGCCGCGCTCATTCGACGGACCTTGCCAGCGAAAGCCGCGTCAACGGCCGGCCCGCGGCGTCGGCGACGGCAAGATCGATGCGCACGATGCGGACATCGTCGGTACGCTGCGTTTTGCGGGTCCATCGCCAGGTCGCGCCGGCATTGCTAACCTCGCCCTGGTCAGTGCCGAATGCCGGCGGGCGGGGATCGGTGAGCAGGCCGACCGCCAGGTTGCGTGCGACGATCTGGGCCACGGTCGTATCTGCCAACCGCTGGGTGCTGAACAAGGTGGCCCCTTCAAGCCGCAGCAGGGCAAGCGCCGCCAAACTGAAAATCGCCAATGCGACGAGCATTTCGATCAGCGTGAAGCCGTGTTCGGCGGAACGTGACGAAGACGTGAAGCCGTGTTCGGCGGAACGTGGCGAAGACGTAAAGCCGTGTTCGGCGGGCCGTGGCGAAGACGTGAAGCCGTGTTCGGCGGAACGTGACGACCGCGGGAACAGCTTACGAAACACGGACCGCGCCATTTGCCGGAATCTCGATGCGCACGCGTACGGCGTTTTTCGTGAGGTCGATTACGGTAGGTTCTGCGACGGCACCGGTCGCATCGAAGGTAACAATCACTCGGCCCCTATCCGACGTCGTAGCCGTTAACCCGCTGGGGAAAGCGACGATGCCGAACCCCTTGCCGCCATAGGGCTGCCAACGCCCCCCCGCGCGCCGCTCCGCGCTGTAGCCGGTGGCGTCAACGATCAGCCGTGTGCTGCGCCCGGCCAAAATCGCGTCGTCGCGCACAGCCAGCGCCCGTGCGGCCAGGCGCTCACCCTCGTCGCGCACGCGCCCGCCCGGGTCAGGGATCGCCATGACGACCGCAGCCGATGCGAGCCCGAGGATCACCAGCACGACCATCAGTTCGATCAGTGTAAAGCCATTCGGGCGGGCGCGCGCCATCGCTTTACCAGTTGCCGAGATCGGCGTTTTCGCCCGTGCCGCCTTCGGCGCCATCGGCTCCCAGCG
>JBMOGG010000238.1:0-4080 GCA_049318505.1 Sphingomonas sp. | reverse complement strand
GTGACGTCGGTCTAACGCCTTGGCAAGTCGCACTCATATCAACGCCCAAAAAACCTGTGGAAGATCGTAAATGTCCCTGTGTGGAACACCCCGGATGACGGGGGCGAAATCTGCCGGTTTTTCAATTATGCGCGCTGGGCATGGCGGACAGGACGAGTCTTTCGGCGCATCAGCGTTTCGTGGCGCGCAGCCGCATGCGGGCGAACCGCCGTGCGCGACGCATGCGACTCATCGGTGCCATGCTGATGCCCTTTGCGCTGCTGTCGTGCGTGGCCAATGATAATGTATCGCGGGCGACCGGCATGATGTCCCAAGCACCAAGCGCAGTTTCCTATGCCGGAATCCCCGTGATCGCCGGAACGCCGGTGCCCGACACCCTTGCGGCACCCCGCGCGGTTCCAGATGCACCAACGGGCCCATCGTTCGTCGCGGCGCTGGGCCAGCGCGACCGGATGCGCGCGACATTGTGCCTGGCGAGCGCCGTTTATTATGAGGCGGCGACGGAACCGGACGAGGGGCAGCGCGCCGTCGCGCAGGTCGTGCTCAACCGCGTCCGTCATCCCCAATGGCCCCACACCATCTGCGGCGTCGTCTATCAGGGATCGAGTGCCCCCGGGTGCCAGTTCAGCTTTGCCTGCGACGGCGCGATGGCGCGGGCGCCGATGCTGTCGGCCTGGATCCGTGCGCGGCGAGTCGCCGAACGGGCATTGGCGGGTGACGTCTATGTGCCCGTCGGCAGCGCCACCTTTTACCATACGATGCAAATCGCGCCTGCCTGGGGACGACGGATGACCCCGGTCGCGATCGTCGGCGCCCATATTTTTTACCGGATGCCGGGTGGGTCGCCCGACGCCGCCGCCCTCCCGATGCTCTATGCGGGGGGCGAGCCGACGCCGGGCCCGTTGCCCCGTGTTGCGCCGCCCACGCAACTGATGCAGGTCTTGATGCCCGTCGCCGGCGCACAGTTACCGGTCGTGCCAGACGCACGGCCCTTTGCCGCGTCGCGCGAAACATATAGCCTGACCCCGCCCAGCCGCGACAGCCGCTACGTCACAGGTGCCCTGCCCGACTCGGCGATCCGCGACGAGTTCCGCGACAGCGGGGAATGGATCGCGCGCTAGGTCATTTCAACGCGTCGGTCGCGGGCTTCCCGACCGGCGCCGTTGCCGCTGGCAGGGCACGCTCCAGCACGCCAAGCCAGCGTTGTGCTTTTGCCCCGATGTACGACTGCGGGTCTGACGGCGTGAGCCGACCCTGCGCCTCCCATTCGGCAATCGTCATCGTCGCCTCTGCGGCTGCAATCGCCAGCGGCTGAGGCTTGCGCAGCGCCCGATTGATCAGCGCGTCGCCAAAGAACGTCCAGTCATTGTCCGCCCGGCAACCGAACGACGTCCGCGTCGATGAAGCCGCCGTCATGATAGCCGTGCTTTCCGTGACCAATGTCGGCACGAACACGCCCGAGTAACAGGCGCTGACCAGCAGCAGCCGGTTGGCGATCCCGAGTTCGTTGAGCAGCCCTGCAAGCTTCGATGGGCCGAGCATTCCAAAGCCGGCGTCGCCATCGTTATAGACAACGCCAAACTGTGCGCCGTGGCTGGTGGTGTAGAGCACCAGCACATCCTCTGGCCCCATCAGTTCGGCGATGCGCGCCAATGCTGCAGCAATGTTGCCGGGGCTGCCCATCGGGAGCGCGCTTGGTGTCACGCCGTCGCTGCCCGCGAGCGTCACGACATGGCCGGTCGCGCCGTAGCGCCGCGCCAGCACACGCCCCGCCTCGCGCGCCTCGCGGCCGAAGACGGGATCGCTGTCGAGCCCGACGGAGAGGACGAAGGCCTCGACGACTCCCTTTCGCGCCGGCGCCAGCGCGGCCAGTGCCGTCGATAGTCGACGGTGTTCCGCCAGTTGCCATTTCGCGCTGCGCGACCGCTCGAAACTCGTGCCGATATCGGCGGCATAGGCGACTTCGCCGGGCGACAGCTTGTCGAGGAACGGGGGCGCTGCGGTGTGTTCAACCGGCTGGAAAGGAGCTGGCGCAGCACCAAGTATCACCAACGCTGCCAGTGCAACGAAACCACGAAACCTCATGCCGACTCCCTGCGCGAATGCTGGGCAGCGCATCGCGCGGCGTCAAGCCACCGCGCGGCAATTCTTACAGGGCCATGCGCGGCGCGATGGTGCGCAAGGCGTTTGCCAGTTGGTCGACCTGTGCAGGCGAGGTGAACAGCGCGGGACAGATGCGGATGCACGCACCCCTGGCGACCCCGGTGCGGTGGACCGAGAAGATGCGAAACTCGTCAAGCAGCACCTTGGTGATCGCGATATTGTCGGCGACCGAGGTTCGTCCACGGACACGAAATGCCGTCGTACCGCCGTGGAGTGCTGGATCATTTGGGGTCAAGATCTCGAGCCCGTCCAGCCCCCGCAGCTCCTCGGCCCAGCGATCACGCAGCCAGCGCAGGCGGGCGATTCGGTTCGGGGCACCAACCGCATTCTGAAAAGCAAAAGCCGTCGGCACGGTCAGCTGCGCGGCCATGTCGACGGTCCCGGTATGGATGCAACTCTCTGCCGTCGTGCCCACTGTCGCGCCATTACCGGCATCGGGATCGATGGCATCGAGCCGGGACTTGCGGATGTAGAACGCCCCGACGCCCAGTGGCGCGCCCATCCATTTATGCAGGTTGAACCCGGCGAAGTCGGCGCCGGCCGCGATCGTCCCGGCCTCGAGCTGCCCCCAGCTGTGCGCGGCATCGACAATGGCATCGATCCCGCGCGACTTCGCTAGCGCCACGATCTCCGCGAGCGGTAGCGCCAGGCCGGTGCGGTGGCTAAGGTGCGTCAGCAAAACCAGCCGGATGCGCGGGTTGGCATCGAAACTTCTTGCATAGGCATCGATCAGCGCCTGCCGCGTTGCCGGTTCGGGGAGCGCGATCTTCACGACAGCCACGTCGCGCCGGGCGGGCAGCCCAGCCATATACCCTTGCATCGCGTCGTAATCGAGATCGGCGTAGAGCACGGCATCGCCGGGACGCAGGCGGTTGTAACCCTGGATCAGGACGCGCAAGGCCTCGGTCGCGTTGCGGGCAAAGGCGATCTCATCAGGAGCGGCGCCGAGCGCTGTCGCCACCTGCACCCGGATGGCGTCGAGATCAGCGCCGAAGCCGCGCCGGGCGTAATAGCTGTTATCGCGGTTCACGCGTTCGACGTTGCGTTCGTAGGCCGTCATCACAGGGCGCGCCATGATGCCCCAATTGCCATTTTCGAGCTGGATGATGTCGGGGGTCACGTCGTATTGCGCCGCGACCGTTCGCCACCAGCGTTCATCGTCGGGCCCCTTGGGCGCGCCGGTCGGGAGCGATGCCGCGGCCTGGGCGGCCATCGGCAGCGCAGCGGCACCGGCCAGAAGCGTGCGGCGATCGAGGGTGGTCATGTGGCTCTCCGGCAAGGGCTAAAAGCGATGCTAGCCGCGCAACCCCCCGCCGCGCTAGGGCATTGAGCGCTCCAAAGGAAATTGCTTCATGTCCACGCCCATCGCCCTCGACATCCCGCACCAGCTGGGGAAAGCCGCCGCCTACGAGCGCCTCGACCGCGGCATCGGCAAGATCGGGCAGATGATCCCCGGTGGTGGGCAAGTGATGCACAGCTGGAACGGCGACGTGATGACCTTCACCGTGACCGCCGTCGGCCAGACGATGAACTGCGTCGCGACCGTGTTCGACGACAAGGTCCATGCCGAAGTCGACCTGCCGCCGATGTTCGCCCTGTTCGCAGGCAAGATCAGCGATGCGCTGGGCGCGGGGTTGCCTAAACTGCTGAAGTAGGCCCAGCGCAAAAGCCACGAAAGGCCCTGTATGTCACCGGAAAACGTCGGTGAATCGCTCCCATTTCTCGGCTGTTTGATGGCGGGATGGGCGACGATGGAAACAGTCGCGACTCCGGTAATGTGGCGCGGGCGTGTAGGACAAACGTGCCGTTCAGACCGGTTCGAACTGGCTGAGGTCAAGCACCGGCTCGACCCCATGCCCGGCACGAAAATCGCGTTGAGTGCTAGGTGGCCGTCGTTGCGATTGCTTGTTGCGATTG
>JBMOGG010000237.1:0-4110 GCA_049318505.1 Sphingomonas sp. | reverse complement strand
GCGGACAGTCTTCTGCCCCCTGTTGCTTTGCCCCGTCGCATGTGGGCTTCGAGCAAGGTTGAGTTTCTCATCCCCTTACGCATGGGCGAGGTCGTCACCCGTGCGTCGCGCATTCTTTCCGTCACGGAAAAGTCGGGCGGTTCCGGGCGTTTGGTGTTCGTCGATGTCGCACATGACGTCGACGGCGAGCGCGGCCTTGCGGTGCGCGAAGTCCAAAGCCTCGTCTATCGCGAAGCAGCGACCCGAGATGCCCCGCTGTCGCCCCCGGTAACGCGCGGAGGCAGCTTCGAGGCCGGCGGGTGGGACGCGCATCGCATGGTGGTGCCCGGGGAGCCGCTCCTGTTCCGGTTTTCCGCGCTGACCTTCAACAGCCACCGTATCCACTATGACCTTGCCTATGCCCGCGACGAGGAGCGCTATCGCGCGCTCGTCGTGCAAGGGCCGTTGACCGCCTCGCTGCTGCTTGACCTTGCGCGTCAGGTGCTGGGTGAGAATCAACTGGTCAACTTTGCCTTCCGCGGCCTGTCGCCGGCAATTTGCGGTGAAGCCTTGCATCTCGCGATGCGCGGCCCGGCGCATGAAATCGAACTCGCCGCTTTTGCAGCCGACGGCCGACAAATCATGGCGTGCAAGGCTCAAAGGACAAACTGACGTGACGAAAAACGACGACCTCACCGAGATACGCCGCGCCGTTCAGGCACTCTGCGCCGAGTTTCCGGGCGCATATTGGCGTGAGAAGGATAGCGCACGGGCCTATCCGAGTGAGTTTGTCGATGCGCTGACCCGCTCGGGCTTTCTCGCCGCGCTCATTCCGGAGGCTTATGGTGGATCCGGGCTCAAGCTCGATGCCGCTTCAGCGATTATGGAGGAAATCCAGGCAGCGGGTTGCAATGGGGCGTCGGCCCACGCGCAGATGTACATCATGAATACGCTGCTCAAATATGGCAGCGAAGCGCAGAAGCAGGCCTATCTGCCGAAGATTGCCAGTGGTGAGTTGCGTCTACAGGCTTTTGGTGTGTCCGAACCGTCCAGCGGCACCGATACATTGTCGCTGCGCACCACAGCAATTCGTGACGGTGACGACTATGTCGTCAACGGCCAGAAGATCTGGACGAGCCGTGCGGAATACTCCGACCTGATGTTGCTGCTCGCCCGCACAACGCCGCGCGAAGAGGTGAGCAGCAAGACCGAGGGTCTTTCAATGTTCCTCATCGATATGCGTAAGGTCGTCGGCAACGGCATGACGATCAAGCCGATCCGCACGATGATGAATCATTCGACGACCGAGGTCTTTTTCGATGACATGCGGATACCCAGTTCGGCGCTGGTCGGCGAGGAGGGGAAGGGCTTTCGTTACATACTTTCCGGGATGAACGCGGAGCGGATCCTCATCGCGGCGGAATGCATCGGAGACGCCAAATGGTTCATCGCCAAGGCCGCCGATTACGCCAAGGAACGAAACGTCTTTGGGCGCGCGATCGGCCAGAACCAGGGCGTACAGTTCCCGATCGCGCGTTGTTACGCCCAGATGCGCGCCGCCGAACTCATGGTATACCATGCCGCACAGGTTTACGACACCGGCGGTAATCCTGGGGCTGAGGCCAACATGGCCAAGATGCTGGCGTCCGAAGCAAGTTGGGCAGCAGCGGATATGTGCGTGCAAACGCATGGCGGCTTCGGCTTTTCCGAAGAATATGATGTGGAACGCAAGTTCCGCGAAGCCCGACTCTATATGGTCGCCCCGATCAGCACCAACCTTATCCTCAGTTACCTTGCCGAGCATGTCCTCGGCTTGCCACGCAGCTATTGAAGAAGGACGTCCGGCTATGAAAATCGACAACACTACAGCGGCGATTGTAACCGGAGCTGCCTCGGGGCTGGGACGCGCAACAGCGGACACCTTGGCTGCAGCCGGGGTCAAGGTCGCCATTTTCGACGTGAACGAGGAAGCCGGAACCGAGGTCGCACGGGCGATCGGCGGCATATTTTGCAAGGTCGATATCACCGACGAGGCGTCGGTGGTGGCAGGCTTCGAAAAGGCCCGCGCGGCCCATGGGCAGGAACGCATCTGCGTTCACTGTGCCATGACGTCGCGGCGCGGCAAGACGCTTGCCTTCGACAAGGAAGCCGGACGACTAAAGCGGCTCTCGACCGAAGACTATGCCTATGGCGTTAACGGCATTTTGATTGCGAGCTATCGCATCGCATCGCTGTCTGCCGAAGGCATGGCGGGGCTTCCCCCCCTTGAAGACGGCGAGCGCGGCGTCATCACCCTGACGGCGTCCGTCGCGGCACAAGATGGTCAGATCGGCCAGATCACCTATGGATCGGCTAAGGCGGGGGTGAACGGGCTTGTCCTTCCCATGGCCCGCGACCTGATGGATCTGGGTATCCGCGTGAACGCCATCATGCCCGGCATTTTTTCGACACCGTTGATGCTGGGGGCAAAGCCCCAGGTGCTCGAAAGTCTCGCGGCCTCGGTGCCGTTTCCAAAGCGGCTTGGCAAACCCGAGGAGTTCGCCTCGCTGGTCATGGAATTAGTGCGCAACAGTTATTTTAACGCGCAGACAATCCGTCTCGACGGCGGCATTCGCATGGCACCGCGCTGAAATCTGGGGAGGACCAGCTTATGACACAGGCCTATATCGTCGATGCATGCCGCACGCCGCGCGGGATCGGCAAGATTGGCAAGGGCGCGCTCGCGCACCTTCACCCGCAAGATCTCGGGGCCACCGTATTGCGCGCTATTCGTGACCGCAACACGCTCGATACGGCCAAGGTCGATGACATTATCTGGTCTACCAGCCAGCAGCGCGGCAAGCAGGCCGGCGATCTCGGTCGGCTCTCGGCGCTTTGGGCTGGGTACGACATCCGGGCAAGTGGTGTGACGCTTGATCGTTTCTGCGGCGGCGGTATCACCAGCGTCGGTTTGGCAGCTGCGCAGATCATGGCGGGCTTTGAAGACGTGATCATCGCCGGCGGCACTGAAATGATGAGCCACCACGCCGAATGTGACGCATGGGAAGTCGGTACAGCCTATGTCCCGCTCGGCAAGGCCCGTGGCAATGACGATCTCCACCTCGAGCACCCGATCTCGCATGTCGGTGTCGCGGCCGACGCCATTGCGGCGATCGAGGGTATCAGCCGCGCCGATCTTGAAGCGCTCGGCGTGGAGAGCCAGCGAAAGGCGCAGACGGCGATCGACAGCGGCCGCTTCGACAACAGCGTCGTGCCGGTGCTCAATCGAGACGGCTCGATCGCGCTCGACCGCGAGGAATATCCGCGCCCGGGAACAACTGCTGAAAGCCTGGCGGCATTGAAGCCGGCATTCGCTGTGATCGAGAGCGTAGCCGCAAGCCCTGACGGCACCACGATGCGTCAAATGATCGAGCGAAAATATCCCGGGCTGGAGTGGGATCCTGTTCACCATGCCGGTACAAGTTCGGGTGTTGTGGATGGTGCGGCAGCATTGCTGATCGCGTCGCCGGCCGCAATTGCGGCAAATGGGTGGACACCCCGGGCCCGGATCATTGCCTCGGTCAACGTCGGCGACTGCCCGACTCTGATCCTGAACGCGCCCGTGCCGGCAGCGCGTAAGGCCCTGGAACGCGCAGGCCTGAAGGTGGCCGACATCGACGTTTGGGAGATCAACGAGGCGTTTGCGGTTGTGACCGAGAAAGCGATCCGCGATCTTGGCATCGACCGAACGAAGGTGAACATAAATGGGGGCTCAATCGCGCTTGGTCATCCGATCGGCGCGACGGGTTCGATCCTTATCGGCATGGCGCTCGACGAACTCGAGCGCTCCGGAGGCCGCTATGCGCTGATCACCATGTGTGCGTTCGGTGGCATGGCGCCCGCAATGATTATCGAACGGGTCGACGGCAGTGCCGCTCTCTAATCACACGAAAAGGCAGCAGCAATGACAGGGGTGTTGCAAGGGGTTACGATTATCGAGCTCGCCGGGATTGGACCCGGTCCCTTTTGCGGGATGATGCTCGCCGATCATGGTGCCTGCGTCATCCGTATCGAACGGCCTGGTCATGGCGGGCGGTTCGGGGGCGGCGAGAACCGCGACATTTTGAACCGTAACCGGCACCGTCTCGAGCT
>JBMOGG010000236.1:0-4142 GCA_049318505.1 Sphingomonas sp. | reverse complement strand
ACATTTCCAACAACCTCTATCGGGCAGCAGACGCGGTTGTCGCTCAGGCGGGCAATATTGCGGGCGTTCCGGCGGGCACGATCATCTGCCGTTCGACCTTGCTGGTTCCTACCGATGGCTGCGTGCCGATGAATGTCTTTGGCTTTGGCGCGCCGTCGGATGCGGCGCGGCGCTATATCACCGGCACTGCGGTTCAAGACATCACTGTGACGCAAGATGTGTTTGAAGCCAGCGTGCAGGGCAGTGTCTTCGAACTGCCGGGCGGGCCAGTGAAAGTGGCTGGCGGCTTGGGCTGGCGCAAAGAAAGCTTTGTGCAGGTCGTTGATCCGATCTCGTCAAGCATCCGGACCGGGGCTGGCATTCAGGGCTTCCCGACGGGACTACGTAACACGCTGGGTGGCTTTGAACGTTCCAACCCGCAGCCAGCTAAGGGCGGGGTGACGGTTAAGGAGATTTTCGGCGAAGTGAACCTGCCGCTGTTTGAGGGCGCAACCTTTGCCGAGACGCTCTCCCTCAACGGCGCCATCCGCTACACCAATTATAGCAATAGCGGCGGTGTGACGACCTGGAAGGTGGGTGGGATCTGGGCGCCGGTGCGGGACATACGCTTCCGCGCCACGCGGTCCCGCGATATCCGGGCACCCAACTTGGGCGAGTTGTACCGCGGCTCCAGCCAGGGTACCGCGACGGTAACCGATCCATTCCGCAACAATGAATCGCGGAATGCGTTAAGCGGCGCCATCGGCAACCTGGGGCTTACGCCGGAAATTGCCAACACAACGGTGGCAGGTGTTGTTTTGCAGCCCAGTTTCATTCCGGGCCTGACGCTTTCGGTGGATTGGTACAAAATCGATATCGAAGATGCGATTTCGGCGCTGTCAGCACAACGGACGGTCGATCTCTGTTTCCAGGGCGCCACCGATCTTTGTCGCTTCTTGCAGCGCGGCACTGATGGTCAGCTGTCCCGCATCGAGCTGCCGTTCTTTAACGTCGATTTTCGCAACACCAAGGGCATCGACTTCGAGGCCAATTATGGAACGTCGATCGGTGCAACGAATATCAATCTGCGAGCAATTTTCAACCATGTGATCACCCTGCAGAACCAAGTGAAGGGCAGTCTGCCGCTGGAGCTCGCAGGTGACATCGGTACCAACAGCACGCCGAAATGGCAGGGTATGGTCTCGGCCAATATCGATTTCGGGCGCTTAGCGGTTTATCTGCAGGAGCGTTATATTGGCCCCGGCAAGTTCGATAATAGCTTCGGACCAAGCGACATCGACAAGAATTATCAGCCAGCGGTGTTTTATACCGACGTGACCCTTAACTTCGACCTCGACAAGGCGGAGCGGTTCAAGGGCTTCGTCACGGTCAACAACCTGTTTGACCGCGACCCGCCACTGACGCCGGGCTTCCTGATTGCTGGCTCCAACTTCGGTAACCGGACCTTGTATGACATGGTCGGCCGGATGTTTAGCGCAGGGGTTCGCTTCAACTTCTGAGATGATGCATGGAGGGTGGTGACATGAACCGTCGCGAACTGATCTCGAGTGTAGCCGCCCTCGCTGCTGTTGGTGTTACTCTTCCGGAGCTGGCATTTGCCCAGGAGAAATCCCGGCTGAAGATCACCGGCATTCGGTTGGTGCGGACTCGGCCCAAGCGGCCCTATCCTGAATACACGCCGGCCGAGGGCAGTTGGTCCACCCAGAATGTCGAGGTGGCCAATCCAGTCTCGATCTACCCGGAATACAAGCCAACCCGCAGCTTGTTTGCTGCCACTGATGTGCCGGGTTTTACGGTGGAGGTGACGACCGACAAGGGCATCACTGGCTATGGCCGGGGCGGCGCGGGCGGCGGCAAGATCGTGATGGGCCATCTGAAGAAGCTAATGATGGGACGCGATCCGTTCGACATCGAACGGAACTGGGACATCAATTGGCGCTCAACCATGTCTTACGGGCGGATGGGCGTGACGATGAACGCCATCAGCGGTTTCGACAATGCGCTGTGGGATATCATCGGCAAGGCGCTGAACATGCCGATCTATCGGCTCCTTGGCGGCGAGACAAAAGACAGGGTTCCGGCCTATTGCACCGGCAATGACATCGAACAGCATGTGGAATTTGGCTATACCAAGCTGAAGCTGGCGATGCCGCATGGGCCAGCAAGCGGGCGGGCGGGGATGCGCGAGAATGTGAAGCTGGTGGAGCGGGCACGCAAGGCGCTGGGACCTGACGGCGAGATCATGCTCGATTGCTGGATGGCGTGGACCGAACGCTATACGCTGGAAATGGCCGAGATGTTGGAGCGCTACCGGGTTTACTGGATGGAAGAAGTGCTCCAGCCGCATGACTATGAGGGCTTCGGGCGGCTGAACGAGGCCATCAAATCCACCCGTATAGTGACAGGCGAGCATGAATATGGCCGCTATGGCTTCCGCCAGCTGTTGCGGACCAATGGCGCGCAGATCTGGCAGCCGGACCTCAATTGGTGTGGCGGCCTTACCGAATTGCGCAAGATCGGCGCGATGGCGGCGGTTTATGACATTCCAGTGATTCCGCACGGCGGCGGGTTGAACGGTTCGACCCATTATTCGATCGCCACCGTGAATGCGCCTTGGGCCGAACTGTTTTTGCCGGCGCCAGGCGGACCGCGCGAAGTGTATCAGATGTTCGAGGAAAACTATGCGATTACGCGTGGGCCGGAGGGGATATACACGCGTCCACTCGAACTTCCGGGCTGGGGAATGGACCCCGAGGTTATTGGCGAAGAGCTGGCCTGAGTGACCATTCTCGCAACGGGTCCACAAAGCCAACCGCGCGTTGGCAACACTCGATGGGCGATGATCGGCCTGACTTTTATGGTCGCAGCCGTGGCCTATCTGGACCGCAGCAACATTGCCATTGCCGCCCCGCTGCTAAAGGAAGAGCTCAGCCTTTCCAATGTGGAACTGGGCGTGGTCTTCAGTGCTTTTTCGCTGGGCTATGCCGCCACGCAGCCGATTGCCGGGCGGCTGGCGGACCGCTTTGGCGCCTATCGGACTATTGCGCTGGGGATCGTGGTCTGGAGTGTGTTGACGGCGGTTACGGCTTCTATTCCCGCCGGCTTTGGTTTTGCCTTCTTGGCGTTGCTGGGCGTGCGGTTTGCGTTGGGGGTGAGCGAGGCGGTGATTTTCCCGGCGAGCAATCGGATGGTAGCCAATTGGATGCCGCCATCCGAGCGCGGGCTTGCTAATGGTCTAATCTTTGCCGGCGTTGGAGTAGGAGCCGGCATCGCGCCGCCACTGATTACCACAATCATGCTGACCCATGACTGGCGGGCGGCCTTTTGGGCCACGGCTGTCATCGGGCTGGTGGCGCTGGTGCTGTGGCTGCTGATGGCACGGGAAACGCCGGCGGCGCACCCCTGGGCGGGCGCAGCAGAGCGTGCTTACATCGAGGCCTTGGTCCCCGAGAGCAGCAGCGCTTCCGACGGCACGGCGCGCTGGACCATGATTATCGGCAACCGCACGGTGCAGTTGCTGATTTTCAGTTATTTCTGTTTCGGCTATGCGGCCTATATCTTCTTCACGTGGTTCTTCACCTATCTCTCGACCGTGCGCGGACTCGATCTGAAATCGAGCGGGATTTATGGCACCTTGCCCTTTATTGCGATGGCGGTGGCGTCTCCAGCGGGTGGCTGGATCGCCGATCGGCTTACGGTCAGTCGCGGCGGTCGAGTGGGCCGCTGCGGCGTGGCAGGTGTGGGCATGGTGCTGGCTGCGGTGTTCATTGCAGCTGCCACACAGGTGGAGGACGTGCGTTTGGCGGCAGCGGTGCTGGGGCTGGGATCAGGAGCGCTTTATCTGGCGCAGAGTGCGTTCTGGACGCTCAGTGCGGATATAGGCCGGCAGTCTGCAGGGGCGGTGTCGGGCGCGATGAACATGGGCAGCCAGATCGGCGGGGTAGCGGTAGCAATGTTGACGCCGCTGGTAGCGAATACGCTTGGCTGGTCAGTATCGTTTCTATTCACGGCGGGCGTATGTTTGGCTGGTGGTCTGGCCTGGTTGTGGATTGATCCTGATGCGAGCCTTGCGCCGGGGACGGCGAGCTGAGAGGTGGCTCGGCTAATCTGCACAGCGGGATAAGTGGATTTTCTGTCTGACG
>JBMOGG010000235.1:0-4197 GCA_049318505.1 Sphingomonas sp. | reverse complement strand
ATTGATTTTGTTGATGGAGCGGGTGAAGGGAATCGAACCCTCGTCGTAAGCTTGGGAAGCTTCTGCTCTGCCATTGAGCTACACCCGCGGTATGCTGTGGCCCTGCCATGCCGGCCGTCGCACCGTCAAGGACCATGCGCTGGCCCCGGGCCTATCTACCCTGGCAAGCGTCCGTGGCGCATCGCCGCCAGGATGTCCTTGATCGCGACGAACCCGAAGCCGATCGAACTGTCGGCGATGCCGAACGGCAGGAACAGGTCGTCGCCGACGCGCATCGCCCCGCATGTATAGACGACGTTGGGCACATAACCGTCGCGTTCCTGATCGAGCGGCTCCAAAATCGGCTTGGATGTGCGGCCGATGACCTTCGAGGGGTCGTTCTTGTCGAGCAGCATGGCCCCGATCGAATAGCGCCGCATAGCCCCTACGCCGTGCGTCAGCAGCAGCCACCCCTCGTCGATTTCGATCGGTGCCCCGCAATTGCCGATCTGGATGTATTCCCAAGCAGCAGCAGGGCGGGCCAGCAGGGTGCCGTCGTCCCAGTCGGTCAGGACGTTCGACGTGAGCAGGAACAGGTTTTCGCCGTCCTGCCGCCCGATCATCATGTAGCGGCCGTTCACCTTGCGCGGGAACAGCGCCATCCCTTTGTTGCGCGCGGCACGGCCCGTCATCGGCACCAGCTCGAACTTGCGGAAATCCTTGGTCCGCATCATTTCCGACCGGATCGACCGGCCGTCATAGGCGGTGTAGGTGCCGATCCATTCGGTCTTGCCGTTGCTGTGGTGGAACGGTGTGATCCGCAAATCCTCCAGGCCGTTGCGCTGTGCCTCGGTCATCGGGAAGATGACGGTGCGCGACAGGTCGCTGTCGGGGTGGCGATAGACGGTCAGCGGCTCGCCCGGGATAAACGGCTCGCCCCGCTTCACGGCAGAAACATCGGCGGCAGTCGCAATTCGCGGCGGCGAGGGGATCGAGACTTCGCGCTCGCGCGTCACGATGCCCTGGGTGAAGGCGATCGTGCTGATATGCCCTTCCCCCACCGTCCGTAGCGACATGGCAAAGCGCACCGCGCCGTCGGTCAGGCCCGTCTGGTCAGGGGCCGCGACCACGCTCGGGTTCATGATGGCGGCGGCAGCATAGCTGTATTCGTGACAGAAATACGCGCCCAGCAATTGGCGACGGCGCGGCGTCAGGGTCTCGCCAAGCACGTCGTCGCCAAACTGTTCGATCAGCTGCTCGTACCGCCGCTCGAACACTTTCTCGACTTGCCAGTGCCGCGAGCCGAAATCGCGGTACACCCCTTCGAGCGCACTAGTGACCTCATCCTGGCTGAGCGCCAGCACATTCTTGACCAGGCGCAGTGCGCGACTTGGTTCGGTACCGTTGGCCTGCCAGGCGAGGTGAAACGGCCGCACGACAACACGCCGGGCGTCAGGCCGCAGCCGCAGCGGATGAATATCGACGATAGAAATAAGACCTGCCCCCGCTGTCCAGTAGTGCCGTCAGGCGGCGTTTGCGATCTGCTTCATTGGCTCTTGAACCGGCGATGCCGCCGCTGACAAGCCAACAAATGCACGCCGCCCCATTTGCCAGGCAATCACCGACTCTGCCCCGTTGTTTGCATTGACCGCGACCGGCGTCAGGCCATCGCCGCACTCGCCTGTGTCCGGGTCGACGATCGGCACGCCCAGCGTGTTGCGCCCGAGGAACCAGTCATGCGCGGCCTGGGCGCGCTTTCGCCAGATTTCCTTGGCGGTGACCTGCCACGACAGTGCACAAGCCTCGATCATCGCCCACGCCTCGAGCGGCTGCTGGTCGAACAGCGCCGGGGCCTCCCCCGGCTTGCCAAAGCTTGCGGAACCGACTGGTTGAAACATGCCGTCATGGCCACTGGTTTGCGTCGCGATCCAGTCGAGCGTTTCGAGCCCGGTTGCCACCGCCCCTTCGTCGCCAAGCGCAAGTCCCGCGCGAATCAGTGCTTCTGGAATGCGGGTGTTGTCGTACGACAGCACGATCTCGAACCAGGCCCAGTCAGGCCGGCTGTTGCGCGCAAGCAGGGCCGACAGCATGGCAATGCCGTCGCGCAACAGCTCCTCCGAAGCCGGATCCTTGCGCGTTTCCAGAAAGGCGGCGGCGCCCAGCATCGCAAAGGCGCGTGTCCGCACCGATCTGAGCGACGCAATCGATCCAACTGTCTGGTCATAGAGCGTTTTCGCCCAGGTCTTGAGCGCAGCATTCGGGCCCCGCGAAGCGGTGGTGCCCAGCGCCCACAAGGTGCGGCCATTGCTGTCTTCGGATCCGACATCCTCCAGCCAACGGCGATCGTAGCTCATGAAGTTGCGATAGTGCGCGGTGTCGGCATTCCACCCATGCTGGACGAAGCTTGCATAAGTCTGCGCAAAGCGGATGCGCGTTTCGATCGGCAGATCATCGGCGATGGCCATCAGGAGCAGGCCGCGGGCGTTGTCATCGATGCAATAGCCATGGCGCCGGTCGGCCACGCCGAACAGGCTGTGCTGCAACATGCCGACCCCATCGGTCATGCGCTCGATCGGGCCGAGACGCAGGACGGGTTCGCCCGGCGCCGGGAGGCGCTGACGCAGCACCGGTGCCAGCGCCGCCAGCACGGCTTCGGCGTTCCGCGGCCAAATCATGGTGCGGCCTCGGGCATAGGCGCGCGCGCTGATCTCAACACGTCGCGCGTCATCGGTCAGCAAGCCGCCTACAGCGACAGCGAGCGCATTGGGCGACCGGAAGGGCACGAGCAGGCCATGATCGTCGGCCAATATTTCGGTCGCATGGACATAGGGTGTCGACACCACCGCCTTGCCCAAACCGACAGCATAGCTCAGCGTGCCCGATGTGATCTGCGCCGGATTGCGATATGGCGTGACATAAACGTCGGCAGCCGTCAGCCACTCGGTAAGATCGTCGAGTGCAAAGAACTGGTCGACGAAGCTCACATGGTTTTCCAGCCCCAGCTCGGCGACCCGCGCGGCAAGCATTTCGCGATAGGCTTCGCCTTCGTGACGCACGAGATGCGGGTGTGTGGCGCCCAGCACGATGTAGTGGGCGTCGGGGCACTGGGCCTGGACCGTGGGCATGGCTTCGATCATGTCGGCGATGCCCTTGTCGGGTGACAACAGGCCGAAGGTCAAAATCGTGGGACGATCGGGCAGGTTGAGCCGCGCGCGGGCCGTCGCTGGATCGCCCATTGGGCGGTCGGGAATGCCGTGCGGAATGACGCTGACCTTGTCAGGATCGACGGCATAGACGCGCTCGAGGATTTCGCGCCCCTTTTCTGCCATGACGATAACCGTTGCCGCGCGCTCCAACAGGGCTTCTAGCACGGTGCGTTGCGCCCCGTTCGGTGATTCGAGAATGGTGTGCAGCGTCAGCGCAACCGGAATTTTCACGCGATTGACCAGCCCAAGCAGGTAGCTGCCTGCCTCGCCGCCGAAAATGCCGAATTCGTGCTGTACCCACAATATTTGTGCGCCACTGGCGTCGATGGCGTCGGCAGCCGCGTGATAGGCAGCAACGTCATCCTGGGGTATCAGCCGCGTGATCTGCGGGCCATATCCTTCGACCTGGCCGTCATCCATCGCGTAAACATCGACCTGTGAGGCGGCACCATGCGCTTTCAGCGCCAGCCAGCTGTCCTCGGTATAGGTTGCCAGGCCGCAGCGCCGTGGCGGGAAGTTACCCAGGATCGCAACGTGCGACGGCACGCGTGTGGCGCGCGCGACGGTCAGATGGCCGGGCCAGGGAAGCGGGTCAAACTTCATACGATCCCTCTCACAGGGTTGCGAAACAGCTCCTCCCCAACATTCTATTTATCAGGATGTTCCTACAATCCGCGCTGCACTGCAACAAAAAACGTTACTGCGCCGTTTTTGCGGGTCAGGATAGCCCTTCAATTGCGCCGTCGGCGTTCAGGTGGATGGCTTCTGCCGCCGGGACTTTCGGCAGGCCGGGCATCGTCATCACCTCGCCGCAGATGGCGACGACGAATCCGGCCCCCGCGGACAGGCGCACCTCGCGTACTTTCACGACGTGCCCCGTCGGCGCGCCGAGCAAGGCAGGGTCGGTCGAAAAACTATATTGTGTTTTGGCCATGCAGACAGGCAGCTGGCCGAAACCCGCCGCTTCCCAGCGGGCGAGCTGGGCATGGACGCTCGGTTCGGCGATTGCCTC
>JBMOGG010000234.1:0-4225 GCA_049318505.1 Sphingomonas sp. | reverse complement strand
GCAGCAAGCCCATTTGGTGATTCTGGTGCAGGAGGTGTGAGTGAATCTGGCGCAACGGCTCAAGGACCAGCGGCTTCCCAGGGGTTGGCAAGGGTGGTTGCGGTCAACCTGGCGCAAAGCCCGCTGGCCTGATTGCGGGGTGTGCCGACGCGGGTCATTGCGACAGTTCGACGCGGGCGGGCAGTA
This sequence comes from Sphingomonas sp., assembly GCA_049318505.1. Classification (GTDB taxonomy): domain Bacteria; phylum Pseudomonadota; class Alphaproteobacteria; order Sphingomonadales; family Sphingomonadaceae; genus Sphingomonas_O. Next base: position 4,039 of record JBMOGG010000234.1, on the reverse strand, counting down.
GCGGCTTTACCGATGGTGCGGCGCGCCGGGCTGCGCGGGCTTGGGTGTATACCAGTATCGCTGGCTGAACGGCGATCAGGGAGATGTGCCGGGCAGCGAAGATGGGCGGGCGGTGCCCGGGCCGCTGTGCCTGACCCCGTGGCTTGTCGAGATGATATTCCGCTGCGGGAACGGGTTTGGCGCGGGGCAACTGACCGGGACGAGCGCGTCGTCGAAGACGGCCATGGCGCTGGCCCATGTCGTGCAGGCCGCATCGCCCGATATCGGGCGCAATCGGGCTGACGTCGGCGCGCAATATAGGTTTCGTCGAGGGGACGCGGCCGTATGACCGGGTGCTGGGCTATGGCGAGTTGGCGGAGTTTGGGCCGGGGCGCGCGGTGTCGGTGGATTTCGCGGGCAATGGCGCGACGCTGGCTGCCCTGCATGTGGTGGTGGGCGACGACCTGAAATAATCATGTCTGGTCGGCGTGGCCGACTGGCAGAACCGTGGTGGTTTTGGCGCGTGTGATGGGGTGGGACCCAAACCAACAGTTTTTTGCGCCCGACCATGTCGCAACAACGATCGCTGAACGGGGGCCCAAGGGGCGCCAGGTGGCGGTTGGCGACCGCTGGCGCGCCTTTGCGGGCGATGCACCAAAGCGCGTGAATATCGAGAATGTCAGTGGGCTGACGGAGGCGATCCCGGCATGGATGGCGACGGTCGAGGGAAGGGCGGCGCCCCAATTGGCAACGGTCATTCTGCTTTCGAGAAGGGCGCAACGGCGCGGGCAAAAGCCCGCGCCGTGGTTTCTCGCTGGCGCGAGGCCGGCCGGACGCGTCGCGTGTTCGCTCGAACTTGGCTTTGCTTAATTCTGGGCTAAAGTCTGTGCTAAATTCTGGCGCTGCTCATCGGCAGCGTACTTCGGCCTGGTTGCGATCGACGGCACGTCCGGCAAGGCCACCCAGCGCGGCGCCGATCAGGGTGCCGACGGTGCGTGAGCGGCCGCCGTCGATGACATTGCCAAGGATTCCGCCGCTGGCCGCGCCGATGATGAGGCCAGTGGTGCCGTCACTGCGCTTGCAATAATAGCGGCCGTCATTGCCGCGATAGACGCGGTCGTCGGATGCAAGGGTGCGCTCCTGATAGCGCGGATCGTCGCGGTAGTAGCGCGACGGCTCGTAATCGGCTTCGACACGCTCGTCGTTATAAGGGCCCTTGTTATACTGGCCATTGTTATAGCCCTGCTGCTGGTAATCGCGATTGGTGGCGCGTGCGGCGCGATACCGCTCCGATTCTGCCCGGAAGAGGGCGAGTTCGCGATCCATCCGATCCTGGGCGGCGGTGAAGCGCGCATCGTCGGCACGGGTTTGCGCAACCGCCGGAGCGGCAAGGAACAGGCCAGCGCTGCCGCTGGCAAGGGCAAGAAGGAGAGCGAAACGACGCATGGGCACATCCTTTGCAGTGAAAACTTTGCAGTGAAAAACCGTGCGCCTAACGCGTAGCTTATGACGTTCGTTGCATCAACGACCTGACACTATCGCTGGGCGCACGTTGCTAGCTGCGTTTTTGCGTGCGAGGGTAGAGGCGTGGATCCTGCGCTCGCATCGGATGACCAGACGCCGGACGTGGCCCCGCGCGGTGTCCGCGCGTTCCTGAGGTCGCTTGGCCCCGGCCTGATCACAGGCGCAGCCGACGACGACCCAAGCGGCATCGGCACGCACAGCCAGGTGGGCGCCGAATTTGGCTATGGGCTGGCATGGACGTTCGTTCTGAGCTTTCCGCTTATGGTTGCGATCCAGCAGATCGCCGCCGAGATCGGGCGGGTGACGGGCGCGGGCATCGCGCGCAACCTGCGGCGGCATTATCCGCGCCCGGTGCTATGGGTTATCGTCTCGCTGCTGCTTGTCGCCAATATCGTCAACCTCGGCGCGGACCTGGGCGCGATGGGGGCGGCGCTTGCGTTGCTCACCGGCGGCAACAGCGGATTATATACCTTGTTGTTCGGCATCGTATGCGTCGTGCTGGAGGTGGGACTCAGCTACTCGCGCTATGCAGCCATATTGAAATGGACGACCCTGTCGCTGTTCACCTACGTCGCCGTCGTCGCCGTGGCGCGGGTGCCCTGGGGGCATGCGCTGCGATCGCTGGTGGTGCCCGAGATTCAGGTCAATGCCGCCTATGCGACCGCTCTGGTCGCGATTTTGGGCACGACGATTAGTCCGTATCTGTTCTTCTGGCAGGCAGGGCAGGAGATCGAGGAGCAGCACCGCCATCACGCCAAGCCGTTGTGCGTGACGCCGCGCGACGCGGGGCCCGAGCTGAAGCGTATCCGGCTCGATACGCTGACCGGCATGGCGTTCAGCACGATCATTTCACTCGCCATCGTGTTTGCGACCGCTGCCACGCTCCATGCCAGCGGCGTGCGCGACATCACGACGTCGTCACAGGCGGCAGAGGCGTTGCGGCCGATTGCAGGGCAGTTCGCCTTTGCCATGTTCGCTGTTGGCATCATCGGGACGGGGCTGCTCGCCGTGCCGGTGCTGGCAGGATCGGCGGCCTATGCCGTTACCGAAATGGTGGGGCTGGCCGGGAGCCTCGATGCCAAGCCGATGTCGGCGCGGTTCTTCTATGGCACGATTGCGGTGACAACGCTGGCGGGCGCGTCGCTCAACGGCGTCGGCATTGATCCGGCGCGCGCGCTTTACTGGGCTGCGGTGGTCAACGGGGCATTAGCGGGTCCGGTGATGGTCATGATGATGCTGATCGTCGCTAACCCACGCGCGATGGGGCGGCTGACCGTGTCGCGTTGGCAACTGGGCTTCGGCTGGGCGGCGACCGCGGTCATGATTGCAGCGTCCATGGTGTTTCTCTGGTTTGTGGTGGCGGGAACGGGATGAGCGCGCCTTATCCAGTTTCGTCTTGAAACTGACATGGCCGCCAGATAAGGTCGCACGCATAACAGCGAGGAGGAGAATCCGATGATCGTCCACGGCAGCAGCATTTCGCCTTTCGTCCGCAAGGTCCTGGTCTTTGCAGCAGAAAAGGGCCTGACTTTTGAGAACAAACCCACTGGGCTCGGTCCCAAGTCCGACGCGTTCATGGCGATCAGCCCGTTCGGCAAGATTCCAGCGTTCGAGGATGGCGATTATGCGCTGTGCGATTCGAGCGCGATCGTCCATTATCTCGATGCCGCCCACCCGGCGACGCCACTGATCCCGGCGGAGGCTAAGGCGCGCGGCAAGGCCGTGTGGTTCGACGAATATGCCGACACGATCGTGATGCCCGCAGTCGGCCCGATCTTCTGGAATCGTGCGTTGGCACCCCGGCTGAAAATGCCGATCGATGAAGCTGCGGCAGCCAAGGCCGAGGCCGAGGCTGTTCCCCCCGTTTTCGCCTATCTGGAAAAAGTTGCGCCCGACGCTGGCGGCTTTCTGGTCGGCGACGCGTTTTCGCTTGCCGACATTGCGGTGTGCTGCCCGCTCGTCAATGGCAGCTATGCCGGGCTGACAATCGATCCGGCTCAGTATCCGCGCGCGGCGGCCTATGTGTCCTCCATCCTGGCGCGGCCGAGTTTTGCTGCGCTGATGGCGGCGGATAAGGCAATGATGGGTTTTTAACCCATTTGGCATTTTCCACGAGATGGCATCACGCAGTTTGCCTAGAAACACAGAGCTTGCCTGGAAACACTGACTAGTGGGATCACGGAATCGGGGCCGGGGCGCTCGCTTTTGAAGAAGCGGCGCTGACCGGCCCTTTTCGTGTCCGCGGCATTTTTGATGGACCTGGCTAAAGCCGGTAGGAGACCGCTGACCGGGCGCTTGTCCGGGTGAGCGGAACGCCAATCTGCGCGTCCGGCACCTCTGAGGCGCAGACGATGAGAGTGTTCGGCGGGAAATCAGCCGCGCGCGCGGTGTCGCGTTTCGGTGCTTATGCGTGGGTTCAGCAAATGGGCGGGGGCGATTTCGCTGGGCGAGAATGCGCTTGGCGAATCGCCGCGTACCGATGAGCCGCAGGTCCGCGATCGCTATATCGGCAATCCGGTCGCCCAGCGGGCGGTGC
>JBMOGG010000233.1:0-4235 GCA_049318505.1 Sphingomonas sp. | reverse complement strand
GATCATCCTGCGACCGGCAAATCTGCAGTTCCGCGATGGGGCGCCGCTAACCGGCCAGTCTGACCACTTGGTCAATCTCCAGATGGGCATTGGGGACAAAGAATCGACGTCGCAAGCTACCTTACTCTTCAGCTATGCAAGCCAACGTGTCACAGCCCGCGGTGCCTCGAATTTCTCCGGCGTCGGTTTCCTTCCCGACGTGGTCGAACTCCCGGGTTATCGCATCGATTTCGTTGCGCGTCAGGGGTTCAAGGTCCTCGGGCGAGAGGTCGAGTTGAAGTTCGAGGCTCGTAACCTTACGGGGACACGCTATCAGGAATTCCAAGACTTCCCGAGCAGCCGCGTTTTCGTCAATCGCTATCGGCTCGGACGCACGGTGTCGCTCGGGCTTAGCGTCACGCTTTGATCGGGTACCGGCGGACCTAGTGGTTCACGTCCGCCGGTTTCTGTGGTTCGCGCCGACGGCAAACGGTCGGGCTTCACCCCGCCAGCCTTTCGTTGTAGTGAACAGCCGGGCCGAGAGAAGACTTTGGAATGCAGATTGCCTCACTTCCGCGCAGGCTTAGGTTTGCGCGTTCCGCTTCCGTAGTTGCGCGCTACGAGCTTGGTGAAATCGTTTCCATTGTCCTGATGGCGGCAGCAGCGGTTGCCCTGATGTGGGCACTGGTCAAACCGATCGGCCCGGTAGGACGCTGGCACGCGGCGCGCGGCGGCCCGGTCATTGCCGATCCACTGCTTCTCACCCGATTTGATCCATTCTTTCGCGCCGGCGATAACGTGGGGCCCGCAGCCGTCACGTCGCTCGCGCTGAAATTGTTCGGCATCCGCGTTGACCAGGCAATGGGGCGCGGATCGGCGATCGTCGCGACCTCCGATGGCGTGCAAGGCAGCTATGCCGTAGGCGACGAGATCGTGCCGGGCGTCAAGCTAAAGTCCGTAGCATTCGATCGCATCGTGCTCGATCGTGGGGGTGCGGACGAACAATTGTATCTCGATCAGTCCGTCGCAGCACCAGTGGCAGGGGGAGCGGCTGCCCCGGCAGCTCCGGCTGCACCCGGTGCGCCGACGGTGGCTGCGCAACTGACGCCCCAGGCGCTTGCCGCAGGCATTGCCTTTTCTCCGCGGAACAACAAGGGCATGACCGATGGGCTGATGGTGGCCCCGAAAGGAAGCGGCACATTGTTCACCCAGACTGGTTTGATGCAGGGCGATGTCGTGACGCAGATTAACGGCCAGCCGGTCCGCTCTGCTGCTGAAATTGCCGCAACGCTCGCAGGTGTCCCGCCGGGCGGGCGCGTCAATTTCATGGTCGAAAGAAACGGCACAACGCTAAACCTTTCGGCGGCAACGCCGCAATGAAGCGCCTTGGCCTGATTGCGGCAATGGCGCTGTCCTCCGTGGCGCCGACCATCGTTCTGGCGCAGCAGGTATTGAATCTGCGCGATGCGGACATCCGCGCCTTCATCCAGGATGCGGCGCGGGTCACGGGGCGTACGTTCATTATCGACGCGCGGGTCGCGGGGAAGGTTTCGGTCGTCACCGACCGACCCTTGAGCCGTTCCGAATATTTCGAGGTTTTCCTGTCGACGCTGCGTGCCAACGGGCTGGTAGCGGTGCCCACCGGCAATGGGGCTTACCGCATCCAGCCGGTCGACGGCGTCTCCACCCAGCCAGGTCGCGTCGGCTCGTCGGGGGCGGCGCGCAACAGCTTCGTCACCGAAATCTTCCGGCTACGCGCCATTGACGCCGCACAGGCGGTCGAAACGGTACGTCCCTTGGTCAGCCGCGAAGGCTCGGTCACTGCCAACGCGGCCGGCAACAGCCTTGTTGTGGCTGATTACGCCGACAACATCCGGCGCATCCGCAGTGTCATCGCCCGCATCGACAGCGATACCGCAGAGACCCGCGTCGTCCCCTTGCGCAATGCAGGCGCGCGCGAAATTGCGACGGCCTTGCAGATACTCTCAAGCGTTGGTGGCCCGCGTGGAACCGTCGCCATTTCACCCGTGGACAGCTCGAACGCCATTGCGCTGCGCGGCGATGCCCGTGCCGTTGCACGATTTGCCGACATCATTGCCGATCTTGACCGGCGCGCGGCGGCAGGGTCTGAAATCCGCGTCGTTTTCCTGCAGCATGCTGATGCCGAAAAGCTGCTTCCGGTGCTGCAGACGCTGGTCGGGCAGACGCCAAGCATCACGTCGCAGGTCGTGTCTAACGCCCAGACCCGCAGGGTGCCCGGCACGGCCCCTGCGGTCCCAGCCGCTGCAACTGCCCCTGCGGCGTCCGGTGGGGGCGGAACCGGTGTCGGCCATTCTCCGGCAATCATCGCGCGCTATGAAGGCACCAACGCCATCATCATCTCGGCCTCTGCCGATGTGCAACGGACATTGGGCGAAGTCATTCGCCAGCTCGACACGCGCCGTGAACAGGTGCTTGTCGAAGCGATCATCGTCGAGATCTCGGACACCGCCGCGCGCAAACTCGGCATCCAGCTGGCGTTTGGCGGACCCAATGGCGGCGCGTTCACCACCTATTCGAATGTGACGCCGCCGATTGTGCCGATTGCAGGTGGCATCCTCCAGAACGAGTTGAGCGGTGGCACGACCACGACGACGACGGTCAACGGCACGACAACCACCACGACGTCGGGCAACAGCAACGGTAGCACCTTGCTGCAAGGCGCGCTTAGTGCCGTGAATTCGGCAACGGGCGGCACAGCGGGCGCGGCGTTTGGGCTGGGCAACAACCTGTACCTTGGCGCGATCATCAACGCGGTCAGCCAGGACAACCAGTCGAACCTGCTGTCGACCCCATCGGTCGTTACCCTCGACAACCAAGAAGCCAAGATCCTTGTCGGGCAGGAAATTCCGGTGACGACCGGCGAGGCGTTATCGGGCAATTTCGACAACGCCTTCCGCACGGTGCAGCGCCAGAATGTTGGCATCCAGCTGGAGGTAAAGCCGCAGATCGGGGAGGGCGGGGCGATCAAGCTCTTCCTTCGACAGGAAGTCAGCTCGATTGCTGGGGCGGCTACGAACAACTCGTCGGACCTTATCCTGAACAAGCGAGAGATCCAGACGACGATGACTGTTGACGACGGACAAATCATGGCCATCGGCGGCCTGCTCGACGACAACGAACGGCGCACGCTGGAGAAGGTGCCGGTACTGGGTGACATTCCGCTGTTCGGGGAGTTGTTCCGCTCGCGCAGCAGGTCGCGCGGGAAGACCAATTTGATGGTGTTCATCCGTCCGACGATCCTGCGTACGGCCGCAGATGCGAAGGCCTATGCCGAGCGCCGCTATGGCTATGTGAGATCGCAGCAGCTGCTCGGCAATCCCGATCAGGAGCCGAGCATCGACGAGTTGATGCGCGACTATATGGGCGTCCAGCCCCCGGGCCCGGTCCTGTCGCAACAGCTAGTGCCCGGCGAAGCGCCGCCCCCGCCGCAGATCGTGCCGTCGCAATCGTCAACCCAGGTCATCCGCCCCGCGCGGCCCCCGAACGACAAATGAGCGACGCAGACGCCCTGCCGTTAGTGACCATTCCCTATGCGTTCGCGCGCCGGTTCGGCGTCGTAATGCAGCCAGGGACCGACGGCCGCCTGTCGGTGGCGTTGCGCGAGGGGGCCGACCCGCAGGTCCTGCTCGAAGTGCGCCGTCATCTGGCGCAGAGCTTCGACGTCGTGCCGGTGGGCGCGCCTGCCTTCGACCGACTGTTATCCGACCATTATATGACCGATGGAGAGGCTGCCGCCGTTGCAATGGGCGCCGAGGAAATCGACGCCCTTGCAAGCGGCATCCCGAGTGCCGAAGACCTACTCGACACGGCCGACGATGCGCCGGCGATCCGCCTTATCAATGGTATCATCGCCGAAGCCGTCCGGCAGGGCGTGTCCGACATCCATATCGAGCCCTATGAAAGCGGCCTGATCGTGCGTATGCGCATCGACGGCGTGCTGCGCGAGACGCTCCGGATGCCCCCGCACGTAGCCCCCGTCATCGTCAGCCGCGTCAAGGTGATGGCGCGCCTCGACATCGCCGAGCGCCGGGTGCCGCAGGACGGGCGCATCGGGCTGACCCTTGGCGGCAAAATGCTCGACGTGCGTGTGTCCACCTTGCCGAGCCGCTCGGGCGAACGTGTCGTGCTGCGTATCCTGGATAAAGAGAATGCGGGGATTGACCTCGACGTACTCGGCATGACGCCGGGGACGCTGGCACTCTTGCGCGATGCGC
>JBMOGG010000232.1:0-4238 GCA_049318505.1 Sphingomonas sp. | reverse complement strand
CCAATAGCGAAACCCTAGCCTATTGCGCCTTCGTCCACGTCTGCGTCTGGCAGAAGAAGGCGACGCAGCCCTGGACTTTCAATGTGCCGTCGGGGTTGCGCGCGACGTTTGAGCGGTAGGACTTTCCGTTGCGCGGGTCGTAGATGGTGCCGGACCATTGGGCGCCTGCCTCGACGAAATCGCTGAGGATCGGCAGACCGATCAGTGGACGACTCTTGAGCGTGGGGTTGGGGTTGTTGCGGTCGATCGGCGGACCGTTCGGAGTCGGCTTGAGCAGTTTAGCCACCTTGCCGCACAACTTCTGGCCGCACGGCGCGATCTCGACGACCGAATCTTTGCCGGCGGTGACCCATTTGCCCGTGACGGGAATGGCCGCGAGCGCAGGTGTGGCAATGGTAAGCAGGGCAAGTGTCAATGTCGGTCGAAAGGTCACAGGAACTCTCCGGCTTGGCGAATGGGCATAGCGGTGCAATAGTCCGGCGCTATGGACAAGCCCCAAGTTTTCGCCGTGGCGCTCGCGCTGGTCGCATCGCCTCTCGCCGCCAAGACGATTGCCGTTGCGCCCGGCCCTCATGCTCAGGAAGTGCTGCAGACGGCGCTGATCGATGCGCAACCCGGCGATGTCGTGCAGCTGGCGGCGGGGCGCTATGTCCTGACCGACGGGCTGTCGCTCGACGTGGACCGTGTGACATTGCGCGGTGCCGGGCCCGACCAGTCGATCCTCGATTTCAAGGGACAGAAGGCAGCGGGAGAGGGGTTGCTGGTCACGTCCGACGACGTTGTCCTGCGCGGCTTTGCGGTCGAGGACGCGCGCGGCGACGCGATCAAGTCGAAGGGCGCGGACCGCATCGTCTATTACGATCTGCGCGTCGAATGGACGGCGGGCCCGAAGGAAACCAACGGCGCGTACGGCGTCTATCCCGTGTCGAGCAGCGACGTGCTGATCGACAAGGTAACGGTGCGCGGGGCGTCCGACGCGGGCATCTATGTCGGCCAGTCGAAGAATATCATCGTCCGCAACTCGACCGCTGAGGTGAATGTCGCGGGCATCGAAATTGAGAACAGCTACAATGCCGACGTCCACGACAATGTCGCGACGAAGAACGCGGGCGGCATCCTGGTATTCGACCTTCCCAATCTGCCGCAGATGGGTGGGCATTCGGTGCGGATCTTCAACAACCGCGTCGTCGATAATTCGACTCCCAATTTCGCGCCCAAGGGCAATATCGTGGCGAGCGTCCCGACCGGCACCGGCGTGATGGTTATGGCCAACCGCGACGTGCATGTGTTCGGCAACACGCTGGGCGACAATGCAACCGCCAATGTCATGGTCGTCGCCTACAATCGTGCCTTCACCGACAAAGAGTATAATCCGCTGCCGCGCAATGTCGCGGTGCGCGACAATATGCATGGTCGCAGTGGCTGGGCTCCTCAATTCCCGGGCGGTGACATGCTGGCGAAAGCGATGGGCGGATCGATCGCGCCAGTGTTCTGGGATGGCGCAGGCGGGATGGCCGCAACGAACATCCGCGTGACCGACAAGGTCGGCGTGCTAACGATGGGCCTGCCCGAACCGCTGACCCCGATCATGGACGCCAAGCCCGCGCCGATCGACCTGACGAAGGGCCCGACGATCGCTGAGCCGGCGAAAGTCGTGCTACCCGCAAGCATGGAAGCGGCAATCGGCTGACATGTGGCGCGCGCTGCCAGCGTTACTGCTGCTCGGTGCGGCACCGGCGCAGCCGCCGGTGGCGTTCGACCTGATCGCGTCGGATACCCTGCCGCCCAAGCTCTCCGACTTCCGCTTTTTTAACGGCAGCGCGCCCAATGCCGGCGTGCAGCCCTATGCGCTGAATACGCCGCTGTTTTCGGACTATGCGGAGAAAGATCGTTATCTTTACCTGCCGCCGGGAACGAAGGCGAAATTTACGGATGACGGCTTGCCTGAATTGCCCGTCGGTGCCGCGCTCATCAAGACGTTCCACTATGGCGCAACCAAGGTCGAAACGCGGTTGTTGCTGCACCGGGCCAGCGGCTGGGTGGCGCTGCCCTATGTCTGGCAGGGCGACGATGCAGTGCTGAAGCGTGCGGGGACGCGCGTTGCGCTGACGGTCCAGGGGCAGGCAGTCGATTACGCCGTGCCCAATGTGAACCAGTGCAAGGAATGCCATGCCCTTGATGGCGCGATGACACCGATCGGGCCGAAGGCGCGCAATCTGGCACCAGGGATGCTGGGTGTGGCGGCAAACGGCATCGTGCTCCCAAGATGGGGAGATACGGCTGCACCGCTCGATAGCCGCGCGCGCGCCTATCTCGACGTGAATTGCGGGCATTGCCACAACCCGAAAGGTGCGGCGTCGAATTCGGGCCTCAACCTGACTTGGGAGACGACCGACCGCACCGCGATCGGTATTGGCAAGACACCGGTTGCGGCGGGTCGCGGGTCGGGCGGGTTCCTCTACGCGATCGACCCCGGCCATCCCGAAAGCTCGATCATGGTCCATCGCATGGCGACGGCCGAGCCCGGCGTGGCGATGCCCGAGCTCGGGCGGGCAAGGGTACACAATGAAGGCGTGAAGCTGGTGAGCGACTGGATTGCGGGCATGAAGCCGGACGGGCACCCATGAGCGACTGGGTTATCGGGGTCATCGGCGGATCGGGGCTTTACGCCATCGATGCACTCGAAGGCGCAAAATGGGTCGCTTATGCCTCGCCCTGGGGCCAGCCGTCCGACGCGCTGCTGACGGGCACGCTTGCGGGCGTGAAGTTCGTTTTCCTGCCGCGCCATGGGCGGGGGCACCGCGTTTCGCCGGGCGCGCTCAATGCCCGCGCCAATATCGATGCGCTGAAGCGCGCGGGGTGCACCGACATCGTGTCGATCTGCGCCGTCGGATCGCTGGCGGAGGCGCTGCCACCGGGGCGTTTCGTGATCGTCGACCAGTTCATCGACCGGACCAAGGGGCGGCCCTCGACCTTTTTCGAAAGCGGCATGGTCGCGCATGTCTCGATGGCCGATCCGGTCTGTCCGCGCCTGTCTGGGCTGGCGGCAGCGGCCGCGCGGGCGGCGGGGGCGGAGGTCAGCGAGGGCGCGACTTATTTGGCGATGGAGGGACCCCAATTCTCGACACGCGCCGAATCCAACCTCTATCGCCAGTGGGGCGCGCAGGTGATCGGCATGACCGCGATGCCCGAGGCCAAGCTCGCGCGCGAGGCGGAGCTTCCTTATGCGCTCGTTGCCATGGTCACCGATTACGATTGCTGGCGCGAGGGCGAGGACCATGTCGATGTCGCGACGGTGGTGGCGCGGCTGGGCAGCAATGCCGCGACGGCACGGGCGATGCTCGTCGAGTTGGCGCAGTCGCTGCCGTCGACGCGCACGCCGTCACTGATCGACACTAATCTGGATTTCGCGCTGATCACGGCGCCCGAAGCACGTGACAAGGCGTTGCTTGCAAAGCTTGATGCGGTTGCGGGAAGGGTGTTGGCATGAGCGTCGTCCTTTATGATTTCTGGCGGTCGTCCGCCTGCTACCGCGTGCGGATCGCGCTCAACCTGAAGGGCATTGCCTATCGGCCCGTCATCACCGACCTGTCGAAGGGGCAGCAGAAAGACCCCGCCTATGTCGCCAAGACCGCGCAAGGTTTTGTACCGATGCTCGAAATCGACGGGCTGCGGCTGACCCAGTCGCTCGCAATCTGCGACTATCTCGATGCGAAAGTCTCTGACCCGCCGTTCGTGCCCGGTGATCCCGCCGCGCGGTCGAAGGTGCTGGCCATGGCGCTGGTTGTCGCATGCGACATCCATCCGCTCAACAATCTGCGGGTCCTCAAATACCTCGGCAGCGTGCTGGACGTGGACGAGGGTGCGCGGGACGACTGGTATCGCCATTGGGTGAGCCAAGGCCTGCACGCGCTGGAAGCCATGGCACAGGATTGCGGCGACTATCTTTCGGGTGCGACGCCCGGCCTCGCCGACATTTGCCTGGTACCCCAGATGTACAATGCCCGGCGCTTCGAGACCGACCTGTCGGCCTACCCGACGTTGGGACGGATCGACGCGGCGCTTTGCGCGTTGCCCGCTTTTGAAAAGGCGCATCCCGATGCGGTCAGGCCCGCTTAGTCTGCTTCTCGTCGTTGCTTCACCTGCTGTTGCCGCCGAGGGAAGCGACGAGATCGTTGTTACCGGTCGCGGGCTTTCCGATCCGGCAGGGGATGCAGCGTACAGCGTAGTTGTGGTCG
>JBMOGG010000231.1:0-4260 GCA_049318505.1 Sphingomonas sp. | reverse complement strand
TTTTGCACGCCGATATGCCCTTCAAGTGGGTCCCGTTTGAACGCCGATTGACAACTGATGGCGGGGAAAGTGCCAATCTTCTTCCGTGTCGGGTTGCTGCCGAAGCCACCAAACCGCGCCGCCAGCACAAAGCAGATATTGGTGGCCCGGCCGCGTACATCGCGATCATGGCCGACCCGCACTCGGAGCCCGATGACATGGCTGTCCGCCAGTTCATAGCGCTCCTTTGGCGGCGCCGGTCGAAGGTTACGCAATCCTCGATCTGTCAGTTCCTGTCGCATGACTTACACTCCCGGTGTACCGGCTCGTCCTTCAAATGCTGCCCCTGCAAGTGCTGTCAGAAGGTCTCAAGTCCACTGTCAGAGGGTCGCAAAGCACTGTCAGTGGGCAACAAAGCACTTTCGGTGGGCATCAAAGCACTGCTCAGTGGGTCTCAAGTGCGCTGTCTGATGACTTCCTCAAGTCCGTTATCAGCGGGTCTCAAAGCACTGTCAGAGGGTCTTTTCTGGGCAAAAATGGGCATATTTCCGGTAAAGCTTCATGCAACAGAGTGAACCATAACTAACCAGGCAAAGTCCACAACTATCTGATAATATTCAAAGTTGGAACATCGCTGAACCAGATGGAACGTACTGAAATAACCTAATTGGCCGCTCTTAATCAGCGGGTCCCAGGTTCGAACCCTGGTGCGTCCACCAAAAATATCCAAGATTATCAATAGCTTGAATTGTAGGATCTAAGGAGCTTGCTCCAAGCAGCCGTTAGCGATCCGATCAAGCCGTGCCGAACGCGATCCATCAGGGCCGGCGACATTTTTCGCTTCATCGTCTTAGGCCGAAATGCCGGGTATCAGCGCCTCTGCAGCGCAAAGTAGGAAAACGGGTATAATTGAACTCGGCTGCATGCCCGCTGGCGGCCTCGCAGGGCCGTGCTCATCCGGTCTGGATGGACGGGCGGCTGCGGCGAAGGTGCGGCTGGTCGCGCGACACGCGAACTGGCAAAGGAGGCGCATGGCCAGTATCGCTGCAACCACCGTCACCCTGAACCGCGCTGCCGCGCGACCGCACGCCATTGCGCTGTGGCTTCTCGCCGTTGCTGCGCTGGTTTTTGTCATGGTCGTCGTCGGCGGCATCACCAGGCTGACTGAATCCGGCCTGTCGATCACCCGCTGGGATGTTGTCTCGGGCACGCTGCCGCCGATCGGTGATGCGGAATGGGCGGCACAGTTCGCCGCCTACAAGGCGTCTTCGCAATACCAGCTGATGAACCGCGGCATGACCATCGCCGAGTTCAAGGGCATTTTCTTCTGGGAGTATGTGCATCGGCTGCTCGGCCGGTTGATCGGTCTGGCCTATGCCCTGCCGCTGGCCTGGTTCTGGGCGCGGCGCGCCATCCCTGCCGGCTATAAGCCGCGGCTGCTGGCGCTGCTGATGCTCGGTGCCCTGCAGGGCACGATTGGCTGGTGGATGGTTTCCAGCGGGCTGGTCGGGCGAACCGAAGTGGCACATGAACGACTGGCGGTGCATCTGTGCACGGCGCTGACCATCATGGCGGGGTGCATCTGGACAGCGCTCGACCTGCGGCGCAGCGGTGCCGTGATCGGCAACCGCCCCCACCGCTGGGTGCTGCCATTCGCGGTGCTGCTCGCCGTGCAGATCATCTGGGGAGCCTTTGTTGCCGGCATGCGCGCCGGCCATGCGTCCGACACCTGGCCGCTGATGTTCGGACAAATCGTGCCGCCTGACCTTGTCAGCCGCGCCGCCGATCTGATCGACAGCCCGGTGACGGTGCATTTCCTGCACCGCTCGCTGGCCTATGCCGTGGCGGCGGCGGCGTTGCTGGTCTCTGTCCGCCTGTGGCGAGCCGGCGCCGGGGTGCGGGCGCTGGCGCTAGGCGCTGCCGTGACGGCGCAGTTCGGGCTGGGCGTGGCGACCGTCCTCAGCGGCGTCGCGATCCCGCTCGGGGTGGCGCACCAGGCATGCGGGGCGCTGCTGGTCGCAGCAAGCGTGTGGGCAGCACATTGGGCAGTGCAGAAATGAGCGCGAAAAACGTCCTCGGCGGCGAACTGATGCTGTGTTCGACCGATCCGCTGACCGGCTGGCATCGCGATGGCTGCTGCAAAACCGATGCGAACGACCGGGGCCGCCATGTCGTTTGCGCCGAAGTCACGGCGGAATTCCTCGAATTTTCGGCAAGCGTCGGCAACGATCTGTCGACCCCACGCCCCGAATATGGCTTTCCAGGGCTCAAGCCCGGTGACCGCTGGTGCCTGTGCGCCGCACGCTGGGAGGAGGCTCGCATCGCCGGTTTTGCGCCCGACGTCGTGCTGGCGGCGACCCACGTCAAGGCGCTGGAAACGACCGCGCTCGGGCATTTGCAGGCGCATGCGGCAGAAACCCCGGGCACATGATCTGGGACGGTGCGCCCTTTGCCGGCGCCAAGCTGGCCGCCATGTTGGGCGATGCCCTGCTGGTTTACCGCCGCGATGACAAGCCGGGCATCCCGTTCCCCGACATGCTCGATCTGCCCGGCGGCGGGCGGGAGGGTGATGAAACCCCGGCCGAATGCGCCCTGCGTGAACTCGCCGAGGAATTCGGGGTTTTCGTTGGTGTCGACCGTGTCCATTATCACCGCGCCTATTATCTCGCCGATCATGCCACCATGTCGCACTTCCTCGCGGTCAATCTGACCGAGGAAGAAGTCGCCAGCGTACGCTTTGGCGACGAAGGCCAGGACTGGGCCCTCCTGCCCGCCGCAGATTTCATCGCCGATGATGACGCGGTGCCGCGCCTGCGGGAATGGCTGGGGCATTATTGCGCCGCCGAAGCGGTCTTGCGGCGGCTGGGCACGACACCCGACACTAGTGTGGAACTCTGAAAGGCGAGCAATGAAGCGTTCCATCCTGCGCGCGGCTATGATTGCGCTGCTGCTCGCCGGCGGCATGACAAGCGGGGCAGCAGCAGCGCCGTCGCGCGTCGAGACCGACGCACCGGCGACGATCACCCTGCCTTTTGCGCCGCCACTCGGCGTTCCGATCCGCTATGATTTCGAGATGCGTACCGAAAATGGCGGGCAGACCCAGCTCGTCCGGTCGGTCGACGAACTGACCTATTCCAAGGCGGACAATGGCGGCTTCCGGCTCAGCTGGGTGACGAAATCGGTCCGTGTCGAAGCGCCGGGGCCGATGCAGGCGATATTGAGCAAGGTCTATGCGGTAGGCGTCGGCGTGCCGCTGGTCATCGCGGTGACGCCGCAAGGCTATGCCGAAGCGCTGCTCAACGAAGCGGACGTGCGCACGGTAACGGAAACCATGCTGGCAAAACTGGTGACGTCGATGGACAGCGAATTCGCTGACTTGCCGGCCGACGCGCGGGCGATCATGGCGAAGATCATGGGCGCGGTGGTCGAGCAGCAGCGCACCCAGAGCCAGGAGGCGTTCATCAATGCGGCGCTTGAAAGCCCGCGGATGATGCTGCGCAACATCGGGCCGATGTTGCCCGGCCAGCCGACGACTGAAGAAGTGGAAGCGGCAGCACCGATCGGCGACGGTCGAATCCATTATCTCACGCAGAGCGAATTGCGGCGCTATGTCCCCGGCTCGTCCGCCGAGGTGGTGCTCTCGTCAACGGCCAACCAGGCCGACTTGAAGCGGCTGACTGACTCGATCGTCGGCAGCATGCTGGCAGCGATTACCGACCCCAAGATGCGCGCGGCGACCGAGTCCGAAATCGCCAAAGCAGGATCGATGACGTTCAGCGACGAAGCCGTGATGACCATCGCGCTGCCGTCAGGGGTGACCGACAGTATCCGCTATCGCAAACAGGTTGCCATTCCGGGCCGGCCGATGCGAATCGACACGCGCAGCTACACGCGCGTGCAGTAAGGTATCCTAATACCACATCGAAAAACCGCGGAAAAGCTTGACGCAAGCGCTGTTTTCCGCGATATCGCCGCCATCCGGCCGGGGGCTTCTCCTGGCCGTTTCGCTTTTTACCGGACAAAAAACCATGCTCACCCGTTCCACCGCCTCGATCAAGCCCGCCGAGGTCGAGAAGAAATGGCTGATTATCGACGCCGAAGGGCTTGTCGTTGGTCGCCTCGCCAGCCTGATCGCCAACCGCCTGCGCGGCAAGCACAAGGCCAGCTTCACGCCGCACGTCGATTGCGGTGACAACATCATCGTCATCAACGCCGAAAAGGTGCGCTTCACCGGCAAGAAGACGACCGACAAGATCTATTATCGCCACACCGGCCACCCCG
>JBMOGG010000230.1:0-4334 GCA_049318505.1 Sphingomonas sp. | reverse complement strand
GCGGCAGCAGGACTTCGAGGCCGGTGGCACCCGGCTTGGCTTCGCCGAAGGGCACGTAGACGTCGAACGCCTCGAAGCGAACGCCGATGCCGCGCGCCAGCTGGCGCAACTCCTGCAGCGCCCAGAACGCCTGTTCGCCGGTGACGGTGCGTGCCATCTGCCACGCGGCCCAGGTCAGCGGTTCGAACTCGTCCTCGCGCGGCTCGCGCCCAACCTCGGCGATGGTCCGCGCCATGCCGGCGGCAAAATTTGCCCCCGAAACGGCGCCGCGCACCTTGTAGAGCTTGCGATAATCGATGCCGAGCCCTTCCTCGCGCACCTCATGGCCGAGCGCGGACAGCGTCGCTGCGGTGGCTTCGAGGGCGGCCTGAACCTGCGGGTCGATCGGCTTGCCCGACGCGGTTTCGGGCGACCACGCAATTCGCAGTCGGCCCGGCGATCGCGCCACCTCATTGATGTACAAATCGGCCTTCGCAGGGATCGCATAGGGCGAGCCGGGCTCGGGGATGCCCGTCGCGTCGAGCATCGCCGCGCTGTCGCGCACCGTTCGGCTGACGACGTGATCGGCGACGAAGCCCATTGCATAGTCGAAGCCGTCGGGGAGGTTGGGGACGCGGTCGCGCGTCGGCTTCATGCCCACCAACCCACAACATGCTGCGGGTATGCGGATCGAGCCAAGCCCGTCCGAAGCATGCGCAAGCGGCACAAGGCCTGCCGCCACCGCCGCGGCCGACCCGCCCGAAGACCCGCCCGCTATATGGTCGAGGTTCCATGGGTTGCGCGTCGGGCCAAACAGCGACGTCTCGGTATTGCCGACGATGCCGAACTCTGACGACGCTGCGCGACCGAGCAGCACAACGCCGGCGTCGCGGTAGCGCCGCGTCAGCCCGGTGTCGGCGGTGTCGACAACATCCTTACAGAAACGGCTGCCGCTGGTACGCGGCCAGCCCGCGACTCCGATACCGAGGTCCTTGACGAGGAAAGGAACACCGGCGAACACCGCGTCCTGCAGTGGCGCGGACGCGGCGCCGCGCGCCGCATCGAATGCGCGGTAAACGACAGCGTTGAGGGTGGGGTTGAGCGCTTCGATGCGCTCGATCGCGGCATTGACGACCTCGAGCGGCGAGACATCACGCGCGCGGATCAAGCCGGCGAGGGCGAGGCCGTCATGGGCGGCATAGTCGGCAGAGTTCATACGTTACTCGATACTGGCTGATGCATCGCCCCAACCTGCCATGATCTACGCATGATGCCTATAGCCCTCGCGGCGCGGCCACCTTCAGGTGAACGAATGAAGATGACAGGCGTGGCATGTCGGAAGCTGGCGCTATAAGATGGCACTGGGCATGCGGGAGCATAACGTCGATGCGGAGCATTCATGATCTTGGCGGCATGTACGGCTTCGGCGCCGTTGTTGCCGAGACCGATGAACCGGTCTTCCACGAGGAATGGCAGCAAACCGCCTTCGCCGTGCTGATGGCGGCCGGCACGATGCTGCCCGACTTCACCGCCGACGCTTACCGGCATTCGATTGAGCGGATGGCCCCTGCCCACTATCTCCCGGTGCATTATTACGAGCGCATGCTGACCGGCATCACCACCCTGCTGATCGAACATGGCGTCCTCGATGTTGTCGATCTGGAGGCGCGGGCCGGCGGCGCCTTTCCGCTTGCCTTGCCGGTCGCGGCCCGGCCTTTGGCCGATCTGACCCCACAGCCTGAGGCGCGATTTCACGTCGGCGAACAGGTCCGAGTGCGCGACTATCATCCCCAGGGGCATACGCGCGCGCCGGGCTTTTGCCGCGGCAAGCGGGGTACGATCCTGCACGTGGCGCCGAAGTTCTCTTTCCCCGACACTTCGGCGCATGGCGGTGAACGCCGCGACGAACACACCTATCATGTCGAGTTCACCGCCCTCGAGCTGTGGGATGCCGATAGCAATGATACGGTCGTCGTTGATCTCTGGGATAGCTACTTGGAAGGATGCGGGCGATGACCAGGCCAGACGTCGCGCCGATCGCTGCGCGGGCCGCTGCGGTCCGTTCGGCCCTTATCGAAAAGGGCTTAATCAGCGCCGAAGCAATCGATCACATCGTCCAACTCGGCGCCGAGGAATGGCGGCCCGAGAACGGCGCCCGCGTGGTGGCGCGGGCGTGGAGCGACCCGGCCTTCCTGGCGCGGCTGCGGGCGGATGCCACCGCCTCCTGTGCCGAGCTCGGCTATGAGGGGCCCCAGGGCGAATACATCGTCGCGCTCGAGGATACGCACGACCGCCACAATGTCATTGTCTGCACGCAATGCTCGTGTACTGCCTGGCCGGTGCTCGGCCTGCCGACCGACTGGTACAAGAGCCCAGAATACCGCGCTCGCGTAGTCCGGGAACCGCGCCCGGTGTTGCGGGAACTCGGCCTAGATGTACCGGCGAATGTTGCGATCCGGGTCTGGGAAACGAGCGCCGAGACCCGCTACATGGTCATCCCTTTGCGGCCCGCCGGGACCGATGGATGGAGTGAAGAGCAATTGGCGAAACTTGTCACCCGTGACGCCCTGATCGGCACGGCAATGGCACTTCCAGCGCGTTCTTAGATCTGCGAACCGCATGAGCGCGACTGCACTGGTGGCCAGAGGTTCTCGCTTTCCAAAACATCACAGCAGCACAGGGCGATCTAGCGGGCCTCATGTCAGAACATCCGCCAATGGTGCGCGCTTAGAGTTCGTCGTCGATGGACACTCAGGATAGAGAAATCAGTCTGGCAGGAGAAATCGGAAATGGACAGCGCAGCGATGATCGAGCTTTCGGCAACTGCCGCAGTGGCGGCGATGCGGACGGGCGAGATGTCGGCGCTGGACTATGCCGAAGCGCTGCTGGCGCGTTGCGCAGCAGGCGCCGCACTAAACGCCTTTATCACGCTCGAACCTGCGGAGGTTCGCGAAGCGGCACGGGCAGCAGATGCGCACCGTGCGGCGGGCGGCGCGCTGGGCCCACTTCACGGCCTGCCGATTCCGGTGAAGGACAGCGTCAACACTGCCGGCATCGAAACGACCGTTGGGACAAAGGCGCTCCGAGGCTGGATCCCGGCCCACGACGCCACCACCATCGCTCGGCTGAAGGCGGCAGGCGCCATCGTGCTGGGCAAGACGAATATCCACGAACTGTCGTTTGGCTGGACCAGCAGCAATCTGGAGTTCGGCGCGGTGCGCAATCCTTATGACCCCTCGCGGATCCCCGGCGGTTCTTCCGGTGGCACTGCGGCGGCGGTGGCGGCACGGATGGCGCCGCTGGGCGTGGCTGAAGACACGCAAGGATCCATTCGCGTGCCTGCAGCATTGTGCGGCATCGTCGGCTTCCGTCCCACAACGGGCCGCTACCCGACAGACGGCACTGCGCCGATCACCGCGCTGTTTGATCAGATCGGGCCGCACGCACGCTGCGTTGCCGACCTTGCGCTTTTTGACGCGGTGGTGAGCGGCGAGCCTGCGCCGATCGAATCGGCAACGCTCGCCGGTCTTCGTATCGGCATCGACCGCAACTTCTACTTTGCCGGTATCGATGCCCAGGTGGCGGTGTTGGTCGAAGCGGCGCTGGCACAGCTCGCAGCCGCTGGCGCAGTGATCGTCGAAGCCCCTGTGGTCGGACTGGATGGGGTTATGCCGGTGGCGATGGCGATCCAGGCGCATGATGTGGTGCCGGCGCTGGAACGCTATCTTTTGGTATCAGGCGCGCCTGTTGATTTCGAAACGATGTTCGCCGGGGTCAGCGCCGATGTGGCGAATGTCTTCGCTATGATGGCGCTGCACGGAGCGCCATCTGCAATTGCCGAAGATGTGTATGCTGCCGCCCGAGATGTGGCACGGCCGGCACTGCAGCGGGCAATGAGCGCCTGGTTCGCCGAAAACCGAATAGACGCCATGCTGCTGCCGGCGACAATGGTTCCGGCAACGCCGCTAGGAGACCAAGGCAATGTAGATATCGGCGGCAAAGGAGTGCCCTTCGCCATCGCCGTTGCCCGCAACATCACGCCTGGCAGCACATTGGGGCTGCCGGGGCTGGTACTGCCGTGCGGGTTGACAGCGAGTGGGCTACCAGTGGCGATCGAGCTCGACGGCCCTGAAGGTGGAGACCGCAGGCTGCTTGCGATCGGCATGGTGGTGGAGGCGGTGCTAGGACCGCTGCCAGCGCCGGTGCTTCGCGGCTGATTTTCCACTTCAGTGAGCGTTTGATCAGACTTCTATAGCTTGTTCTGAAGCCCGCACGATTGTGACGGTGATGTCCGCAAGCCGATCGGCTTGCGGACATCCCCTGCCCCGTATCATAATGAGCACCAATTATGCTCC
>JBMOGG010000229.1:0-4430 GCA_049318505.1 Sphingomonas sp. | reverse complement strand
GTCAGATACGCGGTCGGGATCGGCTTTCATTCGAATGGGCATCTCGACGCCCATTCGGAACGACCGCAATCGCTCCCCGACAATCCGATTGCATTCGCTCATCGGCAGATCGAGCGGCAAATCGTCGGGCCAGTTTGCCCGGCTGCGTGGACGATCGTTGGCGCCACCAAAGACGGTCATGTGGTAGCTCGATGGCGGCAACATTGTCAGTTCGTCGCCAAAAGCCCAGGCGCGTGAAGCGCGATACATGTCGAGCAACACGTCAAAGCATGCGGCGTTTTCGCCTTGCTGGGGCAAGTGGCAGACGATGGTATTTCCCGCAAATGGGCGGACCTGTCCGTCGGCAAAGAACTTGTCGCTAAGCTTCGACTGGTTGGCTGCTCCACTGCCTGTCTTTGCGCTTGTCGATGGTGCGACGGCAAGCGCCGTCGTTGCACCCAACATGCCCAGAATATCGCGCCTTCTGAGGTCGCTCGAGCTGTCGTTCATTCCCTAGAATTCTTTGTGGAAGTTGATGCCGAAGTAGCGTTGATCATCGCGTGGCACAAAGCGGACGACGCCGCTTCCGAACGTCGCGAGATTGGGCGAATACGACCGATCGGTGATGTTCTTGGCGACCAGATTGATTTGCAATCCCCCTGTGGTGGCGATGCCGAGCGTCGCATTCCAGATACCATAGGGGCTGAAGATCGTGTCAGGTGTCTGGTTGATGCTGTATTGTGTGCTGCTTTGCCAGTTAACATCAGTGCCGATAACAACATCGACACTGCTGGTGACAGGCACCCGATAGGTCGCGCGGACGCTCCCCTTCCACTCGGGCGCGAACGGCAGCGGGAAACCGTTGACGGTGCAGGCAGCGGTCGTGCCTGTCGGGCAGTTGAACTGATCAATGCGTGCGACAGTGTAAGCAAGCGCCCCGCCAATCGACAATGCCTTGACCGGTTTGACCGTGAAGTCGGCTTCGATGCCGCGCGTCGAAACCTTGCCCGCATTGATTAGCCGGGTCACTTGCGACCCGTTCACGACATCGAAGAACGGCACCTGGTAATTCTCGAACTTGTCGAGAAACAGCGCGACATTGAGAAGAATCGCGTTGTCGAGGAACCGTGATTTGATTCCGAGTTCGAATGCGTCGGAGGTTTCAGGCTTCAACGCGATAGTGTCCTGCGCCAGCATGCTAAAGGCTGGATTATATGCTGGTCCCTTATAGCCCCGTGCGTAGCTTCCATACAGCATGACCGATCGCGCGACATCGAACTGGAGACCGGTGCGGGCCGAATAGCCCACCGAGCTTGTCGAGCCATTGGCTGTGAAAGCAGTCTGAATGCCAGTAACCGGCACCGCAGAGGTCGACGTCCGGGCGAAGCGAAAGCTCAGGTCGTCGTGCGTGACGCGCAGACCTGCTGTGCCCCTCAGGTTTTCGGCAAAATGGATGTTGGCTTCGCCAAACACGGCGTAGCTCGTGTTGGTGACACCATAGTTTGCAATGCCAAAATTGGGTGTGCTGTTCGCTCCAGAGACCGTGACAGTGTCGCGCCGGTAAATTTCGCTGTTGGTGCCCCGGAAAAAGAATGCGCCGAACTGATAGTCGATAAATTGAGCTTTCGGCGACGCGATCCGAATCTCCTGCGAGATCTGATCGAAGTCGAGCAGCCCGACGTCGTGCTGCTGGGGGAAGCCCGCAACCGGTGCCGGAAGCCGATCCTGATCCTGCAGCTGGGTGTTTTTCCACTTCCGATAAGCACTGATGGAGGTCAGCGTGTGGTTGGCGATGCCGAGGTCGAATTGCAACGAAAGGCCGTAATTGTCGTCTTCGACTTGCGTGTTGTAGTTGCTATTGATCCGCCGGTTCTGCTCGTTGGCGACCACCGGCAGAAGTGCCGTGGCAAAGGCCGGAAAATTGGTCACGGCATTGGTTGGAAAAGCAACGCGGAAAGTGCGGGTGACGACGCCCTGCGGGGCCGTGTCCTTCCCGTGCATATAATCTGCCACGATGAGCGCTTCGAGATTGTCCGACAGCTTTGCAGACAGTTTGGCGCGCGCGCCATAGCGCTCGAAACCGTTGATTGTTGCGCTATTGAACACGTTCGAGACATTGCCATTGTAGCGGCTTGCGAGAACGGTAACTGAAGCTGCAACATCCTGCCCGAGCGGGCCTGAAACACCGGCCCGTCCGCGGAATTCATCGCCGCCGGTGTAATAGGCCGCATCAAGGAAGGCGCGGAACGTGTCGCTTGGCTTCTTGGTCACGATATTCAGCACACCTGCCGACGCATTTTTGCCGAACAAAGTGCCTTGGGGACCGCGAAGGACCTCGATCCGTTCGATATCGAGAAGGTCGAGCGTAGCCTGGCCCTGCCGTGCAAGCACAACGCCGTCGAGCACGGTGGACACCGAAGGCTCGACCCCTGGCGACGTCGAAATTGTCCCGATGCCGCGCAGGAACAGCGCCTGATCCTTATTTGAGGCAGCCGTTCGGAAGTTCAGCGAGGGTATCTGGCTGGCGACATCGCGCAGATTGTTCAGATTAGCGGCCCGCATCGTGTCGCCGTCGATGACGGAAACCGCGATTGGCACCCGCTGCAGCGGTTCAGCGCGGCGCGTCGCGGTGACGACGATCTCGCCGCTCTCCTCCCCGTCGGGGGCGGCAGCGGCACGCGAAACGGCCTGAGCCTGAGCCAATCCTGGCGTTAACACAGCCAAACCAGCGGATGCGAACAGTACGCTCTTTAAAGCGGTCGACATTGAAACTCCCCTTATTTTGCGACGCGCGCGAAATCGATCACGTGATGTGACCAACTTTGACGAGTCGAACCTCAATGCCGGCTCAGTTACACACATAGAGTGTCCAATTTATGACATTGAACATTTTGAGTGTGAAATGCGTGCGATGTCCGATAGCGATTGGCTAAGGAGCATTCATGACGGAAAATATGGCGACTTCTCTGGCGAGCGGAACCGACGGGATCACGCGCAACGAACGTCGCGTGCTTGGGCAGCTCTTTCGCCGGAAAACGATGACGCAGCTCGCTTTGGCCGAGGCACTGGAAATTACGCAACAGTCGGCGTCGCGCATCGTGAGCACGCTTTGCGATTCTGGTAGCGTCCAGCTCGCAGGATCCATGGCACCCGGCAAAAGGGGCTATCCGAGTAACGGCTTTACCCTCGTGCCCAATTTCGCACACTCTGTTGGTGTGTCGGTGATGTCCGATGCGCTGTCCATGGTGGTCTTGGACTTCACCGGAGCCCTGGTCGCTCAACGGTCCGAACGGCTTGCCCGTTTGCCTATCAATGACGTGCTGGACTGGACAACAACGCAACTAGAATCGATTTGCGTCGGGCATGGTATCGTCCAGGTAGGCCTCGTTGGCATTGGCGTCGCGATCGCTGGCTCGTTTATCGAGACTGGTGGCTTCAATACGCCGTTCGAGCTCGATGACTGGGCGGGTGTCGATGTTGCCGGGGTTTTCTCGGACCGCTTCAAGCTGCCAGCCTATGCCGACAACGACGGAAATGCAGCCGCCATTGCAGAAAGCATTCTGGGCGTCGGCAAATGGGCGTCCAGCTTCGCCTATCTTTACATCGCTGCAGGAGTTGGCGGTGGGGTGGTCTTGAACGGTGAGTTATGGCGTGGCCGGTTCGGTAACGCTGGCGAGTTTGCAGGCGGATTACCACCAAACATCTATCCCTTTCCAAATCTAGAATTGTTGCGCCAACTCGTTGCCGCGCAGGGGGTCGCCGTTCCAACAGTCGATGCTTTGCTCCACTCGTTCGACCCGAGCTGGCCCGCCATTGACGATTGGGTCGCCCGAGTTCGGACCTCTTTGTCAATAATTGCATCGAACGCGTCTGCCATTCTCGATCTTGAAGCAGTCGTTTTAGGAGGGCGAATACCCCTGTCACTTGCCAAGCGCGCAATTCCCGAGATCGAAATTTACGACCAGAGGCGCCGGGCGGTTCCACGACCCAGAGCGCGAATCGTGCCTGCTGAGGCATCAGGCGAAGTCGCCGCCATCGGCGCAGCGATACTGCCATTAACGGCAAAACTGTTCCTTTAGTCACCTACCTCCATTTTCGTCCGCTTTCAGGAACGGCGGATTGGCAAACGAATGGCAATATCTGGAAGCGGTAGCCGACGGGCTGCTCTCCCTCCCAAAACCTGACGGTCAGCTAAGTGTGCAAGCTGCCAAATTCAGGATGGCTATTTGGTCCCCAATTCAGACTAAACCAAGAACATTGCGGCTGAAGGCTCCAAGCCTTAGGTCGACTGGCGCGCTTTCGTGCGCGCCTAAATGCCTACGGGAAAACGGTTTTTTTTCTGAATCAGGTTGGACAGTTCGACGTCAATTTCGGCCTAAATATGGGGAATTGACAAGCACACCCTACGCGCCCCGAGCGTGTTGTGAATGCCACCAATTACGTCAGTTTGA
>JBMOGG010000228.1:0-4439 GCA_049318505.1 Sphingomonas sp. | reverse complement strand
TCAAGATGCGCATATCGAAGCGTCATCGCATAATCGGCGTGACCGAGAAGCTCGCGCACCGTGGCGAGGCTGACACCTTCCATCACAAGCCGTGACGCAAAATGATGCCGAAGATCGTGAAACCGGAAGTCCTCAATCCGGGCTTGCCTGATGAGAGCAAGCCACGCCGTCTTGACTGTGGCGAACCGCTCGCCGCTGGGCGACGCAAACACGTACGTTCGGGAACCGCATGAGGCGCGCCAGTCTTTGAAGAGCTTCTGCGCTTCGGGGTTCAGGGGCACGTGGCGCACCCGCCGCGTTTTCGAGCCCTTAGCCGCAACGGTCAGATCTGCATTTTCCAGATCGACATCGGACCATAAGAGATTGAACAATTCACCGCGACGCAGCCCGGTGTTCATGGCGATAAGCACCATAGGTTCGAGATAGTCCGGCATCTCATCTTCAGCAATTTCGGCACGACACTCGTGCCCCCTTTGGCGCCGCCAGGCATTGCCACTTACGCGTTCGAGACGCTTGCGCCGATTGCGCGCTGACAACGCCCCGCGGAGGCGGCGCTCCTCATCGCCCGAAAGGAATCGAACCCGAGCGATTGGATCGACACTCACCATCCCGATTTTGGCGATTGGATTGACATCGATATGACCAAAAATCACCGCCTGGTTGAGCGCTGACCGAAGACAATTGATATCGCGGTTGATCGTCGCGGTTGAAATGCCGCTCTTTCGGCGCATGGCGCGCCATCGCTCGACGTCGGGCCGCGTCAACGCCGCCAGCTTGATCTGGGCAAAACAGGCAAAGGACTTGTTGAGCCTTGCGATGCTGCCTTGCGGATCCTTCTGGTTGCCATGGGCATAGGTCGCGTAGTCCTCGGCAATGAATGTCGCGAGCGTCGGCGATGACTTTTGCTTCTGGCGCTTGCCAATCACATCTTCGCCAAGGCGGGTCCGGGCGATGATCTCGCTGACGGTGTCGCGCGCAAGCTGCAGTCCGATCTGACTGGCTCGACCAATCTTCTGGCGCTTGCCGCGCTGCGCTTGGCAATAGAATGTTTTGGTTCCCCCGGGCTCGACGCGCAGGATCAGACCCGGCGCTTTGGCATCGCGCACTTCGAAAGGGACATCGCGGGGTTTCAGTCGTTCAACAAACGGGGTCGTCAGATTTTGTGCCACGGTCAGCTCCTCGCCGGTCGGGCAATCCTATCGGATTTCCAAGTGCAAAAATAGTGCAAAATAGTGCAACATCCAGCCACGGCGTGACACAGTGCGACCTATCCTGTATTATTATAGCATTGATTTATATGTCTTTTTTTCCAAGCACCGGTAGCTCAGCTGGATAGAGCACTGCCCTCCGAAGGCAGGGGTCAGGGGTTCGAATCCCTTCCGGTGCGCCAATAAAAACAATCAGCAGCCAAGCCTGCCTCGATACTGGCTGCATCGGGATTGGGATGGCCCGCTTCAATCACTTTTGCACAAGCGGGTGGGTACCAAGAGGCAGGCATGTGGCCATGCCGAGTAACGATCAATGCCTCATCGATCAGCACATGTTAGAACGCGACTTCGGCCATATGCCCGGCTGCCTTGCCCAGCGCAAACAGCACAGTACGGCCCTTCACGCCACTCCGTGGTAGATAGGTGGGCAGGCATTGGCGAGCCTGGACCGCCGCGACTCCTGCATTAAACAGACGCAGCAGCGCTTCTCGCGCCGGAGGACCGGCTGCTACGTTCACAGCTTCGCTGGTTCAAGCTTCGGGAGGATCAGATGAATGATCGCGAGGGCAATAAGGTAGATTGAACCGATCGCGAGGAAAATCGGCGTATAGCTGCCCGCACCCTCCAGCATCGTGCCGACATATTGCGCCATCAACATGCCCCCGACCGCGCCCATCATGCCGCCAAAGCCGACAACGGAACCGACCGCGCGCCTGGGCATTACATCCGATGCCAGCGTGAACAGGTTTGCTGACCAGCCCTGATGCGCCGCTGCAGCAAGGCCAATGATGCCAACGGCAATGAAGAGATTCTCAGCATAGATTGCCAGGCTGACAGGGAGGACACACAGCGCGCAGACCAGCATTGCCGTCTTGCGCCCGGCATTGACCGACCAACCACGGTTAATCAATTTGGAGGACAGCCAGCCGCCACCAATGCTGCCAACATCAGCGAGCAAATAGATCGCAATCAGTGGCGGCCCGAATGTCTTGAGATCGAGCCCGTAATTCTTTCCAAAGAAATCGGGGAGCCAGAACAGGAAGAACCACCAGATCGGATCGGTCATGAATTTGCCGATGGCAAAGGCCCAGGTCTGGCGGTGGCGCATGAGCTCCTCCCATTTGATAGGCGTGTCGGCTTCTACAGGGTCAGAGCGGATGTGCTCGCGTTCGGCGGCGTTGACCTTGGCATGCGCTTCGAGCGGCTTGTAGAACCAGAACCAAAAGCCCAACCAAATAAAGCCCAGCGCGCCGGTGATAAGGAAGGCAGCCTGCCAGCCCAAGCCAATCGTGGTGACAATAGAAGCGCGGCATCGACCGAGGGACAAGCAGCTACAGCATCAACCCTGATCAAGGCAAACCGGTGATCGGCAAGCTGATCGATCGCGGCCTCCACGAAGAGCTGACTGGCAGTGCTTATGCTATCATCGACGGGATCGACGGCCGCACGCATCACCTGACCTTCTCCGACATCGATGCCACCACCGATTGCAGGCCCGGTTCGATTGTCGAACTGCGGCACTTTGAAGATCGTAAGGGCCGAGCCCGCACCGCGCTTGCTGTACGTTCGGATTTGGATTTGAAAAGCCAGATTGCAGCACCGGGTGCGACATGGCTCGATCACCGAAACTTGAACAAAGGCAGCGTCGATCTTGGCGGCGGATTCGGGGCCGAAGTGCGCGACGCGATGGAAGCCCGCGCTGAACATCTCGCCGATATTGGCTTGGCGCGTCGGCAGGGTCAGCGGATCATCTTCGCACGGAACCTGCTCGACACACTTAAAGGCAGTGACCTCGAAGCGACCGCACAGCGGCTGTCAACCGAGATGGGCATTTCCTATAATCCATCCAAGTCGGGCGAATATGTGATGGGCACCGTTCGCCGGCAATTGAATCTGGCATCGGGCCGCTATGCGATGATCGACAATGGGCTAGGCTTCGCGCTGGTGCCGTGGTCACCTCCACTCGATAAGCAGATCGGTAAACATATCTCGGGCGTCATGCGCGGCGATGGTGGGGTCGATTGGTCGTTCGGTCGGGGGAGAGGTCTGGGGCTTTGACAATGCTTTTCGCCTTCAATCTTGACTTGTGCGCCACAAAGGCGTACATACTTTTGCGATTGGAAATTCAGGAGGCCATGATGCTGGCATTTGACGATAGCACGAAAGATCTGAATGAGCGCAGCAGCGAGCGGATGAACTTCCGCACCAAGCCGCGCATCAAGCAGATCATCCAGCGCGCCGCCGCCCTGTCCGGTGTGGACGATTCGGTGTTCACGATGAACGCAGCCTACAAGTCCGCGCTCGAAACTATCGCCGCGCATGAACATACGATGTTGCAGCCTGCCGATCATGTAGCCATCTTTGCTGCGCTCGATAATCCGCCCGCACCCACCGCTAAGCTGCGTGATGCCTTTGCGCGTCATAGCCAGACAATCCAGAGCAAGTGACTGTGCCAACCGCGCGAGGCACAACCGCCCCGCGCGGCATCATTGAGCCGTTCGATTCCGCGCGACATGACCGCGCTGCCTTTTCGTGCGGTGTCGAGCAGGTCGATAATTTCTTCAAGAAGACAGCGAACAAGCTGGTCAAAGCCGACAATCTGCGCGTTTATGTTTTGGTCGGGAGTGACGGCCAGCTCGTTGGTTTTTACGCGATCAACGCGCACAAGGTCGATTACACCGAACTGCCGCCAAAATATGCAAGGGATCGGCCGGGGCATGGTTCTATCCCTGCGATTTACATCTCGATGATCGGCGTTGATATCCGCTTTGCAGGGAATAGCTATGGCGGCGACTTGCTGGCAGATTGTCTAAAACGGATTGCGCGGATTGGCGATGAGCTGGGTGTGTCTGTGGTCATGCTTGATGTGCTGGACGACGGAAACCCCGAACCGGTCGATAAGCGCAAGCGACTTTATGCCGGGTACGGGTTCACCCCGCTGCCCACAAATGACAGGCGCCTGTTCCTGCCTCTGGCAACGGTGAAACAGCTAATCGCACAAAGCAAATAGGCGGCTTCTACGCCAGTCTCTCTCATTCCACGCCATACTTCTCGTCCCACCAAATTCGCTTGAAATACTTGCATTTGCGCCCTGATTTCCCGGACTTTCGGAGATCAGTTATGCAAGCCACGAAAATATTATGGGGGCAAGTGCTGGCAGTGTTCCTAATCGTGCTGACCGGCATTTGGTCGGCAACGCAGTGGACCGCTTCCGAACTTGGTTATCAGCCT
>JBMOGG010000227.1:0-4445 GCA_049318505.1 Sphingomonas sp. | reverse complement strand
ATAGGTATCGATCGATCCCCAGTAGAACCCACCGGTACGATAATCCTGATCGGCAGTGACTAACGCTGTCTGTCCACTCCCGAGCGATAGATAGTTGGTCGAATTCCCTGCAGGAGAAGCGCTTGTAGGAATTGATCCCTGAATGATCGTTCCGCCACTCAACGAAAAGCCATTAGGCAGGGGAGAATCGAAATTTACGACTTTGGCGCCCGCCGGGGGCGGTTGGTTAAAGGGCTGGGATATCAGCGTCTGCGCACTGGCCTGATCACAAACCAAAAGCGCCCCAAGTACCATTGCCAATATGAGTTTCATCAGAGCCGTCTCTTTTCAATTATTCTCTTATTCAACGTTATTATATGACAAAAAACAATGTGAAAAAACAGAAATAGTGGTTAAAAATCTGCCTGAGATTTGATAATATTCACTTTGTCCTGAGTTACCCAATAACTGTGCCATTACGGATCGGTTCTGATCTTTCATTAAGCACGTTTTGAATTCCACCAACATGTGTTGATCGGTACCCGCGCGCCCAATGACGCAATCCTGTCGCTGCTCGCCACAGAGAGAGCCGATGTCTTCTCTCCCGAGTTCCGCCTTACCTCGCAACCTCGCGTCCGGTTGGTTCATCTGGCCGGGCGGCTGTCGCGCATACCCAAGGCTCTGCCAAGAGGCGGCGGCGCCTGTGCGCGAGTCGAGGTTGTGGCGCGACAATCAATCAGGGCGTATTGCCTCGGGAACATATCTCCTTGAGGCCAAACGGCTCCTATCCAGTTTGTCGCGCAACAGCTGAACTTCGCCGTTCTACCACACCGCTCGCAAGCTGGTAACAAGCGCGTCCAGCAGCGGCGAGGGCGACTCCCCGATAATGGTCGATGGGCTGGTCGCATCGGCCAAGATGACCAGGCGCTGTTGCGCGGTCCGGATATTCCGCAGGAGCGCCCGGATACCTTTAAACCCCGACGACCGGGCGCGACGCCTTTCGCTTCACGATCTACAACGCCGTGCGTTCCAACGAGACACGCCTTGCGGTATGGACCGAGTTTGACCTCGAAAACGCGGTATGGACCATTCCTGCCGAACGGATGAAGGCAGGCGAAACTCATATCGTGCCTCTCTCCGCACCGGTTGTGGCACTGTTGCGCAAGCGCTGGAATGAGCGGACGAGCGATGCCAGCCTAGTCTTTTCCAATGATGGCAAGAAGCCGATCAGCGACATGACCATGACCAAACTGCTGCGCGACGATGGTTTCGCCAGCATCACAGTACATGGCTTCCGATCCATCTTCACGGACTGGGCCGCCGAATGCACCGACTTCCCTAAGGAGGTTGCTGATAAGGCCCTCGCCCACAAGCTGCCCAACAAGGTCGAAGCCGCCTACCGCCGAACTGATTTCTTCGAAAAGCGCCGCAGCTTGATGAAGCAATGGGCGGATTATCTGGGCAATTGCACCCCGGCAGCGAATACGGCGGCAGCCGGGCCTATTCAGGCTCGCGCTGCCCCATGAACACTGATCTTTAACTGGGACGGGAAAGTCCCCTCGGCGATCTTGCGGTACATTGTGGAGCGGGAAAGGCCGGTGCGGGCGAGAACGGTCTTGAGGCGGATGATTTTGTCGGGGTTGGACATGGGACTTGCTTCCATTCGTTGGCACTTACTGGTGCCCCCTGATCCAAGAATTTTGCCTTGAGGCTTAAAATTCAGAAGAATTCGCAGTCACTGCCACGGCCACCGCAACAGAGAATAGAACAACTTGCGGAATGACAGAGACGGATAAGGAAGAGTAGAGAATACAATGGACGCAAACACCAGGTGCATTGAGGCGGAGGTTTTGGGATGTGAACCGGGCAGATGCGGATTTACGTCAGGAAATATGGGCACAAGCGGCAGATATTTGCGCCACACTGAGCGACGCTTGCGCGCGAATCAACCTTCGCCTTGCGGTTCACGCTGGTGCACGATCCAGTTCTGGCTTTTCAGCAAGCCGATAGGCATTTTGATCCGATGAATGACGAATCCCCGACCCGGCTACCTTGGCCTGCGAACTTTCCTGAGGTTGTCATCCACACAGACGTCCGCTCACGTGACAACCATCCAGAATACGCCGCCGCAAAGAGCGGTGATGCAGACGCAGGCCTGATGCTGGCTGCTGACCTCCTCTCGCCTGAAGGATTGGCTCGCATCCAGGCATTGGTTGGAGACCGCCCCACTCTGCTTCTGCCGGTGGTGGCAGACGAATTGACCGGTTTGACCGGTTTCAATGCGATCCCCGACGCGATGGCCCAGGTTCTGGGGAACAAACTCGGCTTGGAGGTTATCGCTGGTGAAATTGTCCAAACGAACAAGGTCGGCCATACCCGCGCCCCAGCATTCCAACGGCTGGTTACCCCGGCGACGTTCGAGGGGCACGTGCAACCGGGCGCAAATTACGTGCTCGTGGACGATCACGTCGACCTTGGCGGCACGCTCGCCAACATGCGCGGTTACGTCGAGGCACGGGGCGGTGAGAGCCGGGACGCACGCATAATTTCATTGTAGCCCGCAACCCGTAACCCGAAATGTGCTATGGCAGCGCCATGGCCAAGCACTTGACAACCTCTGGCAAAACCAATTCGGCTACGGGATCGACTGCCTCACGGAAGTCGAAGCCCTCAACCTATGTCGTCAGCACTCAGTTGCCGCCATCGAGGATTTCTTGGCTCAAGCAGCAGTCGAAGCACGTGGCCGAGGTCTCCAGACAGCGGTTGAGCCAGGCGACTGATTGATAGAGTTCGAGCCTGTTTGCGACGACCATACGAAATGGCTTAGATTTGCCGCTGCGTATCTGGCAGGCAGCCCGAATAAGCTTCAATCCAGTCTCGGCCAGCTCTTTCGCGCTTACTGGTCGGTTCGATCCGACAGGCTTTCCCGTTATGTTCGACGCGCGGCGAAATTTTCCCCCAATCTCACATTCGTGGTCCGTCAATCGCCTGAATCCACAAACCGAGTTGGACGAGCCACCAACTCCCGTTGGGCTCATGACGGAATGAAGCCCAAGGCTAATTGACTTCAACATAAATCAACTCGGCATCATGCGCAGCGTACGCATCCGATGTGGACCGCAGGCATCATGCATTTCCCTGTGCTATGAACTCGCAGGAGTATGGCTACCGATACTCTCAGGAGTTGCAGCCGAGGCGACCGCGCGTTAGGCGGCTTGCGCGGTTTCGAGGGGCTCGCGTAGCTTTTTCCATTGCCATGGGAGCAGCTCGTGGAGTCGGGTCTGGGGCAGATCGGCGATCCGGGTGAGCACGTCGGTAAGCCAGGCGAGCGGATCGACATCGTTGAGCCGGCATGCTCTGCTTTGGCGCGCACAATGCGTGGATAAGCCGACGCAGCGTCCGAACGCGCGCGAACGCAGAACTCGATCATGGTGCAGCGCTGTCGCTCCTCCGCCGCAGCCTGGCATTCGAAATGGGTCTTGGCGTCATCGTCGTTGGGATGGTGGCGATCCTCGGCATGTTGTCGCCGGTCGTTATGGAATGATGCCTGACTCGAAACTAGGAGTAACTCAGATGACAAACGATCGCGTTATCATGCTGACAAAGGGGCGCGTCACGAAGCTAGTCCTAACAGCCTTGGCCGCGATCATGTTGACCGCAGCCGCCCACCCGGGATCGCATAGCTCGCCGCCAGCGAAAGCCGCTTCCGCGTCGGTCGCCACTGCCGCCGCTGCCACGCCCGTCGCCGTCGTCGATGCATTCCATGCCGCACTTGCCAGCGGCGACCCGCGCAAGGCTCTCGATGTCGTCGCCGAAGATGTACTGATTTTCGAATCCGGCGGCGTCGAGCGCAGCCGTGCCGAATATGCCAGTCACCATCTCGCCGCCGACGCAGCATTCAGTGCAGCCGTTCGACGCACACTTGTTAGTCGGTCTCACGGCGAGGCAGGCAATGCCGCTTGGGTCACGAGCGTCGAAACGGTCGCCGGAGCCTATCGCGGACGCGCGATCAACAGCCGATCCGTCGAAACGATGCTGCTCGGTCGGGTGGCAGGCAAGTGGCGCATCACACACATTCATTGGTCGTCGAAGGACGCCGCTCCCAAGTGATGCCACGGTTCAAAGGGGAATCTGACATGACAACTGCTGCTCTCGGGGATCCAGACGGGCGAGCAATTGAGCGGATCGACAGCCTTGACGCCGCACGTGGGCTCGCTGTCTGCAGCATCGTGCTCTTGAACGTCTATAACTTCTCGATGCCCCCGACCGTTCAACAACCGCCGCCTGCGCACGCCCATCGGCAATATCCCCGCAACCGAAGCAGAGGATCTCTACTCCGCTAAGCTGGACGACACGCCCAGGGCCGCATAACTTAAACCAAAGGGCTTCCGGCAGTCCCGGGGCGGTTCAGTGCGGGTAAACGCCGGCCCAATGCCGCCAGCCCCATCGGCAATCAAATGTTCCAA
>JBMOGG010000226.1:0-4533 GCA_049318505.1 Sphingomonas sp. | reverse complement strand
AGACGCCTGCCCGCTGACGACGGACGCTTACGCCGTCGCCGGTAATGGCCGAGGGCGGAACTCCTCGTCGAGCGAGACGAAGGTGAACACGCCGCTGGTCACTTTCACTTCCTCGCGGCCCCGGTCGCGACTGGCGATGACCTCGAGCCGGATCGCGACCGACGTACGCCCGCGCCGCTCGACATGCGCGTAGATCGAGATGATATCGCGGACCAGGATCGGGGCGATGAACTGCATCGTCTCGATTGCAACCGTCGCGCAGGCGCCTTCGGCAATACGGCCCGCGAGGATCCCGCCCGCGATGTCCATCTGGCTCAGCACCCAACCGCCAAAGATATGGCCATTCGAATTAATGTCGGCGGGCTGCGGCACAACGCGCAAAATGGGTTCGTCGGGGTTCATCGTTCCTCCTCCGGTCGGGTTGGATCTTCGATCTTGAAATCATGGCCGCTACCCGAGGATAGGAAGACCAGCCCCATCAGCGCGGCCGCGAGCAGCACGGTGAAGAAAATGCCGCCGGCGGCGAACAATGTGCCGAGCAGCGGCATGGTGCCGACGGCATAGTTGAGCACGGCAAGCCCGACGAGCACCGCGCCAAGCGAGGCAAGCGTCATCCACGCCATCAACCGCTTGTAGCGGCCCCAGGCAAAGCGGGCATAATCGGGGTCGTCGAGATCGGGACTGTTCACGCGGCTTTCCTTTGTGGCGCAGGCATGAAACTATGCACGCCCGCGACCGTTAGTGTCGCCTGTAGGAGATGCGCCGATGACTGTCAGGGCCATTCTTTCGGGTAAGGGCAGCGACGTCACGTCGATTGCCCCTGGAGCAACGGTCGCGGATGCGGTGAAGCTTCTTGCGACACACCGGATCGGGGCCGTGCCCGTCACCGACGCCATGGGCGTCATCGGCATTTTTTCAGAGCGCGACGTCATCTATTGCCTCGCGAGTAAGGGTGCCGCCGCGCTCGAGAAGAAAGTGGCGGACGTGATGACATCGCCGGCGCTCACCGTTGAAACCGACGCACCCGTGATGTCGGCGCTGTCGATGATGAGCCGGCGTCGCATCCGCCACCTGCCCGTCGTCGAGGAAGGGTCGATGGTCGGCTTCGTGTCGATCGGCGATCTCGTCAAATACCGCATCGACAAGATCGAGGCCGAAGCGGCGGCGCTGCGCGACTATATCGCGAGCTAATTGCGTACCACGCCGACGCTGGTGAAGCCAACGGGCTCGTCGGGCGGCGTGCCCGGCTGGCTCAGCTCACGCTGCCACACGCCGACGTCGATCCACTGGCCGTTCTTGAAGCAGACTTCGCGATAAACACCCGCGCGGCGGAACCCCATCGCCTCGTGCAACAGGATCGCCTTGTCCTGCGGCATCGTTAGCTGCGAGACCGCTTGCGTGTAGTTCATTGCGGTCAGGGTCGCGATCAGCGCACCATAAAGCGTCCGGCGAATGCCCTGGCCTTCGAGTTCGCCCGCGACATAGCAGCCCGTCTCGACCGAAAATCGGTAACCAGGGCCCGGGCGCCATGGCTTGGCAAAGGCATAGCCTAAAACGAGGCCGCTTTCCTGGTCGCAGCCGACGATCCACGGATAAACATCGCCTGCAGCGATGACCCGCTCGCGCATTTCCTCGGGCGAGGGTGGCTTGCTCTCGAACGAAACCGCATTGGTGACGACATAGGGGCCGTAAATGCTCAGGAGCGCGTGCGCATCGTCAACCGTTGCAGGGCGAAGCTCGATCATGCGCCCATCCACGTTGCGAGCATCTGCAGAAGGGTCGCCGGTTTGACGGGCGCCGCCGTCACCGGGCATTCGAGGCAGCGTGCCTGGATCGCCGACGATGACATCATGATCCGTGCATCCTCGGCCACGCCTGCAAATGAGGCCATCCGCGCCCGCGCCAGCGTCGATAACAGGTCGGTGGCGCCTTCTTCCTTTTCTTCCGATCCCAGCATCGCCGCAAAAGCTTCACGCCAGCCCGGCTCCTTGTCGAGCCACACCGCATGCGGCTGGGCAGGGTCGAGCTTTGCCCGCCGTGCAGCTTCGGCGATCGCCTCGTCGATGCCGCCGAACGCATCGACCAGCCCCAGCTGGCGTGCCGTGCCGCCGTCCCAGACGCGCCCCTGCGCGATTTCATCGACGCGCTCGGGCGTCATACGCCGCGCCCCGCTGACGAGATTGATGAAGCGCTTGTACCCGGCCTCGATGCTCGTCTGGATGACGGAATCGAACGCGGCATTGGTGCCGCCGAACACATCGGGCTGACCGGACAAGGGGGTGGTGGTCACGCCATCGCTGGTTACGCCGATCTTTTTAAGTCCAGCTTCGAAGGTCGGAATAACGCCGAAGATGCCGATCGATCCGGTGATCGTGGTCGGCTCGGCGAACACCTTGTCGGAGGCCATCGACACCCAATAGCCGCCTGACGCCGCGACATTGCCCATCGAGACGACAACGGGCATCCCTTTTGCGCGCGCCGCCACCAGTGACCCGCGGATGCGTTCGGATGCCATGGCCGACCCGCCCGGCGAATCGACGCGAAGCACCAGGGCCTTGAACTTGCCCGAGGCAACCGCCTTGTCGATGATCTTGCCGATCGTCTCGCCGCCGGCTGTTCCCGCTTCGGCTTCGCCGTCCTGGATCGTGCCGGCGACAGTCACCACGCCGATCGACCGGTCGCCGGGCACGCGCGATTTGGCCGCGATATAGGGCTTGAGTTCGATCCGCGCATAGGGATGTTCCTTGCGGCCCACCCCTGCGATCTGTGCCACGCGGCGGTTGAACGCGGCCCGATCGGCAAGCTTGTCGACGACACCCGCCTTCAGCGCGGCGGCAGCCGGATCGCCGCTCGCCGCGACCGCTGTTGCCGGGTCGGCGATGAATGCGGCCAGCTGCGCCTTGGGTCGCGCCTTGGAGACTTCGGCCTGCCAGCCCTGCCAAAGCGAGGCATAGAGCGCCTGGCTCGCTTCCTTTGCTTCGGGTGAAGCCTTGTCGAGGAGATAGGGCTCCACGGCCGACTTGAACTTGCCGACGCGGTAGACGTGAACGGTCGCGCCGACCTTTTCGAGCAGCCCCTTATAGTAAAGCCGCGATCCGCCCGGTCCCTGGAACAAGGCGATCCCCATCGGGTCCAGCCAGATTTCGGACGCATGCGCCGCCAGCTGATAGGCATCGTCGCTATAGCCCGTGGCAAAGGCGAGGACGGGCTTTTTCGCCTTCACCTTGTCAAGCGCCGCAGCGACATCGCCGAGCGCAACCTGTCCGCCGCCCATGAATCCGTCGAGGTCGAGGACGACCGTCTTCACCCGGTCGTCGGTCGCCGCGGCATTGAGCGCGGCGATGATGTCGCGCAGCCGGTATTCCTTGGCCTGGGTACCGCCGCTCAGGGCTTGCGTCGGGCTGATGGCTGACGGCTGTTCGACGATGCTGCCTTTCAGCTCCATCACCAGCGCGCCGGTACCGATCGGCTTGGTGCCCGGCCGCGCGCTGAGTGCTGCAGCCAGCAAGCCGAAAAACAGAAGCATGAAGCACAGGACGAGCGCGTCCTTGATGCCGACCAATAAGCGCCATGCGCCACGTACCAGGTTCATCGTCGTTGCCGTCCCATTGGGTGTGTTAGCGCGCTAGCGCACGGCGACGATGGTGTAAACGCGAAGACGCGCCTATTCGAGGTAGGTCGCGCGCAGCAGGGCGAGATCGCCCTTGGTCACGCCAACCTCTTTTTCGAGATAGGCCTCAACCGAACCCCAGCGCTGATCGATTTCGGCGAAGGCCCCGGCAAGATAAGGCGAGCCATCGGCTTCCTTCAGCGGCTGCGCGACTTTTGCCATCGGGCTCTTCTGGAGGCCTGCAAACATGCTGGCCACAGGGCTGGTATTGGCCATCGCATCATCGATCGGCGGCAGCTCGTTTTCCGGGCGACGATAGCCGGTCGACAGGTGATAGTCGGCCACGATCGTTGCGCGCGGCACGCCGAGCGCGCTCAGCACCATGGCGGTTGCAAAGCCGGTGCGGTCCTGCCCGGCAGAGCAGTTATAGGCGATTGGTCCCCGCTTGCGGATCAGGTCGTCGAACACGATCCGCAGCTGGGGCGCGAGGAAGGCCGGGAAATTGCGGTAGAGCGTGCTGCCATTGGTGAGCGCGCGGCGGTCGCCCATCATCGTCAGCATCGAATAATTGACGGCGCTGTACCGGATGCCGGTGATCCGCGTCGGTGCGATCACGCGTTCCTCGCTCGACCGCAGGTCGACCATGTCGGTCAGGCCCAGCTCTTTGACCTTGGCGACATCGGCGTCGGTCAAGAGCGGCGTCGCGCCCGACCGGTAGATCAGG
The DNA here is from genome assembly GCA_049318505.1 of Sphingomonas sp. Classification (GTDB taxonomy): domain Bacteria; phylum Pseudomonadota; class Alphaproteobacteria; order Sphingomonadales; family Sphingomonadaceae; genus Sphingomonas_O. The sequence goes on along the minus strand of JBMOGG010000226.1, from coordinate 199 downwards.
CCCCAGCGGACATGCTTGCCGCCGGCTGCTTCATAGCCGCCGATATCGCGGAAATTCGATCCCTTTTCGAGCGGTACCAGCCGCTCGGCGGTCCGCACGATGCCCTTCTGCCCGGCTTCGCGCAGCACGAAATAACGGCGGGTCGTCCCGGCATCGGACATCGTGAATGTGCCATCGCCATCGGCGCGCGACACCAGCT
>JBMOGG010000225.1:0-4548 GCA_049318505.1 Sphingomonas sp. | reverse complement strand
TCGAGATCGCGCAGGGCCGCCTCGGGCCGGGCCGCATCCATCACTGCATGCGCACGATCGGTGTGGCCGAAGTGGCGCTCGAGAAAATGACCAAGCGGCTTTTGTCGCGTGTCGCTTTCGGCAAGACGATCGCCAGCCATTCGATCTGGGAACAGCGCGTTGCAGCAGCCCGCACCGATATCGAAATGTGCCGCCTGCTGTGCCTGAAGGCCGCCGACATGATGGACAAGGCGGGCAACAAGGCCGCGCAGACCGAAATCGCGATGATTAAGGTTGCCGCCCCCAACATGGCACTGCGGATCATCGACGACGCGATCCAGGCCTATGGCGGCGCGGGCGTTTCCGAAGACGCCGGTCTCGCCATTGCCTATGCACACCAGCGTACATTGCGCCTCGCCGACGGACCCGACGAAGTCCATAACCGCGCCATCGCCCGGCTGGAATTCGGCAAATATGCGCCGCCGCGTGAAGCATCGCTTTCTTCAGGCGACATCGGCGTCGCCCGGTGAAGGCAGCCGTCCTGTTCGAGGCAAAGGCGCCGCTCGTCGTCGAGGACGTGGCGGTCGCCCTGCCCCTGGCGCATGAAGTCCTGATCCGCACAGTCGCCTGCGGGGTGTGCCGGTCTGACTTGCACTTCGTCGACGGGGCCTACCCCCATGCGATGCCCTGCATCCCCGGCCATGAAGCGGCTGGCATCGTCGAGGCCGTCGGCAGCGAAGTCCGCACGGTTAAAGTCGGCGACGCGGTCGTGACCTGCCTGTCCGCCTATTGCGGGCAATGCGCGTTCTGCGTCACAGGCCGCCTGTCGCTGTGCCTCGGCGCCGACACGCGGCGCGGCAAGGACCAGCCCCCGCGACTGACCCGCGCGGCCGATGGCGCCGTCGTCAACCAGATGCTGAACTTGTCGGCCTATGCCGAAATGATGCTGGTGCACGAGCACGCTTGCGTGTGCATCGACCCCGACATGCCGCTCGACCGGGCCGCCATTCTCGGCTGCGCGGTCGTCACGGGTGCCGGCGCCGTGTTCCACGCGGCCGATGTCACGCCCGGCGACACCGTGTGCGTGGTCGGGTGCGGCGGCGTCGGCCTTGCCGCCGTTAATGCCGCCAAGATCGCGGGCGCGGGCCGGATCATCGCCTGCGATCCCGTGGCCGAAAAGCGTGAGCTGGCGATGAAGCTGGGCGCGACCGATACCGTCGATGCCGCAGCGGACGATGCCGGCAAACAGGTTGTCGAGCTCACCAAAGGTGGCGTCGATCATGCAATCGAAGCGGTCGGACGACCGGCTTCGGGTGATCTTGCGGTGGCCACCCTGAAGCGCGGCGGCACCGCGACGATCCTGGGCATGATGCCGCTCGGTCACAAGGTCGGCCTTGGCGCGATGGACCTGCTCGGCGGCAAGAAGTTGCAAGGGGCGCTCATGGGGGCAAACCGCTTCCCGGTCGACATTCCTCGCCTCGTCGACTTCTATCTGCGCGGGCACCTCGACCTCGACACGATCATTGCCAAGCGTGTGCCACTGACGTCGATCAACGAGGCTTTCGACGATCTGCGCAAGGGCGACAGTGTGCGCACTGTCGTGGTGTTCGACCAGTGAACGCCGAAGAGGATTTCGTCGGCACCGTCGAGCCGACGGGTCAGGACATCCTCGACGTTGCCAGGCTCGCCGACTGGATGAGCGGCAATGTGTCCGGCTTCACTGGCCCTGTCACCGTCCGCAAGTTCGCCGGAGGCCAGTCGAACCCGACCTATCGCCTTGACGCGCCGTCGGGCAGCTATGTGCTGCGCCGCAAGCCTTTCGGCCCGCTGCTCCCCAGCGCCCATGCGGTGGACCGCGAGTTCGCCGTGATTGCAGGCCTGTACCCGACCGGCTTTCCGGTCGCGCAGCCCTACGGCCTGTGCACCGACGACAGCGTGCTCGGCAGCTGGTTCTACGTCATGGGCATGGTCGAGGGGCGGACGATCTGGGACGGCGCGCTACCCGGCCTGACCGCGCCGCAGCGCACTGCCACCTATAACGCGATGATCGACACGCTCGCCGCCCTCCATAATATCGATTACGTGGCGGCCGGGCTCGGCGACTTCGGCAAGGCGGGCAATTACTTCGAACGCCAGGTCAGCCGCTGGACAAAGCAATATCGCGCTGCCGAGACCGAGCGCATGGCGCACATGGAGCAGCTGATCGCCTATCTGGCGCACACCATTCCCGAACAGACCCGCACCAGCATCGTCCATGGCGACTATCGCATCGACAACATGATCTTCGATGCGACGCAGCCCAAGGTGCTCGCGGTCCTCGACTGGGAATTGTCGACGACCGGCGACCCGCTGGCCGATTTCAGCTACCTGATGATGAACTGGCTGACGCCTGCCGATAATCGCGCGGGACTTGCAGGCCTCGACCTGCCGGTACTCGGCATCCCAACCCTCGAACAGGCCGTCGCCCGCTACTGCGCCGCGACCGGCCGCGACGGCGTGCCGCAGCTCGAATGGTATTTCGCCTTCGGCCTGTTCCGCCTCGCGAGCATCGTGCAGGGCATCAAGAAACGCGTCATCGATGGGACAGCGTCCTCCGCGCACGCTGCCGAAATGGCGACGCGCGTCCCCTATCTCGCCGAACGGGCGTGGCAATTTGCAAAGGAAGCAGGCGCATGAGCCAATTCGACATGACCGGGAAGGTCGCGATCATCACCGGATCCTCGCGCGGGATCGGCGAAGCGATCGCGCATGAAATGGCCGACCATGGTGCCAGGGTCGTCATCACCAGCCGTAACATCGGCCCCTGCCAGGAGGTGGCCGCCGCGATCAACGCCAAGCATGCAGGGGCCGCTATCGCCGTTGCCTCGTCGCTGTCGTCAAAGGAGTCGCTGCAGGCGATGGTCGATGCCGGGCGCACGGCGTTCGGGCGGATCGACGTGCTGGTCTGCAATGCCGCGTCGAACCCACATTACGGGCCGCTCGGCACGATCACCGACGAGCAGTTCCGCAAGACGCTCGACAATAATATCGTCGCGCAACACTGGCTGATCACGATGGTCGCGCCGGAAATGCGGGAACGCAAATCGGGATCGGTGGTCCTCATTTCATCGATCGCCGGGCTGCGCGGCACGCCGATCATCGGTGCGTACGGTATCACCAAGGCGGCGGACATCGCGATGTGCCACAATCTCGCCCGCGAATTCGGGCCCGACAACGTCCGCATCAACTGCATCGCGCCGGGCCTCGTGAAAACCGACTTCGCGCGCGGCCTGTGGGAAAATCCAGAAAATTTGAAGCACTCGACGTCGAGCGCGTGCCTCGGCCGGATCGGCGAACCGCACGAGATTGCGGGCGCGGCAGTCTACCTGGCATCGGATGCATCGACCTTCATGACCGGGCAGACATTGGTGATCGACGGAGGGGTGGTGGTATGAGACTCTCAGGCAAAGTTGCCCTCATTACCGGCGCAGGCTCAGGCATCGGCCGCGCCTCGGCGCTGCTCTTCGCCAGCGAAGGCGCGACGCTCGTCATCGGCGACAAGGCCGACAGCGTCCACGAAACGGCAAAGCTCGTCATCGATGCGGGCGGCACAGTCACGGCGCTGCAAATGGACGCAGGCGCCGAGGGCGATGTCGCGCAGATGGTCTCAACCGCGATCGCGTCCTATGGCCGCATCGACATTGCTTTTGCCAATGCGGGTATCTCCGGGGGCATGGAGGGCGTTTTCGAAACCACGCCTGAGCACATGGCCGAAGTCCTGCGCGTCAATCTGATCGGCCCGATGCTGATGGTAAAGCACGCCGGGAAACGCATGTGGGACCAGGGGTGCGGCGGATCGATCATCCTGACCGCGAGCGTCGCCGGTATCCGGTCCGGCGCGGGCGGCCCCAGCTATTCCGCGTCGAAGGCGGGCGTCATCAACCTGGCGCAGACCTCGGCTCAGCAATTGAGCGACACCGGCGTCCGCGTGAACGCGCTTTGCCCCGGGCTCACCGAAACCGGCATGACCAAACCGACCTTCGATTATGCCCGCAACAAGGGCGTCGAGGAAAAGATCGGTCGCCTCAACCCGCTGCGTCGCGCAGCGCAACCGATCGAACTCGCGCAGGTTGCGTTGTTCCTCGCCTCCGACCAGTCCAGCTATGTCAACGGACAGGCAATCGCCGTCGACGGCGGCTTGTCGAGCTCGCACCCGGTGACACGCCAGATGACAGGGAAAACAGCGGTATGAGATTTCGTGACCTCGGCGACAGCGGGATCTCAGTCTCCGAGATCTGCCTCGGCAGCTGGCTGACTTATGGCCTGGGTGTTGAGGCGGACGCGGCGCGGGCCTGCCTCGACCGCGCATTCGATGAGGGGATCAACTTCATCGATACAGCCAACGTCTATGGCCGCGGGTCGGCGGAGACGTTCCTCGGCGAAGCGCTGAAGGGGCGGCCGCGCGACAGCTATGTTATGGCGACCAAGCTGTTCTTCCCGATGACCGACACCGACAAGGGGCTGTCGCGGGCTCAGGTTTTCAAACAGGTCGATGCGAGCCTGGCGCGGCTGCAGACCGACTATGTCGAT
>JBMOGG010000224.1:0-4578 GCA_049318505.1 Sphingomonas sp. | reverse complement strand
GCGCGTAGCTCAGCGGTAGAGCACTGCCTTCACACGGCAGGGGTCACAGGTTCAAACCCTGTCGCGCCCACCACGTTTTCAACTAGTTAAGATGATCCTGTCTGGGCTGTATGTAACACGTACGGCAAACGGGGGGTGAAATTGCTCCTTGGAGTTTTTAGTCGCGACGTACGCGCTCGCGCGATGGCTATCAAAACGCAATTAGCCGCCTCGTGAATGTGGCACACCTTCGCATGCACGTACGCCTTCCGAAACTCCCGCCCGGAGGGCAGGTCTAAACCTTGTTCGATCTCCCGCTGGTCACCGCTAGCCTTGCTATCTGCGTCCATCCACAGTTGAGACGTTGACCGGGGGCGCGCGTCAAGAAGGGATAAGGTGTACAATAGACTATCGGCACGAGCAAAAGCCGCCCCTCTTGTCTCAGGTCGAATGGAAATAACCGCTTGCGCTGCAAGTAGGCGCGAAACTCGGTCCCTTGGGCAACGATGACGCTGCGTCCGGTCACTGTTCATGCAATATGGTTCGCAAGAAGCGTGCCAACTGGGTTTCAAGAGAAGCGGCTGGTGTCCAAGGCAATTGCCGGTCAGATTTTCCAGGAATGTCGCACAATGCGACGCTTGTGTGTCGCCGATTGCGACGCCAGTTTGCTCACGCCTCCGTTGGCGAAGTTTCAGGCTAACGCTTCGATCCGTGCCGCCAGGGTTCGCTCCCATGCGATGGCATCGGCAACGATCCGATCAAGATCGTCGTATCCTGGTTGCCAGTCGAGCTGGTTTCGGATCTTGCGTGTGTCTGCGACGAGGCGGGCAACGTCACCGGGACGACGGCCGGCGATGATGCGGTGCAGCGTCTGGCCTGAAACGCGATCCACCGCGTCGAGCACGTCGAGAACCGACGCGCCATGGCCGTAGCCGACATTGAAAGTCAGGCTTTCGCCCGGATCGGCGGCCAGCGCATCGAGTGTCGCCAGATGGGCCGCGGCCAGGTCGGTGATGTGGATATAGTCGCGGATGCCGGTGCCGTCGGGCGTGTCGAAATCATTGCCGGTCACCAGCACATGGTCGCGTTTGCCAATCACTGCCTCTGCCGCGATCTTGATGAGATGGGTTGCGGATTTCGAGACCTGGCCCGACCGCCCCGCCGGATCGGCACCGGCGACATTGAAATAGCGTAGAATGCCGACATTGACGGCGCCGGTGACGGCGACATCGGCCAGGACACGTTCGACCATAGCCTTGCTGGCGGCATAGGGGTTTACCGGCGCCAATGGCAGGTCTTCCGACAGGCGATCTGCATCGGGTGCACCATAAACGGTGGCGGTCGATGAAAACAGCAGATGACGGGCACCGCCGGCCATGGCAGCACTGAACAAGGCCACCGCGCGGCCGACATTGATGTCATAATAGGCGAGCGGCTGAGCGACCGATTCCGGCACCGAGATAACCCCCGCGCAATGCACAACCGCCGCGACGCGATGATCGGCGACCAGCTTCGTGACCAGTGCGGTGTCGGCGCAATCGCCTTCGATGAAGACCGCTCCCTTCGGCACCAACCAACGGTTGCCGGTGGACAGATTGTCGAGGATGAGCACCTGTTCGCCGCGATCAAGCAGCGCCAGCGCGATATGCGAACCGATATAGCCGGCACCGCCGGTAACAAGAATCATGACCTGGCCTCGCTTTAGGGCGGCATCCGCCGCGCAAAATTGTGAAAACGTCAGGCCGCGTTGGAGGAATCCGACGCGCCCAGCCAGCGCTCGCGCTTGCGGTACAGCGTTGATGGACTGAGCCCCAGGGCATGCGCCGCCTTGCGCAGGCTCCCGCCAGCGCGGCTGACAGCTGCCTCGATTGCCCAGCGTTCGATCTCGTCGAGCGTCATACTGGCGAATGCATCGGCGGTTGGCTCGGCGGCTGTCGCTTGCGGGACACTGTGGTTGACCATGACTTGGCGGGCGACCGGTTCGGCGCCGATGTTCGTTCCGGCGAATGTTGCCATGGTCAATTCGGGGCCGGCGCTCATCACAACGGCACGGCGCACGATGTTCTGCAATTCGCGGACATTGCCGGGCCAGTTACTCGCGAGCAGACGAGCGCGGACATCCTGGCCAATGGGGTCGAACGTTTTGATGAATCGACGTTCCTGGTCCGCCGCGAGATTGCGGCCGAAAGCATCGAGCGCGGCCAGCGCTTCGGCTTCCGAATCGGCGCGTTCCATCACGAACACGGCGGGGATAGCGGCTAGAAACAGCAAAACGATCATCAGCGCGATGGTCGATGTTGCCTTCCGAGTGAACGATCGAGACGACACCGATCTGCCATAGCCGTGAACGGCGGCGTCCGCCAGATGGGGGGCGGCGCCGGATGGCCCCGGCTCGGCAATGCAGACGAAAGCCTGAATAGCTAGCCTTCACCCGGCGAGGGCTACAGTTTCACACCCTGTCGCGCCTACCGGTTTCCGTGCTCCGGTCAACCAGCGCACGTCATCCCTTGATTCGCGTCGCCGTCACCACCGGCACGGGCGCTGCGATCATCTGGCCCTTCATCGCGGCGCTGCCTTCGGTTGGCGATGTCGGCGCGCCCAGCAATTTGATGACGACGTCCATACCCTCGACCACCCGACCGAACACCGCATAGCCCGGGTCGGTCTCGCTGGCATCAAGAGTGTTCAGGTTGCCGATGATGATGAAGAAATCGCCTTGCGCCGAGCCCGGCGCGCCGCGCGCCATCGAAATTGCACCATCGGTGTGCGAAAGTCCGGTCTTCGACGTCGGCTCATGCGCGATCGGGGGCAGCGTCTTGTCGCTGCGACCCTTGATACCGGCCTGTATGAGGCCCAACGGCGTTGGCGCCGGGAATTTGAGAGCGCGATAAAAGCTTGTCCCGTCAAAGCGTTTTTGGTCGACATAACGCAGGAAGTTGGCGACGGTGATCGGCGCCTTTTCCCGGTCAAGTTCGAGCACGATCCGACCCAGCCCGGTTTGCAACGCCACCCGCGGACCCGCAGGTTTTGGCGCTTCGGCGGCTTGTGGCGGAGTTGAGAGCGGCGGAGCGGCCACCGGCGCCCCGGCAGTCACCGCCGGCGTCGATACCGGATCGGCCGGCTGGGCACTGGCGGCGCCTGCAAGAAAGAAGGCTGCAAAAAGCGCGGGCGCGTGGATCATGCGGGCATTGTAGCGAATTTGTCGCCGGAAGGAACTGGCGCCCGGATCATCGCTTGGTTGCACTGCACAAGAGTTGACAGCCCGGCCCCCCATGGATAGACGCCCGCCAAGCTTTGACGGCTTTGCTGTCAAGGGCCATCGGCCTGTCGCGGATTTCGCTGTGACGACCGATTTTCAGTTTCAATGATTGCTTTCAGGGGTTCCCCCAGCTTGGCCAACCTCCACGATGATGATGCGCTGGCGCGCCGCATCGCCGCGGCGCGCGCAGCCGAAGCGTCGAAACGCGACGGTTCGAAGCGTGAGGAAAGCCAGGGCTGGTCGATCGCGCTCGAATTTGTCGGCGCGATGCTGGTCGGGGGTCTGCTCGGCTGGTTCATCGACCGGCAGGCGGGAACCGGCCCCTGGGCGCTGATCATCTTGTTGTTGCTGGGTTTTGCCACGGGGCTTCGTTCCGTGCTGCGCCAGCAGAAAAAGTTCGACGGGGAATAGACGCGACATGGCCAACCCGATGGAACAGTTCTCGATCGAGCGGATCGTCCCCCTGGACGTCGCCGGCAAGGACCTGTCCTTCACCAATTCGTCGCTGTGGATGCTGATCGCCATGCTGGTGGTCGCAGCGTTCCTTTACATCGGCACGGCCAAGCCGCAGCTGGTGCCGGGCCGCGCCCAGGCGGCCGTTGAGTATCTCTTCGAATTCATCCGGGACATGCTGCGTGAAAATGTCGGCAAGGAAGGCCTGCAATATGCGCCGCTGATCTTTGCGGTGTTCATTTTCGTGCTCGCCTGCAACCTGCTCGGCCTGATTCCATTCATCGGCGCCTTCACGCCGACTAGCCATATCGCTGTCACCTTCGGCTTGGCGATGATCGTTTTCGTGCTGGTCCTGGTCGTCGGTTTCGCGAAGCATGGCCTGCATTTCTTCTCGCTTTTCCTGCCTGAAGGCACGCCGCTGTTCGTGCTGCCGCTGGTGGCGGGTATCGAGTTCCTGTCGTTCCTGTCGCGTCCCTTCACGCTCGCCATCCGGTTGTTCGCCAACATGACAGCCGGACACGTGTTGCTGAAAGTGTTCGGCGGTTTCGTCGTGGCGCTCGGCTCGTTCGAAGCCTTGCCCTATGTGCTCGGCATCATCCCGCTGACGGTCAACATCGCGCTGACTGCTCTCGAACTGCTGATTGCAGTCGTGCAGGCCTACGTGTTTGCGCTGCTGGCTTCCATCTATCTCAACGACGCTGTGAACCTGCACTAAGCCGTCGCAGATCACAATAATTTCCACTCCCTGATTGAAACGAAAAAGGACTTACAATGGACGTTGCATCTGCAAAGCTGATCGGTGCCGGTCTTGCTGCCATGGGCGCCGGCTTCGCCGCCATCGGCGTCGGCCTGATCTTCGGCATGTTCCTGTCGGGCGCGCTGCGCAA
>JBMOGG010000223.1:0-4583 GCA_049318505.1 Sphingomonas sp. | reverse complement strand
TGTCTACTCGGCCCGCTTTACATATGTCTGCTCATAAACATCGACGACGATCCGCGTTCCCGCACCGATGTGCGGGGGCACCATCACGCGGACGCCGTTTTCGAGGACTGCGGGCTTGTACGAGGACGAGGCGGTCTGCCCTTTCACGACGGCGTCGGCCTCGACGATCAGCGCTTCGATGGTGTCGGGCAACTGCACCGAGATCGGGCGCTCCTCCCACAACTCCATCACGACATCCATGCCGTCTTGAAGGAAGGCGGCGGCCTCGCCCAATATGCCCTTGTCGAGCGTCACCTGGTCGTAATTTTCCTTGTCCATGAACGTAAGCGCGTCGCCGTCGGCGAACAGGAACTGGAAATCCTTGGTGTCGAGGCGAACCTTTTCAACGGTTTCGGCGCTGCGGAACCGGTTGTTGTTCTTGCGGCCGTCGATCAGGTTTTTCAGTTCCACCTGCATATACGCCCCGCCCTTGCCGGGCTGGGTGTGCTGGATCTTGACCGCGCGCCACAGGCCGCCGTCCATTTCAAGGATGTTGCCGGGGCGGATTTCGACCGCGTTGATTTTCATGGAACCTCACCGATAGAAAGAGCGTGCGCGGCCCTTAGCGGCGGCGGGCCGTTATGCCAACACCTGGGCAAACGCCTTCACCGCCGCCGCTTCATCCCCGCCCCACACGGCATTCGATACCGCAATGAAATCGGCGCCTGCCGCAATGAGTGGCGCAGCATTTGCCGGCGTGATCCCGCCGATGGCAACGCAAGGGCTCGCGAACAAGGTCGTCCACCAGCCAAGGATCGACGGATCGGGCCGATAATCGCTGGGCTTGGTCGTCGTGTCGTAAAAGGCACCGAAGGCGACATAGTCCGCCCCTGCCTCGCCTGCCTCCATCGCGAGATGACGGCTGTCGTGGCAGGTGACGCCGATCTGCGCCTCGCGCCCGAGCATCTCACGCGCCTCGCGCACATCGCCGTCGCCTTGCCCCAGATGCACCCCATCGGCGCCCAGCCGCTTGGCAAGCGACGCGCAGTCATTGACGATGAACGCGACATCGGCGTCCGCACAGATGCGCTGCAACGGCGCGGCAAGGCGGACGGCCTCATGCTGGTCGACGCCCTTTACGCGGAACTGGAAGGCGGCGACCGGCCCTGCGTCAAGCGCGCGGCGCAGGCGATCGACGAAAGCACCCGTCACGTCGAGCGGGGAGACGAGATAGAGCTGGCACGCCGGGCGCCGCTCGCGCGGGAATTGGGCGGCGAACGAGGCGTCGAGCGGCGCAAGGACGTCGTGGGGAATATCGTCGGTCATGCCGCGGCTATAGCAGAGCATTCCCCTGCGGAAACTCTTCACTATTGTCTCAGGAACATGTGACAGCTTTGGCTCTCCAAACCGCCGCTCGCAGGAGATTTGACAAACGAACAGGCTGTTGGCTTACCGGGCGCGTCTCATTTTACACGGCAAACTCCAACGCTCAGAGCTGTTTGATCGCTTGGTCATCAGCGACAGGTCGTCTCTTTCCGCCCCGCTTCATTTCAATCACCCTTTCCTGACCGCGTGCGGCCCAGCGTCGATTTCCGGGCAGTGCCGGTTCGTTGCGCTCATCCGTGTAGGACATGAAGCCCGCCCTTGATGACGCGGATTTTCAAAAAGATGACAACGAGCCAGACCGAAGCGAAAGGAACTTTATTCTGCCACCTGGGCCGGTAGTCGCAGCCGAATACCGCGATCATCGGCTTCGGTCGGATCGACGAAGGCATGGCAGCTTTCCAGAACACGGCGCGTGGATTCCAGATCGGTCCAGAGCGCCGCCGCTACCCATTTCCGCGCAAAGTCGAGCGTCCGGATGATCGGGGCGGGCTGACTGGTTTGCGACATGGCCTTGAGTGCCGTCAGGTAATTGCTGCGATAGACAGTGGGGATGATGATGCGCTCTTCGCCGGCCGTTACCAGCTCGGCGTTCATCATGATGCGCGCGATCCGGCCATTGCCGTCGACGAAGGGATGCACCTCGGACACCAGAAACATCATGAACACCGCGCGCGCGAATGGCGTTTCGAGGCTGTCATAATATTCAAATCCGCGCGCGAGGGTGCCTTCGACCTGATCGGGCGCGACGAACAGCGTTGAGCCGGCACGATTGGCCGCAGTCTTGAAACGGCCCGGTTGTTTGTCGGGACGAGCACTCATCAGCAATGCGTGGCGGCTTTGCATCAGCGACAGCAGCATGGCCGGATCGCGCGGCGTTTTCGCCATTTCTACCGGATCGGACACGATCTGCCATGTCCCCAGCACGTCATGGGCATCTTCGGGGCGGTCGCGCGGAATAACATTGTTGAATATAATGTCGGCCGCTTCGTTCACGTCGAATTCGGTGCCTTCGATGAAGTTCGAGAAATAGGCTTCATAAAAGGCCAGCACCGAACGCGCCTGCGCTGACCGCTGTTCGGCGGGTCGCGAAAATGGTGCGGTTGACCGCAGTTCGACGTGCAGCACCTCAAACAGCTTGAGCCGTTCGGGATCGAATGGCGTTCCCGCGCCGCGCGCCTTTGCTCGCTCGCTGGCCAGGCTGTCTTCACGTGTGCCGAGCAGGGCGCCGATCAGGCGATCGAGCGCCGCATATTCTGCTTCGCGATCAATCAGCGGGGCAATGCGGCGGGCTTCATCCCGCAGGGCATTCAGTCCTTCAGGACCGCTCCGCCGAATGACATCATCGAGCCGGTTTTCCCGTTCGGTGCGGGTCAACGTCCGGCTGACATCACTCCCACGCTTGCGCGATGGTGCCATATTGTCGAGAAACGCCCGCGCAGTCGATGACAGGAACAGTCCGCCGACAAAGGGTCGGTCACTGTCCAGCGGTGATGCGCCGGCGCGCGAACGGATTGTGATACCGGGAAGTTCTATGTCTCGCTTGCGGTCTGACACGACAAAGATCGAGCCGTCAGCCGCTGGGCGGTTTTCGATGGCTGTCCGATCCGCGATCAGCGCGGCTGGACAATAGGCCGCCACGATTTCCCATAGCGAGCGGCGGACAATCTGTTCGGGCGGATCCTCTAGATTGAAGGTATAGAGCTTTGTCGCGATTTGGCGTAGGCGACCCTGAGCCACCGCGCGCGACACGGCAGATTTGATCGCCGCGTTCGATACGAACGCTTCCGGCAGGCCTTCAAGCGAGTTTTTGGGCATTAAGCACGTCCTTTCGGACCCCATAGCAACTTTTTGCAACTTAAGCGCGAATTATTGCAACTTTTTGGGACTTAAGGGGCGCGGAAGAAGGTGCGTAGGAATCTGCCTGCGTGCCAGCCTAAACGCTGAGATAATGTTTGAATGCTGACATCGCCGTCTCTGCGACCATTAGTCAGCATGAAACCGACATTTCCCAGATGGGATTGGAAAGATCCGGGAAATGGGGGTTTACATTAATCTGGGTCAGGCCCTCGAAACTATTATGGCCCACCAGGTCGCTGGATTTGCCGCAATCGATGACCTTCACAGGCTGAGGGCAGACTGCCGCCGATATGGCGCTGGCCAAGGTCAGCGGTGCGGACGAAGACATGTAATCGGTCCTGCGGCTAAATCCTTGCCTTCTCCGCAGACGCTGCATGTATCTCATCGATCGCCCCGCCGAGCGACGCGTGAAACTCGTGATCGGCCATGTGATGGCGCAGATCCTCGAGCAGCGCGCGGCTGAAGCTGGCGATCATGCCGTGGTTTTTCGCCAGTTCGGCACAGGCCTCGGGCCGGGCGAAACCGCCCGACAGTGCGACGACGCGCAGCACTTTGGGGTGATCGACGAGCGGCGCGAACAGGTTCGCCTCGGCCGGGATCGACAGCTTGAGCATCACCGGCGCGCCATCATGCGCGTCGAGCGCCGTCAGCAGTTCGTCGCGCAGCATCGCGTCGGCGGCGGCGCGTTCGGGCGATTTGATGTTGATTTCGGGCTCGATGATCGGAACCATGTCATGCGCGAGCACCTGGCGGCCGATCTCGAACTGTTGCGCGACGATCGCGGAGATTCCCATCTGGTTCGCCAGGTTGATCACCGAGCGTTGCTTGGTGCCGACCACGCCCAGAGCCTTGGCGCGGCTGAGCAGATCGTCGAGGCCGGGAATCGGCTTCATCAGCTGGACGCCGCCAAAGCCGCCAAAGCCTTCATCCTCGAGACCCTTGTCGATTTTGATGAACGGCACGACGCCGCGCTCGATGAGAGCCTGGGGGGTCGGCAGGCCATCAACATGGCCGTCCATCGTGCGTTCGAACAGGATCGCGCCGAGCACCTTTTCACCTGAGAACACGGGCGACGTGATGATTCGCGCGCGCATATTGTGGATCAGCGCATACATTTCTTCGTCGTTCGAAAAGGCATCGCTCTCGATGCCATAGCCTTTCAAGGCCTTGGGCGTTGATCCGCCGCTCTGGTCGAGTGCGGCGATGAAACCGGCGCCGTTACGCAGACGGTCGAGGGTAGCTGTATCAGGCATGGGGGCTCCGCATACATATGTGTCGGACGGCCCGATAGCGGGCGACATCCCGACGGGCAACCAGGGGAGCGCTATCGCTTGCCCAGCCCCATCGCTTGTCGCGTCGTC
>JBMOGG010000222.1:0-4595 GCA_049318505.1 Sphingomonas sp. | reverse complement strand
ATCACCGGCCCACCCATGAACGCAAGAGGATTGCCGGGGCTTTGGAGAAGCTCGGCCGACATGCTGGCCATTGCCGACGCACCCGCCAGCCAGTTCTTCTGCATTTCGTAGGTGTTATAAAGCATATCGTTCAAATCCGTGGGGAAACCGAGTTTACGCCGTACACGCCGTATTGTGCAACGCACAATTGGTGCACAACCGTTGCGGATTGAGACGTACCCGCAACGCTGCTAGGCGCGTTGCATGCCTGAACCCATTATAGCCGCCCCGAAGGACGAACCGCAGCCCAGCCGGAAGATCGGCAACCTGCGGTTGATCTGGAGTTTCGCAAAACATTACCCAATGCAGATCGCTGCTGCGGGCACAGCGCTTGTAATTGCGGCCTCGGCGACATCGGCGATCCCGGTCAGCTTCCGGGCGATCATCGACAAGGGCTTTATCGGCGGCGGAGAAATCGGGCGCTGGTTCGGCTATTTGCTGATCCTGATTGCCACAATGGCACTGGCAACAGCTTTCCGCTTTTACTTCGTCTCCTGGCTTGGCGAGCGCGTCGTTGCGGACTTGCGGGTTGCGCTCCTGCGCAATCTTGTGCGGCTGTCGCCCAGCTATTTCGAAGAGAACCGCCCGGCGGAAATTTCGGCTCGGCTGACCGCCGACACCACGATCATAGAGCAGGTGGTCGGCACGACGGTGTCGATGGCGCTCCGCAATCTCATTATGGCGGTTATCTGCCTCATTGTCCTGTTTGCGCTGTCGCCCAAGCTGGCGGGCATGCTCGTGCTGGGCCTGCCACTTGTTATCGGCCCGATCGCGCTGTTCGGGCGGCGTCTGCGCTCGGCCTCGCGCGACAGCCAGGACCGGATCGCCGATGTCGGCGTCATTTCGAGCGAGGTCTTGGGTGCGATCAAGATCGTGCAAGCCTTTGGCCAGGAGGGGCGTGAAGCGACGCGTTTTGCCAATGCCGCCGAAACCGTGGTGACCGCGGCGAAGCGCCGCATCATGATCCGCGCGATGCTGACCGCCATGGGCATGTTCCTGGTTTTCGGCGCCATCACCGCTGTCATCTGGCAGGGCGCGATCGACGTAGCTGCAGGCCGGATGACCGGCGGGTCGATTGCCGCCTTCGTGTTGTCGGGCGGCTTGCTGGCGGGTGCGGCGGGCTCGCTCACCGAAACCTGGGGCGATGTGCTCCGCGCAGCAGGCGCCGCGGGGCGACTAAGCGAGTTGCTTCGCGAGGAGCCGGGAATCGTCGCACCGCCCAATCCGGTGAAGCTTCCCGAGCCGCCGCAGGGCCGCGTGACCTTCGACCATGTTACCTTTCGCTATCCCACCCGGCAGGAGGTCTGTGCGCTCGATGACTTTTCGCTCGACATTTCGCCGGGCGAAACTGTGGCCGTCGTGGGGCCGTCCGGGGCCGGCAAGACGACCCTGTTCCAGCTGATCCAGCGGTTCTACGACCCTGCCTCGGGCAGCGTCAGCATCGATGGCGTCGCCCTTCCCGCGACCGATCCGGCTTGGGCGCGCGCGCGCATTGCCATGGTGCCGCAGGAGACGGTGATCTTTGCCGCCTCCGCGCGCGACAATCTGCGCTATGGCCGGTGGGACGCGACCGACGAGGAGCTATGGACTGCGGCTGAGGCGGCCAACGCGGCGGAGTTTCTGAAAAAGCTGCCTGCCGGGCTCGACACCTTCATGGGCGAAGGCGGGGCGCGCCTTTCTGGCGGGCAACGACAGCGCATGGCGATCGCCCGAGCCATTTTGCGCGACGCGCCGATCCTTTTGCTCGACGAAGCGACGTCGGCGCTTGATGCGGAGAGCGAGCGGCTCGTGCAGGACGCGTTTGACCGACTAATGCACTCGCGCACGACCATCGTCATTGCGCACCGGCTGGCGACGGTGCGCGCCGCGGACCGCATTGTCGTAATGGATGGCGGCAAGATTGTCGAACAGGGTACGCATGACCGGCTTGCGCGCGCCGGCGGGTTGTATGAGCGGCTCGCGCGGTTGCAGTTCGAAGGACTGGCCGCTTAGGTCTTTGGTGGGCGTCCCGACGATCCCGGCGGGCGGCCGAGGGAACGCCGCAGGGGCAGGTGCCTTTTGGCGCAGGCTTGTCGCTCATCGGTTGCGGCTGCAGCTGTCCGCGCAGCCAAAAGGGCAGGCAACTGGTAAAGGCGAAAGCGACCGATCTGTTTGTCGCAAGGCGCGTACCGTTCGTTGTCGACGAAACCGCCTTTGCCGACCCTTGACCGCCGCACGACTGCGAGCGTCTCATCGACACGCGCGTAGCGAGTAAGGGGGTCTGCCGCGATAGGGAGTTCCGGTTCGGGCGTCATTGTGCGCGTCTTATCGAGGTAACGGCATAGCGTTACTATATCGACGGGCACGCCTTTCCGGCCGATATCGCCTGACGGTGCGACGCTAAGCGTGTTGAAGCTCGTACGAGGCTGCCGCTGCGACGGTCCCGGCAGCGCCAATTTTCTACACGGCTCTGTTGTGGTATCATAATGACGAATGTGACAGGAAGCACCAGCAAGATATCGATCCGCGGGGTCTTATTCAGGCTCGAGATTGGGGTCTCTTGATCGGTGGAGGAAATTATTGCCATCGGACGCCCTCGAGCTATTGTTTTATTCTACCATGTGACGTTGTAACGCATCATTACAATTTGAGAAGTGAAGGTAAACTCAGCTCCAAACGCAGACGGCGCGGCTAAGCCGCGCCGTCGTCTGTCTTTGCGAGCAAGGCCGTCCTGGTTAGCCGCGTGTCGAAACAGCGCTGCTATTTCCAGATAGCGGCGTTACCTCACTTGTTGAAGTTGGCGTATTTCTCATTGTCGACGAAGCCGACTTTGGAAACTTCCGACTTCTTCACGACAGCCAGCACCTCATCGACGCGCGCATAGCGCGAATAGGGATCGGGCTGGATGTGCAGCTCGGGCTCGACGGGCAAGGCCTTGGTCTGGTCGAGATAGGTCCGGAGCGTTTCGATATCGATCGGCGACCCGTTCCAGGTGATGTTGTTTTGCGTGTCCACCGAAAGCGTGTTGAAGTCCGGCTTGATGATTACCGGCGGCGGGTTCGGGTTGTTGACCGGCAGGTTGATCTTCACCGCGTGGGTCTGGATCGGGATGGTGATGATGAACATGATGATGAGAACGAGCATGACGTCGATCAACGGCGTCGTGTTCATTTCCATAATCGGTTCGCCTTCGGCACCGCCTGAGCTCATTGCCATAACGAATTGTCTTTCTTCAAAGTTACGCGCTTTGTGGGCGTCTTAAAGTCGGGTCGTACCACCGGCGGGAGGCTCGGAGATGAAGCCCACCTTCTGGAAGCCGGCGAGCTGCATGTTATAGATCGCGCCACCGATGCACATGAACGGCGTATTCACGTCGCCACGGATGTGCGCTTCGGGAAGTTCGATGCCGGGCGCGCTGGGGCCACCCTGCTTGTCGATCTCGAGCCTCAACTTGGCGACCGCGCGGTCAAGCAATTCCTTCGAGTCGACGCGCGTCAGGTTCCAGTAGACCTCACACGTATTGTTCGGACCCCCTTTGATCGAGAGCGAGACGTTCTCCGGCTTGGTCGTGGTCGGATCGAACCGCACGTTGGGCAGCTGAAGTTTCACTGCCTGCACCACGACGGGCACCGTGATCAGGAAGATGATCAGCAGCACGAGCATGATGTCCACCAGCGGCGTTGTGTTGATGTCGGACATCGGCTTTTCTTCGCCGTCGTCGTCACCGCCTACTGCCATTGACATAGTCTTAAATCCTGTCGGGTGTTGATACGGGCGACGGCACCGCCGCCGCCCGGAATGCGGTCGGCTCAGGCCTTGGCAGCGGCCGGCTTGGCAGCGGCCGGACGAGCGGCTGCAGCACGGTTCACAACCGGCTTCACTGCGCCATTCGAAGACATCCAGGCCTGAATGCTATTGACGAAAGTCGTCATTTCTTCCGAAATCTGCTTGTTGCGAGCCTGAAGCCAGTTGAACGCAAGCACGGCGGGAACGGCCACGCCCAAACCAATGGCGGTCATGTACAGGGCTTCACCGACTGGACCGGCGACGGTGTCGATTGAGGCTTGTCCGGCAGCACCGATCTTCACCAGCGCCGACAGAATGCCCATGACGGTACCGAAGAGCCCGACAAAAGGTGCGGTCGAGCCGACGGTGGCGAGGAACGACAAACCGCCTTTCAGCTTCGAATCGATGGCCGCCTTGGCACGGTTCATAACGACCAGCGTCCAGTCATGCTGGTCCTGCGAATCGGCGAGCAGCGTGTGCTGCTCCTGCGCGCGCAGGCCGTCATCAACGATCTGACGATAGGGCGTGTCCTTTTCGACCTTGGCTGCTGCTTCCTGAAGCGACGTATTGTTCCAGAAACTGGCCTGGATCTTCTTGCCCTGCGCCAGCACCTTTTGCTGTTCGTAGAGCTTCACGAAAAAGATGAACAATGTGCCGATCGACATCAGCACCATAACGCTGAATGTCGCAATCGTAACGATGCCGCCATCGCGAAGGGCGGGCAAAAGTCCATATTCTGCACCTTTCGGCGCGGCACCTGCGGCGGCGGCTGCGATCTGGATAAGCATGGT
>JBMOGG010000221.1:0-4666 GCA_049318505.1 Sphingomonas sp. | reverse complement strand
TTGTTCAGCCCGACTCGACGAAAAGTGGCGCATGGGACGCAGCGACAATCATGCACGCACGCCCACGGAACGATGATCATGAAAAAGACACTCGCCCTTGCTGCACTGCTGGCAGCGACTGCCTTTACCCCCGCGCTCGCGCAGGAACAGCCGCGCCAAGGTCGCCAGATGGCGACGGCCGAAGAACCCACGCCCCTTTCAATGCAGACCGATGTTCAGGTCGCCCAGCGCGAGCGTGGCGAACGCGGCGCGCGCGGTGATGGCGAGGCTCGCCCACTCGGGAACGGTGGCCGGGGCCGGGCCGAAGGCGGCTGGGAGCGTTCGCAGCGGGCGGCGCCCATCGCACCGGCACCAGTTCAGCTTCAACAGGCGCCCCCCGCCCCACGCCAGTGGAATGGCGGCAACAACGACGGTCAGCGCAACTGGCAGGGCCAGCGGCGCCCCGACTGGTCGACAGGGGCGCAGGACGGTCAGGTCAATCAGCGCCAGGCGCCCCCGGTCGCCGTCGCCCCCGCGCAGCCGCAGGGGAATTGGCAGAACCGCGCGCAACGCCGCGACACGTGGCGCAGCAACGGCAACGGCAACGGCGGCGGCGGCGGCGTGACCCAGCGTCAGGGCGATCGCCGTTGGAACGGCAACAACAGCTGGAACGGCGAGAACCGCTTTGGCGGGCAAGCCAGCGACGGTCGCCGGAATGGCATTTGGCGGACCGACGGTCGGGATGATCAACAGTGGAACGGCAATGGTCGCGACGACACCTGGCGCAACAATGGGCGGAACGACGCGCGCAATGGGCGTCGCTACGACCAGCGCAGCCAGTGGCAGAACCAGTATCGCAACTGGAACCGTAACTGGACCCGCGACTGGCGGCGCGACCAGCGTTACGACTGGCAGCGGTACCGTTACAGCAACCGTGGCCTGTTTCAGGGCAATCGCTACTACGCCCCCTATGGCTGGGACTATGGCTATCGGCGGTTCTCGATCGGCTTCAGCCTGTCGTACCTGCTGTACGACCAGCAATACTGGATCGACGATCCGTACAACTACCGCCTACCTCCGGTTTACGGGCCCTATCGTTGGGTCCGCTATTACGACGACGTCCTCCTCGTCGACCTTCGGAGCGGACAGATCGTCGACGCGGTCTACGACTTTTTCTGGTCGTAATTAGTTACTGGAAACCATGCCCCGCCTTCGCCTATCCTGACCGCCGTCAAGGCAAGGAGTAACAATGGCGGCGCATATTTCCGTTAAGGGTTCCGTACTGAATTGTCTGGCCCACTACCGGATGTTCGCGTCGCGCGACCATCGGACTGGGTTGGGCTGAGTAAATGTCCGAAGTACGGCTGGCCGAACTGGGAAAAACGGTCGCGGCGCGGCTGAAGAAGGCGCCGGGCATGCAGGTCGTGCCCGGTATCGGCTGCGAAGTCTATCTGCTGCAGAACTTCCTTTCGCCGCGCGAATGCGGTGGGCTGATCGCGATGATCGATGCCGACCGCAAGCCATCGACGGTACTTGCGACGCACTACGACCCCGAATTCCGGACAAGCGAAAGCTGCGACCTCGACCGCTGGAATCCGTTCGTCGAGGCAATCGACGCGCGCATCTGCACGCTGATGGGCCTGAAGCCGCGTCAAGGAGAGACACTGCAGGGCCAGCGCTATGCCGTGGGCCAGCAGTTCAAGGCGCATCATGATTATTTCCACGCCGACCAGCCCTATTGGGAGGCGGAACGCGCGCGGGGCGGGCAGCGGTGCTGGACTGCGATGATCTACCTCGACCAGCCTGCCAGTGGCGGCGACACCTGGTTCTCGAACGCAGGGTTCCGCATCAGTCCACGTACCGGCATGCTGTTGGCGTGGAACAACATGGATGCCGACGGCAAACCCAATCCGCAAACGCTCCACGAAAGCGTACCGGTGACGGCGGGCATCAAGAACATCGTTACCAAATGGTATCGCGAACGCTTCTGGTTTTGAGCCGGTGCAACCTGTCGCGCGGCTGACCGCGCCGTTCGCGCGCCGTTCAGCGGAAGGGATGTAGACCGGTGGACGTTCAGTAATGGACGCACAAAGGAGTAACACCATGCGTAAGACCATCCAGCAAGCCGTTCTGGCCGGGCTGATTGCCGCAACTGTCATGCCGGTGGCGGCGCAGGCGCAGATCAATCCGTCGGAGCGCCGCGAACTTCAGCACGACCGCCAGGACATGCGCCAGGAACGCCGTGACGTGGACCGCGCCTATCGCAACGGCGACCCGCGCGAGGTTCGACAGGAAACGCGCGAGTTGCGCGGTGCCCGCCAGGAGTTCCGCGAGGATCGCCGCGATGCTGTCCGCAGCGACAATTGGGGCCGCAACGACTGGCGCGCCTATCGAAACGAGAACCGCAACCTTTACCGCGGCTATGGCTGGCGCTCGGATTTTCGCTACCAGACGTTCCGTCCGGGCATCCGTATCGGCGTCAACTATTACAACCCGCGTTATTTTATCAACGACTATGCCCGGTATCGCCTGCCGAACCCGGGTTGGAACCAGCGTTGGGTGCGTCACTATAGCGACGTGCTGCTGATCGACACGCGGCGCGGTATCGTGATCGATGTGATCCGCGGCTTCTACTTCTGACCTGCACGGGGCCGAAGCGTCATGTTTCGGCCCCGCTTGCCAATCGTCATGGCCGTGCTACCGCGGTAACACACCCGTCCGGAGTAGCCCCATGCGCCCTTACCTGATCCCCATCACCCTCTCGTTTGCCGCGCTTGCCGCCCCGCTTGCCGCGGCGACGCCCGCCCAGACCTTGCAAAAGCTTTTCACCGACAGCGACGAGGCGTCGCTCAAGCGCAACCCGATCAATGCACTGTTCCGGGGTGACCTGCGTTATGCCGACAGGCTTGGGGATTTCTATTCGGATGCCGCGACGGAGGCCAATTACCAGGCCGACAAGGCCGACCTTGCCGCGCTTGCCCGCATCGACCGGACGAAGCTCAGCGCAACCGACCGGATCGCGTACGACACGTTCAAGCGGAATATCGAGCTCGACATGGGCGGCCTCACGCCCGCCATACGCCTGCTGCGCGACGTGCGGCCCATCGATCACTTCTTCGGCGCACATACTTTTTACCCCGATTTCGCCTCGGGACAGGGCGCGGCACCTTTCAAGACGGTTCTGGATTACGAGAACAATATCAAGCGCCACCGGCAGTTTGCCGCCCAGCTCGACATCGCCATCGCGCGTTTTCGCGAAGGCATGGCGTCAGGCGTGACCCAGCCGAAACTGGTCGTGCGCAATGTGATCGAACAGCTCGACCTGCAGCTGAAGGGCGGCGTCGACGGATCGGCCTATATCGGGCCGCTCAAGAATTTTCCGGCGAGCTTTTCGGACGCGGACAAGGCGCGGCTGACAACGGAGACGACAGCGGCGGTGCGCGACGCGATCTTCCCGGCCTATATGCGGATGCGCGATTTCCTGCGCGACGACTATTTGCCGGTCGCCCGCGAAGGGGTCGGCCTGGTCCATATGGCGGGCGGGCCGGTGCTGTACCGCTACCTGATCGAAGCGAACACGACGCTGCCCTTGACGGCCGATGGCGTCCATAATCTGGGGCTTTCCGAAGTTGCGCGGATCACGCGCGAGATGGAGACGATCAAGGCGAAGGTCGGTTTCAAGGGCACGCTTGGCGCATTCTTCGACGACCAGAGAACCAACCCGAAATTCCAATTCGCGTCCAAGGACGACATGGGCGACACCTTCCTAGCAATCGGCAAGCGTGTCGATCTGCGCGTGCGCGAGCAGTTCTCGACGATCCCCAAGACCCCGCTCGAGATCCGCCCCGTCCCTGAATATCGCGAAAAGACCGACGCCGGCGGCAGCTATAACCAGGGCACGCCCGATGGTACGCGACCCGGGATCTTCTATTACAACAGCTATGATCTGCCCTCGCGGCAAAAACCCGAGAGCGAGACGCTCTACCTGCATGAAGCCGTACCTGGACATCACTTCCAGATCAGCCTGGCGCAGGAGAACACGGTGCTGCCCCCGTTCATGCGTTTTGGCGGGAACACCGCCTTTGCCGAGGGCTGGGCGCTTTATGCCGAGACCCTATGGCCCGAGCTCGGCATGGAAACCGACCCTTACCAGCGCTTCGGCGGGCTCAACGACGAGATGCTGCGCGCGATGCGCCTTGTCGTCGACAGCGGCATCCACGCCAAGGGTTGGACGCGCGATCAGGCGATCGAGTATATGCTTACCCATTCGGGCATGAGCCGCACCGATGCCGTTGCCGAAGTCGAACGTTACATCGCGATCCCCGGTCAGGCGCTTGCCTATAAGATCGGCCAGCTTACCATTCTGAAGCTGAAGGCCGCGGCCAAGGCAAAGCTGGGCGCGAGGTTCGATGCCCGGCGATTCCATGCGCAGGTCCTCATGACGGGCGCGCTGCCGATGACAGTGCTGGAGGCCAAGGTGCGGGCCTGGGTCGCCGCTGGGGGCAAATAGCGGGGGATTAGAGCCCTAGGATGCACCGCCCCTCGGTGATTCAAGCGAGGGCTGCGCGTTTGCGGTGCTGTGGCTTTTGCGCCCAGTAATTGGCTTCGAAATCGGCGATCGGGACGGCGTGACCGAATAGAAATCCCTGGAGCTTGTGGCAGCCCGCTGCGCGGAGCAGGGCCGCCT
>JBMOGG010000220.1:0-4751 GCA_049318505.1 Sphingomonas sp. | reverse complement strand
GCAGGCGTGGAGCAATCCCGACACCTTTGGCGGCGATGCCGTGGCCCGTGCGGCCTATGCCCGACTGCTCGACGTCGCGCGGCGTGCCAATGCCAAGGGCATCTTCCTCGTACCGGGTACCGACACCGGCGGGTCGTTCACCTACCACCGCGAACTCGAAATCATGACCCAGCTCGGCATGACGCCCGGGCAGGTGCTCGCCCGCGCGACAGGCGACATGGCGAAGTACCTGGGCACCGACCAGCGCCTGGGCAGCATTTCACGCGGCAAGCTGGCGGACTTCTTCCTTGTGCCCGGTGACCCAACGAAGGACATCAAGGCGATCAAGTCGATCTCGCTGGTCGCCAAGGACGGCGTCTTCTACTTCCCGGCTGAAATCTATCCGAGGTTCGGCATCAAGCCGTTCACGCCAGCGCCCAAGGTGACAGCGCCGGACCCGGCCAACAAGGGCACGTTGACGGTGTCGCGCGATGACGGGCGCGTGCGGCAAGGCTATACTTCATTTGCCCAGGAAGTGATCGACGACGCCTACGCGCACTGACTTGCCGTATCGCTCGCTTCCGCGCAGATTGATCGGTAGCGAATCGAAACGCTTGGGAGGGCGATAATGATTGGCACAGTGCTCGTCTCGGGCGGCAGCGGCTACATCGCCGGCTTCCTCATCCGTCAGTTGGTGGCGGAAGGGTGGATGGTCCGCGCAACGGTGCGCAGCCTGTCGCGCGAGGCGGAGGTACGGGCACGGCTGGGCGTCGACAATGCCCGGCTGAACTTCTTCGCCGCCGATCTGAGCGCCGATGCCGGTTGGGCCGAAGCGATGGCGGGGTGCACGCATGTGGCGCATGTGGCGTCACCCTTTCCGCCCAAGGCTGTAGAGCATGCCGACGAACTGATCGTACCGGCGCGCGATGGCACGCTGCGGGCATTGTGCGCAGCCAGGGCGGCTGGCGTGACCCGGTTCGTGCTGACCTCCTCGGCGGCAGCGATCGCTTATGGCCATCCGCCAGGGAAGACGACCTTTACGGAGGCCGACTGGAGCGATCCGACGAACCCGGATTGTTCGCCCTATGCCCAGTCGAAGACGATTGCCGAGCGGGCCGCGCGTGACTGGATCGCGGCTGAGGGGGGCGCGATGGAATTCGTGTCGATCAATCCCTCACTGGTGGTCGGGCCTGTGATGGACGCTGATGTGTCGACCTCGATCGAAGCGATCGAAAAGATGCTTTCCGGCGCGCTGCCTGGTTGTCCCCGGTTGGGGTTCGGCGTGGTCGATGTGCGTGATCTTGCCGATCTGCACGTGCGCGCGCTGACGGCGCCCGGAATTGCGGGTGAGCGCTTTATCGCGTCGGGCAAGTTCCTGATGCTTGTCGACATCGCCAAGGTCCTGAAAGCACGGCTGGGGCTGAAGGCACGCAAGGTGCCCACCCGCACGCTGCCTGATTTTCTGGTACGGCTGTCGGCGGTTTTTGATCCGCTGGTGCGTTCAGTGCTTTCCGAGCTCGGTCGCACACGCAATATGGATGCAAGCCACGTCAAGGCCGTGCTTGGCTGGGATACCCGTTCCGAGGAGGACTCGCTTGTCGATTGTGCCAACAGCCTGATCGACAAGGGACTAGTGAAAGTCTGACATGCCTGAAGCCGTCATCGTCTCGACCGCCCGCACGCCCATAGGCAAGGCCTATCGGGGGTCGCTGATTGACACCAACGGATCGACCCTTGCTGCGCATGTCATACGCGCCGCGGCGTCGCGCGCGGGGGTCGGTCTCGACGAAATCGATGATGTCATGCTGGGGTCGGCCCACCCCGAAGGGGCGACTGGCAACAATGTGGCGCGCGTTTCCGCGATCGAGGCGGGTTGCCCGGTGTCCGTGCCGGGGATGACGCTCGACCGGAAATGCTCGTCGGGGCTGCAGACGATTGCGCTCGCAGCCCAGCGCATTCGCGGGGGCGAGGAGGGCATTTACGTGGCCGGCGGGCTCGATTGTGTTTCGCTGGTTCTGCCCAATAAGAATCTGAAGCATTATTACTCGCCCTGGGTCGAGGCCAACCGGCCAGACCTGATGCTGCCGATGATCCCGACCGCCGAAAACGTGGCGACCCGCTATGGCATCGGCCGCGACGCACAGGACGCCTATGGCGCGCAATCGCAGCAGCGCGTTATCGCCGCATGGAAAGCCGGCCGTCTGGCGGACGAGATCGTGCCAATCACGGTGACCCGCAAGCAGCGCGACAAGGAGGGCAATGTCACCGGCGAGGAACAGGTCACGCTCGACCGTGACGAAGGGATGCGCAGCGGCACGACGGCGGAAAGCCTTGCCGGATTGAAGGCTGTGGTCGAGGGCGGATCAGTGACAGCGGGCAATGCAAGCCAGCTTTCCGACGGCGCCAGTGCGTGCGTCGTTATGTCCGATACCGAGGCTGCGCGGCGCGGGCTTGCGCCCATGGGGGTGTTCCGCGGCTTCGCGGTGGCCGGCTGCGAGCCCGACGAGATGGGCATCGGGCCCGTGTTCGCGGTACCCAAGCTGCTCGCGCGACATGGCCTTACCGTATCCGACATCGACCTTTGGGAGCTGAATGAGGCATTTGCCGTGCAGGTGCTCTATTGCCGCGACCGGCTTGGCATCGACAACGACAAGCTGAACGTCGACGGCGGCGCGATTGCTATCGGCCATCCGTTCGGCATGAGCGGCTCGCGGCTCACCGGCCATGCCCTGATCGAGGGCAAGCGGCGCGGGGCAAAGCGGGTCGTCGTGACAATGTGCGTCGGCGGCGGCATGGGCGCGGCGGGGCTATTCGAAATCGTCTAGCCCGACGGGGCCGCGATGAACGGAGGGCAGTTTGCCGTTGATGCAACTTCGTTGCACATCGGGGTGTTTGTTTCCTTGTTCCAAGGAGATCATCATGAAGAAGCTACTTCTCTCCGGCCTGACGATGGCCACCTTCTTTACCGCGACCTTTACCGCGACGGGCCCGGCGCTTGCTGAGCCGCCGTCATGGGCACCTGCCAACGGACGGCGCGATCGCGACGCGCGTGAAGATCGCCGTGACGAGCGTCGCGACGACCGCCGTGGTGTCCGTCAGAACCGCCAGGACGCGTGGCGCGACTATCGCCGGTACGACTATAATCATCCTGGGCCTCGGGGGCGCTATTATGCCGAGGACTACTACCGCGACGGTCGCTATTACCGCCCTGTTCGCCTGACGCGGAACGACCGCATCTATCGCGGCAATGACAATCGCTACTATTGCCGCCGTTCGGACGGCACGACCGGGCTGGTCATTGGGGCGGCGCTTGGCGGTGTAATCGGCAACAGCCTTGACCGTGGTGGGTCGAGCATCCTCGGCACGTTGCTGGGTGCCGGTGCGGGCGCGGCCATCGGTTCGTCGATCGATCGCGGTCAGGTGACCTGTCGCTAATAACTCAGGGTTTGGCACCGGTTGCCGGGTGGCATTTGCCCCCGGTCCAGCGCTTGTTCAGGGTGTCCCTGACGCAGCATTTGAAGATCAATTAGCGGCTGCCCGTCAAGCCAGGGGTCCCCATCTGGGGTATAGTTGCCATCATTTTTGTTCACTTCTGTGGGGCTTGATGGGAAGGCGCGGCTAAGCCCGACTGATCGGCGACAAGCCAAGGAGTGACGGCAGATGGCAGAACGCAACGTACCTTTGACGGCTCACGATTTCCCACGCGAGGTGCTCGACCTGTTCGACGCCTATGTCCATGGTGGCCTGTCGCGACGGGGTTTTCTCGACCAGTGTGCCGCCCATGTCGGGACGACTGTGGCGGCCTCAGGCTTGCTTGCCGCGCTGGCGCCGGATTTTGCAAGAGCGCAGGTGATTCCCGCGACCGACAAGCGCATCGCCGTGTCGAAGGTTGATATCGCGTCTGCTAAAGGGTCCGGGTCGATCTCTGCCTATGTTGCCAGACCGGCGAAAACGTCAGTTCGGGCTAGAAAGCCCGTCGTGCTGGTGGTCCACGAAAACAGGGGCCTCAATCCGCATATCGAGGATATTGCGCGACGGCTTGCGGTCGATGGCTTCATTGCTGTTGCGCCCGATGCGCTGACCAAGCTTGGCGGCTATCCCGGCGACGAGGACAAGGCACGCGCACTGTTCGGGCAGCTCGATCAGACGAAGATCCGCGAGGACTTCATTGCGGCAGCGGCTTACGCCCTAGCCCTTCCTGAAGGCACCGGAAAGCTGGGTGCCGTAGGCTTTTGCTATGGTGGCGGGGTCGTGAACATGCTCGCTACGCAAGTCCCGCAGCTGAGGGCAGCGGTTCCCTTTTATGGCATACCCGCGCCGCTCGACGGGGTTCGGGCCATCAAGGCCGAACTGCTTGTGCAGATGGCTGGGAACGATGCGCGGATCAACGGACTGTGGCTTAACTATGAGGTTGCGCTGAAAGCGGCGGGCGTCAAATATGAAGTGCACATCTACCCTGGCGTCGAACACGGCTTCAACAACAACACGACCCCGCGCTTCGAAAAGGGGGCGGCTGCGCTGGCATGGGCGCGCACGTTGGCGCTGTTCAAGCGGACGCTGATCTGAAATATGGTGCCGGCTGCAGGGATCGAACCCGCGGCCCCCTGATTACAAATCAGGTGCTCTACCATCTGAGCTAAGCCGGCGCGGGCATCCCCTTAACGTCACAGGATGCCGAACGTCCAGCCTTCGGTTTTGCGAACTGCATCGAGGGCTTCGGGGGCCCACACAGCGGGATCATCAGCGACGCTCCGCAACCACGCTGCGGCGAG
>JBMOGG010000219.1:0-4813 GCA_049318505.1 Sphingomonas sp. | reverse complement strand
AATGTCCGCTATGGCCCACCGGCATCCTGCAAGCTGCCAGGCAGCTAGCCACCCAGGAGCCGACGTTCGTGTGGTTATTGGAGATGGCAGCGACCCTAAACCGTATTGACAATGTACGTACAAAAGTCGATACAGTTTCATGAAAACGGGCCATGGAGGGCCGATCAATGGCACAGGTTATAGAACCTCCCGCAGCAATTCGTCCGAAAGCGCGGCTGAAGGCGGATGCGTCGATCACAATGCGCATTTCTGCGCAAACCCGTGAGCTGATCGATACCGCTGCGGCCACGCTCGGCAAGTCGCGAACCGAGTTCGTGCTCGACAGCGCGCGCCAGAATGCGGTCGACGTGCTGCTGGACCGTCGGGTATTCAATCTTGATGCGGCGGCCAGTGACGCTTTTGCTGCAGCGCTCGCTGAGCCGGTCGGGCCGAACGATGCCCTGCGGGCACTTATGGCGGCGAAAGCTCCGTGGGTATAGTCTGTCTGGTCGAGCCAGCAAAATACCGCGCGCCGGTTCCGATAACAGCAGAACACCGGTTCGAAGGATTCGAAAGCGGCAAACCACCGCTTGATGACTGGCTCAAGGCGCACGCCATCGATAACGAAGGCAAGGCCTCGCGAACGTTCGTCGTTGTCGATGATCACGGCGCGGTTCAGGCCTATTACACCCTTGCAACTGGTAACGTAACACGGACCGAGGTGCCGCGAAAATTGCGGCACGGACTACCCAATCCGGTTCCTGTCATGGTCCTCGGAAGGTTGGCGGTCGATCGGCGTCACGCGGGCAAAGGGCTCGGCCCGGCACTCCTGCGTGAGGCGATGACACGCACGCTCAAGGTCAGCAACAACGCAGGCGTTCGGGCGCTGATCGTTCACGCGATCGACGATGACGCCGTTGGTTTTTATGCCAAATATGGATTCCAGCTGTTCCCGCCGGAGACGCGGACAATGTTCCTGCCAATCGAAAGCATCGCCGCCGCCGTCGAATAAATCGAACGGGTTGATCGAGCCATTCGAATGGCAGCAATCGGGACCTTGGCGCGCAGCTTAATTGGCGACAGGTCGATGCACGCCAATTAGATGCCGGACATGTCGGCTTTCGCTTCCACTTCCAGCCGTTGGCTCGCGGAAAAGACTACGCCGCTAGCGGACCGGCAGCTAAGCCCCGTTGAGTGCCTCCTTAGTAGCTGACACCATGCTCTGATGCGCATTCGACGGCTCGCCCTAATCATCGGCCTCGGAGGATGTGGCTATGCGCCAATTGAGGATCGGACGAAGATCCCGTCCGAATCTGTAACTTTTCCCGCTGATGATCTGACAACTTATTTGAACGGGTACAAACTCGAGGTTCCAAAGACGGGACCCTTTTTGTGGAATGGTCAGGATATAAGTGTTGAGACCTTACAGGCCTATTTGAAACAAGTCGGTGGACAGGAACGCATAGTGGTGCAGTTTGAGCCCGGCACACCTGACACTCAGGTGGCATGGGTCCGCCGAGAGGTGATCTTGGCGGGTTACTGCAAGCTTTCCCCTTGTGCCGAAGCCCCTTGGAAGGCCGCTAGACCGGTCGTTAACTAGCACACATTGGATGTGATTAGCCGCCGGTCGGCAGCCGCTCCAAACACTACCGGGCTTACGCGGCTAAGGCTGCCTCATCTCCACCGGCCCGCCATTCACTGCCGGCCCCCCCTTCAGATAATGCGCCAGCCATGAATCGACCTCGCGATAGAATTGCCGGCTGTCCTCGGGCTTGGTGATCCAGTGCCAGGCATCGGGGAAGATCAACAGACGGCTTGGCACCTGCTGGCGTTGCAGGGTCGCCCAGGTTTCGAGCGTATTTGCCATCGGCACGCGGAAATCGCGCTCGCCGGCAGTCAGCAGCATGGGAGTTTTCCAGTCCTTGCCGTAGGTGATCGGGCTCTGGTCGCGCCACACCTTACTGTCGCCCCAGGGCGGCCCTCCCGAGGCAACTTCGCGGCCATAGCTGAAATCGCTGGTGCCCCATTGGGTGAGCAGATCGACTTCGCCGGCATGGCTGACGAGACATTTGTAGCGCGTGGTCGATGCCTCCATCCAGTTGGCGAGGTGCCCGCCATAGCTCGCGCCAGCGGCGCAGGCATTGGCCTTGTCGATGAATGGATATAACCGTGCTGCCTCATCGGCGGCTTCGTTGATTTCGTTGGCCGGTCCCCGCAACGGATCAAGCTTGATATTGCGCGCGAATTCTTCTCCATAGCCCGTTGACCCGGTGTAATCGGTCATCAGAACAACATAGCCGGCGCTGGCAAGCAGATGCGGGTTCCAGCGCAGCCCGATGGCATCGGAGTGCATCGCTGCCGGGCCACCGTGCATCAGCACCAGCAACGGAAATCTGCGGCTGGCATCGAACGCCGGTGGCTTGACGATCATGCTGTGGATGCGCCGGCCATTCTTCGCTGTGAACCAGAAGTGTTCGGGGCTGGCCCAATCGATGCTGGCGGCTTGGGCGACATTGACCTGGGTCAGGTTGCGATGCGACCGGGCGCTGGCGTCGATACGGACGATTTCGGCCGGGTGGATGGTGCTGCCATAACTGGCGACGAGCACGGGGGGGACAGCATTTTCGGCGATGGCGATGCCGGTATAGCCACCCACCTTCGGCGCAATGACCAATTCGGGTTTTCCGCCCGCAACGGGTACACGATACAGGTTGGTCATCCCGGCTTCGGGGACGGTGAGATAAAGGCTGCGACTGTCGGCGCTGAACGCGAAATTTTCGGCATCACGATCGAAATCCGGGGCCACCGGCGTCGCCGCTCCGCCCGCCGGCCAGGCGACCCGGTTGAGGTGTGCCAGATCATAGATCGCCTCGCCTTGTGTGTTGAACTTGAAAACCAGCGTCTTGCCATCGGGGGTGAAGGCGGCATCGCCATATTCGCCCGGCTGCGGTGTGACGAGGCGCGGTTCGCCGCCCGCCGCCGGCATCCGGTACAGGCCGAAATTGATACGCGCAAAGGCAGCGTTCCAGCGTTCGGTGGTGGCGGTGAGCAGCACCTCCTTGCCGTCCGGGCTCCAAAGCGGTGCCAGGCTGACTCCGCCATCGCCCTGCGCGCTGCCGCCAAAGCCTTCGGCGCGCGCAAGTGTGGTCGACGACAGGATATCACGAGCGACCGATCCTTCGGTCAGTTCCTGCACGAACAGCGCCGGGCGCCGGTCATCAAGCCACTCGTTCCAATATCTTATCGGGAAATGCTCATAAACGCGCATATTGAATTTGCGCGCCTTGCGTTCGGCGGCGGCCTGCTTGTTGGCGGCAGCATCCAGAGCACCAGGATAGACATTGCTTTCGAACAGGATGGCGCCGCCATCGGGGCGCCACTGCGGGTTGCCGGCACCGGTCGGGATGCTCGTCATCCGCCGTGCTTCACCGCCGGCGAGGTCGATGACATAGATCTGCGCGTCGTCATCGCCTTCGCGTTTGGCGGCAAAGGCGATGCGCCGGCTGTCGGGCGCCCAGCGCGGGCTCGATTCGCCGGCCTTGCTGCTGGTCAGCCGGCGCGGCACCGCCGAGCCATCGGCGGGGACGAGCCAAAGGTCGCTGACCGTACCGTCCTTTTCATAAGAGGGTTCGACCAGCGCATAGACCACCCATTTGCCATCAGGGCTGAGCTGCGGCGCCCCGACACGCTTCATCATCCAAAGCTTTTCATGGCTGATGACCTGGCGTGGTTCGGCGGCGGCAAGCGGCGCAAGCGCCCCCGGAGTCAGTCCGGCAGACATCAGCAGAAACGCAAATTTTTTCATGGCTATGCCCCTGATACCCCGCCACCATAGGGTCTCGGGGTGGCTTTGTCAGCAGGCGCAGCACCCTCGGAAGAGTGCCGCGCCGCCCGTCAACAGCCGGCGGTTTGGGGCAGGTTGTGGCGCAGTCCCGGGCACCGCAGCGACCTTGGCAGGCGTGACCGTTGCCGGCGTCGCCAACCGTTGCGCTACACCGGCCAGAAACGCCGCCAGCCGCGGGTCTTTGGCATTGCCCTTCCACCCGATCGGATCAACGGACTGGCGAATTTCGAACATCACCGGACGCTGGCACACCTCGATCATAACCGGCACCAGCGCGCCGCGCTGCAGGGCGACCGTGGCTTCGGAGCGCACCCAATCAAAACCTACCGACGCGCCGGACCACAGCACTACTACCAGCAGCGCCTCGCGCAGGGCCGTTTCGGTCACCTTGTCATAAACTGCGCCCGCCTTGAGCGCCTGATCCCATTGCATATTGTGGCCGGTCGCCGTCAGCGCCGCCGCCATCTTGCAAGCGATGCCAATATCCTGCCGACTGTAGGACAGAAAATGTCAGGCGTCTGCTTGGTCATGATCGTAGGCAAACGGACGGATGAAGGGAGCAGTATTCTGGCAGAACTCTCCAATTTCCAAGGCTGAAATAATACGCCGGACCGCGCATGCTGGACGTCGTCTGACAGTCAGAAACAAGCCACTCGCGAATGTGCAAGGCACGATGCAGGGCCACCTGCCGACAGCTTCATTCGGGCTTCGCCGCCGCCAGGGCTTGCTATGGGATAAATGGCGGCTTCTGGCACAAGCAGCCGATCTGAGACTGATGCGGGAATGACCGCAAGTGGGTCGCTAACGGCCTGGCGGCTGTCGCTTCCAGATACCGCCGTTCCGGAGCCATGGCGGCGTTCCCGGAAGCCGACCAACCGCTTTTCCGGCTCAGGCGCTCCACGCAGTTGATGTGGGTCGACCTGCCCTTTGAATTCGCGCGAGGGCCTTTTGATTTCGACAAAGCAAAATGGTCGGTGATAGGCCGCGATG
>JBMOGG010000218.1:0-4822 GCA_049318505.1 Sphingomonas sp. | reverse complement strand
CTGATTGGCCGGGTACCACCCATGGCTTCGAAGCGGTCGAGATGTGCCTGCAGTTCAGGTGATCTGCACGGGCTGCGCCGGTTTGCCTGTTCGATCACGGTAGCCGAATCGCCCAGAAGCACGAAGTGAGGGATGGCGAGTGCTTCGGCCACGCTGAGTGCCGCGATCAGGGCGAGCCATTCCGCATCGGTGCTCGTGCCATGGCCCAAGTCAGCAAAGTAATGGGCGACACCGCGAACGACGACCGCCGCTTCCATCCGTCCGGGGTTTGGCCGCGCACCGCCATCAAAGAAGATCTTTACGGCGTGGTGCGACATTCCGGCAGGCTTGCGATTGATGAAGGAGCTGCTGGCGACGATCTGTTTGTCATCTCGTATTGCCTCATGATCAGATGCTTCCGAGTGGCTTGTCGTTGCCTCACGAGAAGTGCTTCTGTAGCATTATTCAGTACGGCGAACCTAGGTTCATGCGTCGGTCGTGTGGCGGGTTGCTGAGTGTAGCAGTCGGCCCACCGACCGACGCACTTCAAACACTTTAGCTCCCCGACGACGGCCAGCTAGTCGCCCATGAACAATATGTTTTGCCGGAGATGGCAAAGTAAAGCTCCCAAGCCTGGACGCCGGCGTTGTCAGGCGTTGGCGAGTTCGGGGTGGGACGCTGGGAGGATCGGCACTGCACGACCCCATGTTTTTTGGCAAGGCGGTTGAGCCATTCGATGCTTCAGCATCAGCAAGTGACTGCAGGTGGGATGGGCGACGGCCTTGGTCTGGACGGTCGTATCGAGCGTCACGCGTTCCATGGCCTGCTCGGTAACGGCCTGCGTGCGCATCGCCACGCTCAGCGTTCCTGCGCGCAGCAGTTCGAGTTGGTCCGCGCCGATCCGCCCCCGCCAGCGCGTCATCGACGAACGGTCAAGCACCAGCCTGTGGCTGAAGTACTGCTCGCCGCAGAAGTACCGGAAGTACGGGTTCTCCCTCCAGCGCTTGCAGAACCGCCTCGTCGAACCACGACCAGTCGATCAACCCGGCCAGGTTTACCAGCAGGTGCGCCATGTCGATCATGTTCGTCAGCTGCATCCGGAACAGCGCGTTGTCCCGCAGTTTCGGCTTCTTCGGCGGCATCGAAAAACCCATCATCTCGTCCCGATCAAGTGAATCACGGACCGATTCCGACGGGAAGATGCGGCGTGCATCACGGCGCGCATTTGCAAGCTTTTCGCCGCAAATCCTCAAACCCTTGCGATTTTCAATATTTCGATATCGCCAAAACAAACGCTTTTGCACCAGTCTCAGCATTTTTCACGGGCGACGATCTCCTGCCATGCGGCCATAGTCGCCGCCGTCAGACAGAAAATCTACTCATCCCGCTGTACCCTTTGGCAGGCCACCTCTGTTTTTCAATCCCACGCAAAAACGAACGGGCTTACCCCCCGCTCGCGCTCGTTGAAAACCAGCGCGCGGGAGGCTGGCGGCGCGGCGCGTTGCGGGCAATCGGCGCGGGTGCAGGTGGTGCATCCGAGTCCGATTGGTGTCGCGTGGCCCTGCCGCAAGTCGAAGCCACGCGACGCTGCAAGGGGGGCGGCGAGGCCGGCGTCGAGGCAAAGCCCGATCGCGAATTGGGCGCGCACCTGGCCGACACGCCCGCCCTGCGGGCTGACCGTGCGCGCTTGGGTGAACCAGCGGCTCCCATCTTCCAGTTCGACGACCTGGCGGACCAGCGCGCCCGGGCGGTCGAACGCGCTGTGTACGTCCCACAAGGGGCAGCGCCCCTCGGCTTCAACCAGCGGCGATGCGCTGGCGCCGGCATAACGCTTCGAAACCTGTCCGGCCCGATCGATACGGACCATAAAAAAGGGCAGACCGCGCGCGCCCACGCGGCTGAGCGTCGTCAGCCGGTGCGCAACCTGTTCGAAGCCCGCGCCAAAGCGGCGCTGCAGCAGTTCGATGTCATAGCCGGTGGCCTCGCACGCGCGCAGGAACCGGTCATAGGGCATCATGAGTGCCGCTGCGAAACCGCTGGTCAGGTGCCGGCGATAAAGGCGCTCGGAGACGCGGTCGCTGAAGTTTGCACCGCGGACCAGGGCCTCGATTTCGTCGCGCGCCTCGATCTGGCCAAGCTGGAAAGCCGCGGCAAAGGTGCGGCTGGCCGGGTCGAGCAGTTCGCTTAACTGAAGTTGTCGCGCGTGGAGATCCAGCCGACGCAGGCTTCCCGGCATGACGTCGAAGGGCAGGATTCGGATACTCAGCTGGTGGGTGACGCGCAGACGGTCGGCAATGGCCCCATAGAGATCGCCAGACCCAATGCGCAGTTCATCCGAAAGGGCTTCGGCCGACGCCTCCAGATCGGGAAAATGGTTGCGCCAGCGCTCGATTTCGCGGCGAACGGGCCCGAGCAGGTCGGGCGCACGTGCCGAACCACCCTGTGCGCTTCCCATGTCGAACAGCCGCGCAAAGGCTTCGACGCTGCCGGGGGCTGCCGCCAGCCATTCTTCGATCTCGGCACGCTCGATCCCCAGATCGGCAAACATCGGGTCGGCCAGCCGCCGCCGCACCGCTTCCACGCCGCCGCCGGGCGTCGCGCCGCCCAGCCGTCGCGGGTCGAAATCATATCGATCGGCCATACGCAGCAGGATCGACGCGGTCAGCGGTCGCTGGTTGCGCTCGATCAAGTTGAGATAGGAGGGTGAGATCGCCAGCGCCTCGGCCATGGCCGCCTGGGTCAGCCCCGCTGCCCGCCGCAACCGTTTGACCGCATGCCCGGCAAAAAGCTTTTCATCTGCCATGGCTTTTTCTGTCCCATATTTTACAATATTACAAGCTTAACCTTATATTTCATGACCAAATAACAACAAAAATTACAAGTTGCAGTCGACACATGCGTCACGCTCTTGCACCTGAGGCGCCACAATCTGTAAATAAAGTGAAGGCCTCCCCAGATGACCTATTCAACCGAGATCGCCCAGCTCCGCCAGCTGATCGACGCGCAGGGCAGCTGGAACGGCATTGATGCCGAATCCGCCGCCCGCATGCGCCTCCAGAACCGCTTCCGCTCGGGCCTCGATATTGCGCGCTACACCGCCGGCATCATGCGCGCCGACATGGCCGCCTATGACGCCGACGCCTCGCAATACACGCAGTCGCTCGGCTGCTGGCATGGCTTTATCGCGCAGCAGAAGATGATCTCCATCAAGAAGCATTTTGGCACCACCAAGCGCAAATACCTCTACCTCTCCGGCTGGATGGTTGCCGCGCTGCGCAGCGAGTTCGGTCCGCTGCCGGACCAGTCGATGCATGAAAAGACGAGCGTGCCTGCCCTCATCGAGGAGCTCTACACCTTCCTTCGGCAGGCCGACTCACGCGAACTCAACCTGCTCTTTCGCGCCCTCGATGCCGCGCGCGATACCGGCGATGCAGCCAAGGAAGCCGAAGTCCTCGCCAAGATTGACAGCTTCCAGACGCATGTTGTTCCCGTCATTGCCGATATCGATGCCGGGTTCGGCAATGCCGAGGCGACCTATCTTCTTGCCAAGAAGATGATTGAGGCGGGCGCCTGCGCGCTGCAGATTGAAAACCAGGTCAGCGACGAAAAGCAGTGTGGTCACCAGGACGGCAAGGTGACGGTGCCGCACGAGGATTTCCTCGCCAAGGTCCGTGCCTGTCGCTACGCCTTCCTCGAGCTCGGGATCGACGATGGCATCATTGTGACGCGCACCGACTCGCTCGGCGCCGGCCTCACCAAGCAGATTGCGGTGAGCAACGAGCCGGGCGATCTCGGCGACCAATACAACAGCTTCCTCGATTGCGAAGAAATCGATCCTGCGACTGCCCAGAACGGCGACGTGATCCTCAACCGCAACGGCAAGCTGATGCGGCCCAAGCGCCTGCCTTCGAACCTTTTCCAGTTCCGCCCGGGTACCGGTGAAGACCGCTGCGTGCTCGACAGCATCACCTCGTTGCAGAATGGCGCCGACCTGCTCTGGATCGAAACCGAAAAGCCGCATGTCGAACAAATTGCGGGCATGATGGACCGGATCCGCGCCGTCATTCCCAACGCCAAGCTCGTCTATAACAATTCGCCGAGCTTCAACTGGACGCTCAACTTCCGCCAGCAAGTCTATGACGCGATGGTTTCCGAAGGGCTCGACGTGTCAGCTTATGTCCGGGCGTCGCTGATGGATGCCAAGTATGACGACACCGAACTCGGGATCGCGGCCGACAAACGCATTCGGACCTTCCAGGCCGACGGCGCGAAACGGGCGGGCATTTTCCATCACCTGATCACCTTGCCGACCTACCACACAGCGGCACTGTCGACCGACAATCTGGCCAAGGAGTATTTCGGCGAAGCCGGCATGCTCGGCTATGTCGCTGGCGTCCAGCGCAAGGAAATTCGCGAAGGCATCGCGTGCGTGCGCCATCAAAACATGTCGGGCTCGGACATTGGTGATGACCACAAGGAGTATTTCGCCGGGGAAGCCGCGCTCAAGGCCGGCGGCGTGCACAATACGATGAACCAGTTTGGATGACCAAGAAGCGGCGGTCCATCCGGTCGCCGACCGACATCCGCACGCCGTGAAATGAGCTGCAGCTCTTGACGGCGCGATCAGACTTCCTGGGGAGGAAGGCGCCCGTCCGGGAAACCGGGCGGGCGTTACTGCGTCCCGAACAGCAGTTGCGGTTGGCCACAAGGCATAGCTCGAAGCAGTCGAGGACGCCTTCGGCGCCGAAGTCGATTTCGCCCAAATGGTCAAAATCTTCAGCGAGCCACCGGCCAAGGGCCAAGCAAGATACAGTCCTGGCAAAATCGTCGCCGCCAAGCCAAC
>JBMOGG010000217.1:0-4862 GCA_049318505.1 Sphingomonas sp. | reverse complement strand
CTCGCCGAGCCCCGGTGCTAGGAACGGCGATAGGAGCCATAAGCGATCGGGTACCCGGTCGTTGCGGGCAATCTGACGGGCCGTAAGCACGGCGGCAAGGTTACCGCCTGCCGAATCTCCCGAGACTGCGATCAGCGCTTCGCTGGCACCATTCGGTCCGTTCAGGCATATGTATTCGTACGCGGCAGAAACATCTTCGATTGCCGCGGGAAACGGATTTTCGGGCGCGAGCCGATAGTCAACCAAGAGCACGACCTGCCGACTTCTAAAAGCAAGTTCGCTTGCAAAAGCGCGATGGCTGGCAAGGGAGCCGGCGACCCAGCCGCCACCGTGCAGATGGAGAACACGGCGATCGCTGTAACAATCCGGCGGCACATGCCACTCGGCCGCGATGCTACCGATTTCAATCGGGATTACCGTGCAATTTTTTGCCCCTTCGCCTGACGCGCCCATCGCATAGTCATCGACTATTGCGCGCATTGCCTTGAGCGGATCGATGTCAATCGCAGGCTCGCGCTCGAGATGCGCAAAAACGCGATCGAGATCAGGACGTGAGTTCATTGGTCGGAGGCTTTCAGAAATTGAAGTCAATGCCCACGCCGAAACGGCGTGGTGGTTCAAGCGAAGCAACACGCACTGATCCGAGCAGCGGTGACACAACCGCAAGACCCGAAAGCACCGTTTCGTTCGACAGGTTTCGGGCAAAAGCCGAAACGCGAACGCGCTTGTCAGAGGACGTCCATGACGCCGCAAGGTCGACCCGTGCGAAACCGCGCTGGCGAGCATCGGTCGTGTTGAACTCGGTGAAGAAATACTCTGACCTAAACTGCAACGCGGCGGATAGTCCCAACGTCGATCCGGCACCCAAGGTCCAGTCATAGCAGGCGTTCATGCTGCCCTGCCATTCGGACGTCAGGGGCAGGCGATTTCCCGTCAGGTCGAATCGCTGAAAGCCGCGTCGCTGGTCGGTTGAGAAAAAGGGACCGAATTTTGCGTCTGTGTACGAAAGTGTCGCACCTAAACTCAACCCTGCGGTTGGACGAACTGTAGCCTCGAGCTCGACCCCTTTGATTTTCGAATCCGCCGCATTTGCAAGGATTTGGCTGATCGGGCCGATCTGGACGATCTGCAAATCCTTATAGCTGCTCGCAAACGCCGCGATGTTCAGTTGCGCACGGCGGTCGCCGCTTTCAAGCTTTGCGCCGATCTCCCACGACAGGTTAGTTTCCGGGTTTACCGGTGGGGTGAACGCCCCCACATTGAGAGCCCCCGATTTGAAGCCACGCGCCACGGACGCGTAGAACAGCATGCCTTGTTTGGGCGTGACATCGATGCCCGCCTTACCCGACCACTGTCCCCATGACTTTTCGGTCACACCGCGCACGGTCGGCGCGAGGAAGGTGAGAAATTCATCGGCTCGCTTGGTGTCGTTGCTGTATCTGGCGCCAATTCGAAGCCGAACAATGTCCGACACGCGCGCAGTTACATCGCCATAGGCCGCCCAAGCTTTGGTTCTGATGGTGCCACCACCATCGAATGCAAAGGGAAACGGTAGGGTGAGCGGCAGCCGCGGATCGAGGAAGGCAGCGGGAAGAAGGCCTGGGACGGTTGTCACGCGTGTTTGCCGAAAATCTAGATAGGTGGCGCCGGCCAACCAATCGAAATGGTCGGAGCGTCCTTGCAGGTACGCCTCAACGCTCCACTGGCGGCTGCGCGTGTCGAGCGTGGTGCGCGACACTTCACGCTCTGTGCCGTCCTGATCATAGGTGATCACGCGATCTGATCGCCTGTAGTCGGCGATGAGCGTCGCCGTAACGCTATCCGAAAGCGGCTGGGCCAGCGTGGCGGTGATCGACCATACATCGCGTCGATTGCGCGCCACCTGACTTTTAAGGTTTCGGCTGTCGGCAGAGGGCCGCACGCCGAACAGGATTTCCGCAGGTTGCGGTGTTGGATCGGAAAGGATCTTGAGTGCAGGACCTGCATCGTCCTGCGTGTAGCCATTGGCGATTAGGCGCAACGATCCGGCGCCAATCGGGGCCTGCAATTGCACACGCCCAGCAAAACTGCGTTCCGCATCGAGCCAGGCGGGTGCCTCGGCAGTTGCACCGAGCTCATTTCGGGCATAGCCGCGCAAACGCCTGAACTGGCCGCTAAGGCGGGCGTTGACACCGCCGCCCAGCGAACCCGTCACGTATCCGTCAGCCTCGAACCTGCCGAAGTCTCCAACACGAGCGCCTACCTGGCCTTGTGTCGTTGCGCTTGGCGCGGCGGAGACCAGATTGACCGCACCACCCGTCGCATTGCGCCCATAGAGCGCGCCCTGCGGGCCGCGCAGCACCTCGACCCGGTCAAGGTCGAGGAATGCGACTGCCGTCGCCTCTTGATCGGAAAGATAGACCCCGTCCGCATAGGTCGCGACTCCGGGATCGCCGCCGGGCGAAAAAAAGTTGTTGCCGACGCCCCGAATGAAGATCTGCGCGATGCCGAAGCTCTGCGCGAAAGTGAGGCTGGGGACACGCTGCGCTATGTCAGACAATCCGTTATTGCCGCCCGCGCGAAGCGCCTCGCCCCCAATTGCCGAGATTGCGATCGGAACGTCCTGCACACGCGCCTTTCGGCGGTCGGCTGTGACAACAATATCGGCTTGCACCGCTTCGTCGGCAGACGGCTGCAACTCGGGCGACCCGCTCTGCGCTTGGGCCGCAGAGGTCGTCAAAACACCCAGTGCGACAATATAGCCGACTTTGCTCAAAGGAGCCCGCATCATTCCCTCCCTCACATTTTTATTGTGGTTTTAAGACTAGGGAGGCGCTTCCATCGGCGGAAGGACGAGATCACGCACGATCTAGCGGACTATTTCGCTCACGAATTTGCTCCGTTTTCGTGCCAGGCTCGGCGGTGCACCAAACCAGCGGTTAACGGCTCGGCGAAGGCTGCGGGAATCCGAATAGCCAAGTTCTTCGGCAACGTCGTCAAGTGGGCGACCGCTGCGCATTGCCTCAGCAGCGAGCGTGCTGCGCACCTCGTTCTCAATCAGTCGA
The DNA here is from genome assembly GCA_049318505.1 of Sphingomonas sp. Classification (GTDB taxonomy): domain Bacteria; phylum Pseudomonadota; class Alphaproteobacteria; order Sphingomonadales; family Sphingomonadaceae; genus Sphingomonas_O. The sequence goes on along the minus strand of JBMOGG010000217.1, from coordinate 1,818 downwards.
AACGACGTCGCTTCATCGGCGAGGCGCCGTCGCAGCGAAGCGACCGAAAGCGAGAGGTCGCTTGCAACTGTACTTTGCGATACCAAAGCTTGAAAAAGCCGCACCCGCACGAGGTCCGCAACCGAAGTAGGCTTTGCGTCAATCGAAGAGATAAACTGGCGATATGCTTCGAACACCAGTGTCGGCCACAGATCGAAATGTTCTGCCGATAACGCACGATCGGCATCGTCGGCTGCGTAGCGCAACTCCACCCTCCGACCCCGACGCGTTACGGGACAGCCAAGCATCTTATAGAAGCTTCCCGAGACGGGCTCGTCACAGCGCGGTACCACGACCGCGCGAGGCCTGAAAATCGCGCCTGTCATCCAGCAACTAGCCACGTGCAATACGACGACAAAAAGTTCGACGTAAAGCTGTGTCGGTACCGATGAACCCGGAGAAAAGGAGATGACAAGACTTCTCCCCTTCCTGCTAGCGATCAACAGATCGGGGCGAACGATCCGGGCTGCGTCAGCAAGTCGCCCGAGGCCGTCGCCAAGCGTATCCCCGAGACGCATTGCGGCGAGCAGAAGTGCAAAACTGCCGTCGGGAACGGTGGTAGGTCCGAGCGAATGCCGCTCGTCTCCAGTCCGAACAATGTTGTCACGCAAAATGCGCCAGAACGTGAGGTGGTCAACCGCTTCGCAAGATGGGTCGACTCCTGCCGTAATCAAAAGGTCAGCAGTCATATCTCGACCTAGCATCGCCTCAAAAAAGCGGAGCGGGATGAAGCGGTGATCCATCCATCGAAGCTAACGCCTTGGGACGAAGGCGCGAAGGGTTTTTGCCGAAGTATCTTCCGTTGATGGTTTCTCAGCTTGTCGACGACGCGAGCATAATTGTCGGCGTCATGTTCGGCCCCGACCAATTGAAGTGCTACAGAATGAATTTCAGCTACCAGAGAATGGTCAGCTCGCTTCGATTGACCGCCTTGCTGGCGGAGCCGCCCGCCGGTTTTAAAGAGTGACGTTGGAACTATCCATGCCCCGTCACCCAACACAGCAATGACGGCAAAGTCGCAGACGTCGCCACTCGACACGTGTGAAGAGAGCAAAATGGGTTGCAGCTTTCAGGATTGGCAGGAGACTCCCGCTATGGTGAAAACTGGAAGCGGATAACCACCAGCAAGATAGTGACAAGCGCGTAATTGAGGGATCCAAGATGTTCGGGAAGCTATTTGGAAAACGAAGCGAGGTCGTTGATGAAGTTGCTCAGAAGGCAGCGCTTCTTGATACGGCGCTAGAAGCTGAGCGCGCCAAAAACCCCATGGCTCCCCTGAAAATCGGAGCTCAAGAGATCACCGAAATGCTTCTGTCGAGCATGAAGGATGACAAGGGCGTTCACGTCGAAAGCCTGCTAGCTGTGCTTGGCTCGCTCGGTGGGTTTTGCTGCGTCGACAGCACGCTGAAACAAGCCGCCGCATTGCACAGATCTACGCGCGAGTGTGGCATCGTGGACATCGAGACGTCGAGTGGCGAGCGCTTCTTCACGGGAGATCCCATCAACCACCTCCTGGCCGAATCGGAAACGTCGCTTTGGGCCTTGGTCGCGGGCATGATCAATCACTTAGGAAGCGAAGCCTATCCCGACGTGGGCGAGATCGCTGGCTATGTCGTCAGCACCTTCGGCAATAACGACTTCGGTCGGCCAAGGTTGCCTGAAAACCATCAGCCGAGCGATCTCCCGATCAACTACGTCCGAGCGTTGTGGCCTCATGTGCTGCCTCATGTCGAAAAGCGGGCGCCGGGCGCCAAAGATCGAGTGCTATTGTTTGGCTTC
>JBMOGG010000216.1:0-4874 GCA_049318505.1 Sphingomonas sp. | reverse complement strand
TGTGCCGCAACTGCGGAAGGGGAACAGGAAATGGCCGAACAATCCGGATGGAAAGGGCGCCTTGCGAACTGGTCGATCAGACTGACGCTGGTTGCGATCGCGGTGGCGGCGCTGGGCCTGACCCTAGCGCGCTATGATGTGGTGCCCAAACTGACGGGCTTCCTGGCATTCCTTGTCGGCGGCCTGCTTGCGGCCATGGCACTGTTGCTGGGCATTGCCGCGCTGCTGATCGGCCGTAAGCAGGCTTTGCTGTCGCGCGGCAAGTTGCTGGCCGCGATCGCCGTGTCGCTGGTCTTTACCGGCTTCCTCGCTTCGCGGCCGATGGCCAATGGCGACGTTCCGGCGATCCACGATATCACCACCGATCTGGCCAATCCGCCGCAGTTCGAAGCCATCAAGGTGCGCAAGGACAATCTGGCCGGGGTTGGCACGGTCGAGAACTGGCAGAAGCTGCACAGCGCCGCCTATGGCGACCTTCGCCCGCTCGAAATTGCCCGCCCGGTCGCGCAAGTCACCGCCGATGCAGTGCGGCTGGCTCAGGAGCAAGGCTGGCAGATCGTCAAGAGCGATCCCGCACGCGGCCATGTCGAGGCTACTGCCAGCGTTTCGTTTATCCGCTTCAAGGATGACGTCGTGTTGCGGATCGTGCCCACCCAGGACGGTGCCGGCAGCCGGGTTGATATGCGCTCGATCAGCCGCGTCGGGGTCAGCGATCTTGGCGTCAATGCCAAACGCATTCGCGCTTTCGAAAAGGCATTGAGCGAAGCATCTGCGGCCAGTTAACTGGCCGGGGCAGATGGGGGTAACTGGTGGAGGCGGAGCTGCCAAAGCGATGGCTGGAGGGGGAAGGCTCGGGTTTCGAGGGATGAAAGCGCTCCAAAAGTTCGTCTCAGTCCGCGCGTCGCTTTACGACCATTTCAGCTCAGAGTGGTGGGGTGCCTCGCCCTCGAAATTCAGCGAATCCGTCCAGATAATTCAGTTCATCTACGGCAGTAATCCGACTGGTGAAGATGGCGAATGTCCGATTTCCACCCGCTTTGGTTGAAGAAGTCGTTGTGGCGCGCGGGCCGATCGCATGATGCGACCGACTCGAACCCAAGAGCTGATGGGCCGCGTTCCGCCACAGAAACGAAGTGCCGGCGCCGGCGAATGCCTTGGTTCGGGTCGTTTGCTGCCCAGCTTTCGGGGTATTCTGGCGCGCGCAGTTTTGACGAGATCGGTTGGTCCGCCCCGCCTATTTGCAGGCTTGTCGTTGTCGCCGAAATTGGTGTCCACGCGATCCGGCATCTAGGTAGCGACACGCCGGGAACCTTGCAGACGCGGTCTTGGGAAACGGACAACGCTTGATGAAGCGCTCTTCATTTGGCAGCCCCTCGGCGTGATCGAGGCGATGAAGATGGAAAACATCCTCCGCGCCGGGAAAACCGGCACCGTCAAAAGCATCAGCGCCGCGCAGGGCGAAAGCCTTAGCGTCGATCTGGTCATTCTCGAACTTGATTAGCTATCAACGGCAGTTTGTTACTGCTTGGAGGTGGTAAAACGCAGCGACAGCTTCAAAATAGATTTTCTGGCTCCAACATGGATCTGCGGACTTTATCCCACATATTGACAAATAAAGGAATTGTGGGATAAACCGCAACCATGGCTGCGGTCCTGCCTTTTTCCGACGAACAGGCCCGCCTGCTTGTAAACCTTCGCCAGCGTTACGAGGTGTGGATGGCCGCTGAGCAAACGCTGTCAGTGATGCCCTATGATCTGCGGCGCAAGCTCATCAACGGTAACCACTATCTGTATGAGATTTTTGACCGAAACGGCAACGGCAAGTCGTTAGGCCGCTGGACCGCCTCTGCTGCGGAACAGCTCAATGCCTACCGCGAAGCAAAAGCGCTTGAAAAGGAACGACGGGACGGTAGCCGCGGTCTGCTCGATGAAAGCGCGCGACTGTATCGGGCACTGAGGCTGCCATTGCTGTCAAGTGACGCTGGCCCGATCCTGCGCGAGACAGATCGCCGCCGATTGCTCGGCTCCCACCTGTTCGTCGTCGGCACGAATGCGATGCTGGCCTATAATGTCGAAGCTGGCGGCATCATCGTTGCGCCCGATGAAACCGAAGATTTCGACTTGGCCTGGGTATCGGAAACGCCCGACGATGGCCAACGTCGCGTTTGGGATCTGCTGAAGGCGGTCGATCCGACCTTTACGATCAACAGCGAGCGCGATTTTCAGGCACGGAATGCCAAGGCCTATGAGGTCGAGCTCCTCGTCGCTCCGTCGCGTGCCACCACGCTCGGGCCCACGGATCGACCAAGACCTATTCCGCTTCCCGAGCAGGAATGGCTCTTGCTCGGTCGGCCCGTCGATCAGGTCGTCGGCTGTCGCGACGGCTCACCAGCGCGCATCGTGGCGCCTGATCCGCGCTGGTTCGCACTTCACAAGCTCTGGATGGCGGCACAGTCAAAGCGCAATCCGCTCAAGCGCCCCAAGGATCGCAAACAGGGTTTGGCGCTTCTCGACGCGATCGCCACGGCAATGCCGCATTATCGGCTGGACGCCGAATTCGAGACGGCTCTGCCCGATGAATTGCAATCGCACTTTTCACAATGGCAGGATGGCCGACCGACGCTTCCCAAGCCGGAATGGTAAAATGTGCCCCATTCGCCAGAGGCAGCAAGGATTTTCTCGGCGAATAGCGCCTGATCCGCTCCCACACTTGGTCGAGAAGAGTGGCGCTCGTCGGCGGACATGCGTCGACATTTCCAGAACAAAATCGTTAGAATTCAGAGAATTTTTCGTAAGCGATGTTCTCAGGCCACGGCGATCCTAGGCATGATTTCGCCGACGCTGTTGGCGGGATGACCGTTGGCGAGCTTGGTGAGCGTGTCATCCATGCGTGCGGATTGATGCCGGTGATCTTGCAGTTTTCGATGAGCGCGGCATAGCCGCTGTAGCTGTCAACTTGCAGGATGCCGGCGAAGTAGCCCAGATGCGCTTCGGCACGCTCCGATTTATGGTCGGCGGCATAGACGTAGGCGACCATCAGGGGATCATTGCCACCTCAGGGCCGGTCATTACGGGCATAGGTCCACAACTGAACCGCTTGATGCGGGATCGTCCTACCGATGCGGTTTTCCCTTGATGGCTCAGCAGCTTACGCGCGAGCAAGGGCATGATCCTCCATACGGCGGCGGATTTACCCCTGAGGCGGTTTTTCAGGGCCGCGCGTCGGCTGTCAAAGATCTTTGTTGGATTTTTGCCCTTGCGCGCGGGCGCTGGCAAGCGGCTGAGAGAAGGCGATCAGGCTGCGTGCTTGGCTGCGTCGATCTCGCCCACGCCGGTCAGCGTGAACACGCCGGTGCCGGGCAGGTCGATGCGCAGTTCCAAGGTACCGCCGGCAGCTTCCACGAACCGGCGCAAGGTGGAGAGGTAGAGGTCGGTCTGGCGCTCGATCTTGACGATGGCAGGCTGCTTGACGCCAAAACTCTGGGCGATCTGCTCCTGGCTGCGCTGGGCGAGCTTGCGCAGGGCCTTGAGGCCTTCAACGTCAGCTTGAAGCCGCGCCGTCCGCTCGGCGATGCGCGCCTAGCTCTCGGGCGGCATGGCGGCGATCACCTCATTGAGCGTGCGGCCCAGAACACTGACTTTCGGTACACTAGCTTTCGGCACACTGGCCTTTTTCGTGACTGGCATGATCCTATCCTTTCAACGTCTCAAGATGCTCGGCGAACCGGGGTGCGGCCGAGGCGTGGGGCACGATCGCGGTTCACGGTCTTGCCAGCGGAGACGGTGGGTGGATCGTTCCGCCACACATGCACGCCATTGTGACCGCTCGCCACTGGAAGACAGGCGCTCGCAAGGGCCAGCGTCACCCGGCGTGGATATCGTCGACCCGGCAGCAGATGAGACTGGGCGAGGCCTGGCGCCGCCGTTGCGTGACGCTCAGTCTCGTCGCGCAGGCGGGGTTTGGTTGGCCGACGCTGCCCAAAATATGGTGACCTGCAATTGCGTCCGCTCGCTCGGCGAATCGGGCGCTAAACGTCCCACGGCCTCGTCAATCCGCGTGCGTGAGAAGGTTAGGAGGCAAAATGTAGACTGTGAACTTGACCAAATCGAAACAAGTTATATGTATCTCAAAAGAGATACAGGAGTAGACCATATGGCCCATTCGGCCATGCTGCACGTTCGTCTGGATAATGAGATCAAGGCCAAGGGCAATGCCGCGCTGGCGGCGATGGGCCTGTCCGCAGCTGATGCGGTGCGCCTCCTCTATCACCGCATCGTGGCCGAGCAGGCGTTTCCGCTCGAACTGAAGGTTCCAAACGTCGCCACGCTCGACGCGATGGCCGAGGCGGACGCAATCATCGCGGAACGAGCTGCCCGCTACGACGACGGCGAGGCGATGATCGGTGCCCTGAATGGCTAAGGGCGCGCAGCAGAAGCGCGCCCCCCATCCACGTGCCTGCGACTACACCAAGGCATTCAGCAAGGATTGGGCGCGTCTATCTGGCTCAGGTCGCTACGACATGAACCGGCTCAAGTCGGTCATGCTGATGCTGATCGCGAACGATGCGCCGCTTGGGCCGGAATGGAAGGATCATCCACTAAAGGGTGAGTGGTCATCTCACCGCGAATGTCATGTCGGCGGAGACTTCCTGCTCATCTACAAGGAGGACGATGCCGCCGGTGAGGGCGGCACCGTCGTCTTCGTCAGGGCTGGAACCCACGCCGACCTGTTCGGCGAGTAGCCCTAGTCAATGCTGCTTAGGTCGTGAGCCCATAAACGACCGCTCTCCGCACGAGAGCTAGACGTCAGAAACTGGTCGATAGAAGACTTCGCAGTTTCGATCAGTCCCTGTCATAGTCGCCGACCCCGCTTC
>JBMOGG010000215.1:0-4879 GCA_049318505.1 Sphingomonas sp. | reverse complement strand
AATGGCCGCTTTGGCCCATCGGCATCCTGAAACCTGCCAGTCTCCTTCCCACCCAATTCCCGCCATTGCGCCAGATTGCCCGTCGTTCCGACGAGCCAACTCTCCGTCCAGCGACAGCGATTTAGCAGGCCGTAGGAGCGCGCCCGAGGGACATTAAAGGCCATCTTTAACGTAAATGCGGGGGGAAGTCTGACCAATGCAAAACTTTAATTCATTATTTTCGAAGATTTAACAGTTCCCTCGACTTGATTTTTCGTGGGGAGAATTCAAGAAGTTTTAGGCCAATTTGATCAAAAATCGTCGGAATGGCGCGCCCGACAGGAGTCGAACCTGTGGCCTCAAGATTAGAAGTCTCGTGCTCTATCCAGCTGAGCTACGGGCGCGTCTCTTGTCTCCTAACCTGAATTCGCTCTAGGCACCAAGTCCATGAGCACCCGGGACACACCAAAACACATCAGCGCACGCGACGTCGGGCATGACGGCTTTCGCTATTTCGATTTCATGATGGCTGCATTCGTCGCGATCCTGCTGTTGTCGAACGTGATCGGGGCCGCAAAACCGGCGCAGGTCTGGGGATTTACCTTCGGCGCGGGCATCTTGTTTTTTCCGCTCAGCTATCTGCTCGGCGATATCCTGACCGAGGTTTACGGGTATGGGCGTGCGCGCCGCTGCGTGTGGGCAGGGTTCGCCGCCGTGCTCTTCATGGCTTTCATGTCCTGGGTCGTTGTGTCGCTGCCCCCGGCGCCCGGATGGGAAGGTCAGGCCGCGTACGAAAGTGTGTTCGGGCAGGTGCCGCGCATCGTGCTGGCTTCGGTCACGGCGTTCTGGGCGGGCGAATTCGTCAACGCATTCGTGATGGCCAAGATGAAGCTGGCGACCAAAGGCAAACATTTGTGGGCGCGCACCATCGGCTCGACGGTTTTCGGGCAAGGTATCGACAGTTTGCTGTTCTACCCGCTTGCCTTCCTCGGCGTCTGGGAAACATCGACCGTCGTCTCCGTCATGGCGGTCAACTGGGGCCTGAAGGTGCTGTGGGAAGTCTTTTTGACGCCAGTAACTTACGCCGCCGTGGGATTTCTGAAACGACGCGAAGGCGTCGATGTGTTCGACGAGGGGACCGATTTCACGCCGTTCAGCGCGCGGGTCTAGGCGAGTTCGAGCAGGCCTTCGAACAGTCGGCGGCCGTCCGTGCCACCGTGCGCGGCTTCGATCATGCGTTCGGGATGTGGCATCATGCCAAGTACATTGCGCGCATCGTTAACGATCCCGGCGATATTGCGCGCGCTCCCATTAACGGGTTCGGCATAGCGGAACACGACGCGCCCTTCGCCCTCTAGCCGGTCAAGCGTCGCGGCGTCAGCGAAGTAATTGCCATCGTGGTGGGCCACGGGGAAAGTCACTGCCTCGCCGACGCCATAGCCCCTGGTGAAGGCAGTCTGGCTGTTGGCAACGGTCAGCTTCACGTCGCGCCCGACGAAGCGAATGCCCGCGTTCCGCATCAGCGCGCCAGGCAGCAGCCCGGCCTCGGTCAGCACCTGAAAGCCGTTGCAGATGCCCAGCACGGTGCGCCCTTCGCTGGCGGCGGTGACCACCGCCTGCATGATCGGTGACCGCGCTGCCATCGCCCCAGATCGCAGGTAATCGCCGTACGAGAAACCACCGGGCACGCCGATGACGTCGATGCCGTCAGGCAGGGCAGTTTCCCGGTGCCAGACCATTGCCGGCGGGGTGCCGGTTATCGCTTCGAGTGCAACTGCCAGGTCACGGTCGCAATTGGACCCGGGGAAGACAATGACCGCCGCCCGGGTCAACGCTCGATCCGGTAATTCTCGATGACGGCGTTGGCGAGCAGCTCGCGGCACATCGATTCGATGTCGGCGTCGGACGTGCCATTGGCTAGGTCCAGCTCGATAAGCTTGCCCTGTCGCACGTCGTTCACGCCGGTAAAGCCAAGCCCTTCAAGGGCATGGTGAATTGCCTTGCCCTGCGGGTCGAGCACGCCGGGCTTGAGGGTGACGAGGACACGGATTTTCATGCGCGCCAGCCTATGGACGCACGTGCCTCTTCGGGCAAGTTCTGCGTCCAGTTTTAGGAGAACATGGCGGGTGGCAGAATGATAAGGGACCGGATCACTGGGATTTATCGCTACCGCAGTTTTTGTCTATGTTCTCTTTTTTGGCTCTGACGTGTTCGGTTATTCGGATGATAACGGCCAGGTGAGGCTCGCGATTTTTGCCACGTTCACCTTAGGTTTGCTCGCGGACTGCCGCGCGCGCGACTAGAAAAACCGCGCGAGGCTGAACGCAAACCGCGAGCGCTTGCTCTCATACAGCGAAAGCGATGATGCATTGAGCGTGTAGATATAGCTGACGCTCGGCGAAAATCCCATCAAGCGCAGCGACCGGACACCGGCATAGATGCGACCTGCCACCCGCCAGTCCGCGCGCGGATCGTTCGACAGCGCAGCTAACGGAGCGGCAAATGTCGCGCGGCTGGCAGTGCCCGTAATGCCCGCGTTGATACCGTGCGGCAATTCGCCGCCGACCCCGAGTGACAGACCGAATTCATTGCTCGAATAGGCCGCCTCGTTCAGCCGGTCGGCGCGGGCAAACACGCTGGCGCTGGCGATCATGGAACGTGCAATGACCCGCTCATAGGTCGCATAAAGCGCGAAATTCCAACCCGAATAATCTTGTTGAAAGCCTGAGGCCGCATGGCGCGCGTCGAGCGTCACGCCGACGCGCTGGCTTTCACCGATGATATGCTGCACCGCCAGTCTTGCGCCGATCTGAGTGACGGCCCGATCTCCGCCATACCAGCGCTGAAGGCCTAGACCCTGAAGCGAGATTGAGGTGGCTTCAGTGGGACGGATTTCGGGCCCAGCCGCGAACTGGACCGTGTAATCGTCGTTGGCCGTGCCGCTATAGTTCATGCCCTGGGCGTCGCCATCGACAACAAGTGCGCCGCGCTCGCCGATCTTGAACCGGTATCCGGCGGACAGGCTGGCTGTCTGTCCCAGTCCCGAACGCGCCCGCGCATTCTCGTCCAGGGTCAGCGGGATTGTCTGGTTGCCGACAACGAGGTCGACCGTTTCGGCACTGGTGCCGTTCGTGATGTTGCTGTCGGGGGCGACTCCGAAATCGGTAGAGAAATGCCACGGGCGTCGGTCGCGTAGGACACCCCGCTGCGCCTGAATCGTGGCGCGGATTTCGGGCGACAAAGCGCTGTCCTGCGTGGCGAGGCGAAAATGATAGGCGGCACCCCCGTCCTTGCCCTGCATCATTAACGCGCGCGCGAGTTCCAGGCGAACGCGCGTTTGTTTGGGGTCGATCGCAAGCGAAGCGCGGAATTCCTTGACCGCCGTCGTCACGTCGCCGGTTTCCACCGCAACATACCCCGCCAGGAAATGCGTCTCCATGCCAACGGTCGGGGCCAGCGCGAGTACTGCGATGAGCGGGCGGGCCTCGTCGAAGCGCCGCTGTTCCACCAGCAAAGTGGCGTGGTTCAACAGCTGGTCGGCGGTCAACTGGATTTGACAGCTGCCATTGGCGCACGTCTCAGCCAGCGGTGCGGCGGTCAGAGAAACTCCCGAAAAAGCAAAAACGACGAGCGGCAGGGTGAGCGCCGCGCGCACTTTAGGGCTTCTTTCCCTTGAAGGCGCCGGCAATGTCCACGCGTTGGTCGGGCGTGCCGCCAACGATGCGGAAGCCGCCGCCGACTTCCTCGGCGGCAGGGCCAAAGAACGCACCATCGATGCTGGAGCCGATGACATTGACGATGGGGCTCGAACCATTGGTCGTGGCCCCGAAGCTCGCTGACTGGAACTGGCCGGTGAAGCCACCGGTGTTGATCAGGTTGACTGTCGCCGTGCCGCTTGCCGTAAAGGTCGTGCCAGCGGCGATTGTCGACTGGAACGGGGTCGTAAAGCGGTCGAACTTCGGTGCACCGACGATGCCAGCGAGCTGCAAGGTCACGGCATTGGTTGCAAAGTTCACGGTGGTGGTCGACGTCCCCGAAATCCACTGGAAATAAGTGGGCAGATTGGTGATCGCGTCCAGCGTCGGGTTAAACACCAGGGTCGCAATCATGTTGCCCGTGTAGGTGCCGCTGCCCGTCTTCGGCACGGCAGCATTGTCCGTCTGGATGCCATAAGCAAAAGCACCGCGTTCGAGCTTCCACGTCGTTTGCTTGAACGTTGTTGCGCCGGCAGTGATGTCGGCCCAGCTGAGTGAATTGCGGACATAGCCGGCAAGGGACACATATTTGGTCGAGCTGCCAGGCGTCTCGTAGAACATGGTTGCCGCCTGATAGGATGCGTCGGCATCTCCGTCCGGCGGCGTCGCGTTGTTGCCCAGGTTGACGAGGCCAGTCCCGCTGCGCTTGTAAGGGGAGAGCGGGTCGCCGTCGCCGGCCTGCAGGAAGTTGATGTTCGCATTGGCCCCGATTCCGGCATAGGCGGCGAAATTGTCGACGCCCCATTGCGGTTCGACCGCACCGCCAAAGTTCGTCCGGCTGGCGGGATCCTGAAAGCGGGTGCCTGCCGACGCACCGCTCAGGGGATCGGCGACCGTGAGCGTGAAGGTTGCAGCACGCGGATCATAGGTGATCGAAATTTTGCTGTCGCGGACCGTCGAGGCATTACCCGCATAAGTTGCGCCTTGCTGCCCGCGCGATCCGGTCAGGCCGTCCGTGCCGTTCGACGGCGTCCGATCGTCAGTCAGGTAGCTGTAGACCTGACTTGCGCCGATGCCTGAATAGGTGCGGGCGGCCGTTGGGGCAACGAACTGGGCGTAAACGTCGGTCGCGGCAGTTGTTGATCCGCTCGTGCCTGAGCCGACTGCGCTCGCCGTTGCACTGACGCTCTTTGTGTCGCCGCCGC
>JBMOGG010000214.1:0-4900 GCA_049318505.1 Sphingomonas sp. | reverse complement strand
CGCCAGCGTGCCGTCACGCGTGATGCCCGCGTTATTGACGACGATATCGACCGGACCGAGTTCGTTGGTCACCGCTTCGCAGCCCGCCAAGCAGGCTTCGTGATCGCCGACGTCCCATTTGAACACGCGAATGCCGGTCGCATCCTCGAACAGCTTGGCCTTTTCATCGTTGCCGGCGTAATTCGCCGCGACGGTAATCCCCATGTCCTTGAGCGCCAGACTGATCGCCTCGCCAATCCCGCGCGTGCCGCCGGTTACGATTGCCACTCTGCCCATGGTCGTCCTCTCGCTGTTTTGCGGCGAGCCTAACTGCGGGGCAGCCACCCTTCAAGCTCGCGGCCGATAATAAACTCGAGCAAATCCATGCCTTCTTTAGAGGCATTGAGGCATTCGAGCGCCGCCAGTTCGGTTCCGCCCGCCTCGACGAAGGTCTCGCGCCCCCGAATGGCAATTTCCTCGAGCGTTTCGAGATTGTCGGCGCTGAACCCCGGCGTCACGACCGCCACCGATTTCACGCCCTCGCGCCCCAGCCGCGCCAGCGTTTCCTCGGTCGAGGGTTCGAGCCATTTTGCGCGGCCAAGCTTGCTCTGAAAGCTGATCACCAGCTCGCGGCCGAGCGCATTCGACAGCAGCCGCGCGGTCTTCTGGCACTGGCAGTGATAGGGGTCGCCGTCCTCGAGCGTCGACAGCGGCATCGAATGGAAACTGGCGACGATCGCTTCAGGCACGAACGGTAAGGCCGCAACCTGCCGCTCGACCGAGGCCTTCAGCGCATCGATATAGGCCGGATCGTCATGCCACGGCGGCAGGGTGCGCAGCGCCGGCTGCCAGCGCATCTTCTTGAGCACGTCGAAGACACGGTCGTTGACGGTCGCGGTCGTGGCGCCCGAATATTGCGGGTAAAGCGGCGCGATCAGGAGGCGCTGGCATCCCGCCTCCTTCAGCGCCTTAACCCGGTCGGCAATCGCAGGTTTGCCGTAACGCATCGCCCAGTCGACGATCACGCCATCGCCGAATGACAGGCCGCGCGACTGCGCCGCCGTAATCGCCGCCAGTGGCGCGCCCTCTTTCGTCCATACCTGGCTATACGCATGCGCGGTGTTCTTGGGCCGCGTATTCAGCACAAAGCCGCGCAAGATGAGTTGCCACAGGATCGGCGGCAGTTCGACGACGCGGCGATCCGACAAAAATTCCTTGAGATAAACCTTTACCGCCTCACGCGTCGGCGCATCGGGTGAGCCGAGATTGACGAGCAGCACGCCGATCTTGGGCGAAGGAATAATCGGGTGATCACCCGGCAATTGGGCAGCGCGCATCAGACATCCTGAATCAGGGGAAGTTGCCGAAAGCGCACACCCGTTGCCGCAAATAGCGCATTGGCGATTGCCGGCGCAACCGGGGGAACGCCAAGCTCGCCTGCGCCGCCCGGATCCTCGCCGCTGACGATCATCTCGACCTCGATCTGCGGGCAATCGGCCATGCGCGGTAACCACAGGTCGCCATAGCGTTCCGGGCCCGCGAGGCCGCGATGCAGCGAAACCCGTGCACCCGTTGCCGCCGACATACCAAAGACCAGGCCGCCGATGATCTGCGCGCGAACGATACCGACGTTGATCATCCGACCAACATCGGCGACGGCAAACAGCCGGTCGACCTGCACCCGCCCGGCATCGCCGATCCGCGCTTCGGCGAGTACTGCGATATGGCTGCCCGCCATCGAGCACACCGCCAGCCCCTGGTTCGATCCCTGCACACCGCCCTGCCAGCCGCCGGTCTCGGCCACCTTGGTCAGGCATTGCGCCAGGCGCGGGTTCTGGCCGAGCATGGACATCCGCACCGAAAACGGGTCGCTGCCGGTCATATGCGCCACTTCATCGACAAAGCATTCGGTGAAGAAGCAATTCGCCCCATAGGCCCGCCCGCGCCAGTCACCCGTCGGCACGCCAAGGGCGGCCGGGTGGTGGTCGATCGCATGAACCTGGATGTCATAGGGCGTTGCTGCGCCCAGGATTGCTGCCGGCTCGGCCACGCCGCGCGCCCGGGCCAGCGCCTCGGCAGCTGTAGCCCTGGTTAAGATGCGCGCGTCGAGTTCGTGCAGCGTGGCGGGCGTCGCAATCTGGGCAAACAGCGCGCCGATCCGGCCCTCCGCCGTGGTCCGCGCCGCCAGCCGCGCGGCCGCCGCCGGGCGAAAGCTGTCGCGGCGCATTTCCTCGCTGCGCGACCGCACCAGCTGCACCGGACGTTTCAGCCGGTCGGCAAGCGTCGCGGCATGGCCTATGATGTCGGTCTCGTAGCGCGCGCCAAAGGCACCACCGACCATCATCGGATGGACGACCACGCGCGAAGCATCCACGCCCAGCGCACGGGCGGCGGCCTGTGCCGCCAGGCCCGGCACCTGGGTCGCCGTCCACACCTGCACGCCATTGGCATCGATCTGCACCGTGGCCGTCGCCGTCTCGATGGCAGCATGCGGGGCCAGCCCCACGCGATAATTTTGCGTGAGTACGTTGGCGCCCGCAAATGCGCCGCCGATGTCCCCCAGCACCGACAGCCGCTCGCCTTTGTCGAAAGCGGCGTCGAGCGCCTGCTGGATGCTGCGGTCACTGGCTGGCTTGCCCGCCACCACAAAGCGCGGTCGGGCCGACCGCAAGCCTTCGTTCGCGGCCCACCAATTCGTCGCGGCGACCGCGACCCAGCGTTCGCTCTCGACGACGTCGGTCACGCCGGTTACGCGCTCGGCCGCCTTGCGGTCGATCGATTTCAGCCGCGCGTCGCCCACCGGCCCTTCGGATATCGCGGCGTAGACCATGTCCGGCAGGCGAATGTCCCCGGCATAGTTGACGCTGCCATCGACTTTCGACGGCAGGTCGAGCCGGGCAAGCTCGCGACCGCTCAGCCGGTTCGCGCTGCCTGTCCGCCAGGAAATATCGGCAGGCAGCTTCAGCGCCGCAGCCTGGGCCGCCAGCGGACCAAAGCGCATGCGGTCGTCCCCGCGCCAGACAAAGCCGTCATGCGTCTCGCACGCGCGCCAGTCGGCATCCCAGCGACTGGCCGCCGCGGCGCAAAGCAGCGCCCGTGCCGCCGCCCCGGCATCGCGCAACAGGGCTTCGAACCCGCGCACGCTGGTCGAGCCGCCCGTCGCCATTACGTCGCGGCGCGGGTCGATCAACCGCGCCGGTGCACCCCGCCTCAACCCTTCATCCCATTCGCGCATCAGCAGGCCATTGGCATAGAGCGGCCCGGCGCGCGCCGCCTCGACCGCAATTGTGCGCCAGTCCGCCCCCAGTTCGTCGGCGACGATCTGCGCATGTGTCGTCAGCACGCCATTCCCGAGCTCGACCTGCGGCACGACCACGGTGACGTGCCCGTCCTCGCCGACCTTGACGAACCCATTGAGCGCATGTTCGCCCGGCGCGATATTGAGGCCGGGCGCATAGCTACGCGGCCACAGCACATAGCCGACCACCAGACCTGCGCCGATACCGCCGCCGATCAACAGGTCACGGCGGGTAAGGACAGGCACGCGCATGGCGGTCGCGTTAGGGCCGAACCCGGCGGGTGTGAAGAGCCCCCGCCCACGCAATTCATGCACTGCCCCGGAACAAATCCGTCCGCCGTCGCTTCGCTCCTCAGACCACGCGCGCCTCTCGCGCGCCCCCCGCCAAAGGACACCCCCCATGAAGATCCTCATGATCCTGACTTCGCACGCCCAGCTGGGCGATACCGGCAAAAAGACCGGCTTCTGGCTCGAGGAATGCGCCGCCCCCTATTACGTCTTCCGCGATGCGGGCGCAGAGATCACGCTTGCCTCCCCCAAGGGCGGCCGGCCCCCGCTCGACCCAAAGAGCGACGCCCCCGATGCGCAGACCGACGCCACCCGCCGCTTCCGCGCCGATGCGGACGCCACCGCCGCGCTCGCCGCCACGCACAGGCTCGCCGATGTCGACGCCAGCCAGTTTGATGCCGTCTTCTACCCCGGCGGCCACGGCCCGCTGTGGGACCTCGCCAATGATGCCACGTCGATTGCGATCATCGAGACCACGCTGGCCGCCGGCAAGCCCGTCGGCCTCGTCTGCCATGCCCCCGCCGCGCTGAAGAATACGCACGCCCCCGACGGCACGCCGCTCGTGACCGGGCGCAAGGTCACCGGCTTCACCAATGGCGAGGAAGCCGCCGTCGGCCTCACCGATGTCGTCCCCTTCCTGCTCGAGGACATGCTGAAGGCCAGCGGCGCCGAGTACAGCAAGGGGCGCGACTTTGGCGCCCATACCGTTCAGGACGGGCTGCTGATCACCGGTCAGAACCCCGCCTCTTCGGAGGAAGCCGCAAAGAAGCTGCTCGCCGCGCTCACCTAGGCGTCTCGGTTCAGCGGCCCGTTCTCGGCCAAGTCGTAACGGTCCTCGAGGTGGCAGGTTCGAGCTTCTCACGCCGGTAGGCAAATGCTACTTTGACGAAGTGCTTCGGCGGTTTTTTTGACCCTTTTACAGCGCAGAAGGACGGGGGCTGCGGGATCTACCCGACCACAGTCTCCATCCCCAACAACGGCGCCAGATAATGCCCGGTATAACTCCGCGGCTCCTTGGCCACGGCCTCCGGCGTCCCGACTGCCACAATCTCACCCCCGCGCACACCGCCTTCGGGCCCCAGGTCGATCAGCCAGTCCGCCGTCTTGATCACTTCCAGATTATGTTCGATCACCACGACCGTATTGCCCTGCTCCACCAGTGCGTGGAGCACTTCGAGCAGCTTGCGGACGTCCTCGAAATGCAGGCCCGTCGTCGGCTCGTCGAGGATGTAGAGCGTGCTGCCCGTCGCGCGGCGTGAAAGCTCCTTGGCGAGCTTGACGCGCTGCGCCTCGCCGCCCGACAGCGTCGTCGCCTGCTGGCCGACCTTCACATAG
>JBMOGG010000213.1:0-4917 GCA_049318505.1 Sphingomonas sp. | reverse complement strand
CTTTTGCACGCCGATATGCCCTTCAAGTGGGTCCCGTTTGAACGCCGATTGACAGGCTGTGCCAATCGGGCAGGCCTCAGGGTCAAATCAAACCCGGCCTCAAAAGGATGGCGGGGAACGCCGCGAAACCGTTCCGCAAAGCGCTCAGCATAGCAATGATCGCATCCGCGAGTGATCTTGGTGCAACCGGTGACAGGGTTCCAGGTGGCGTCAGTCCATTCGATCGCGCTGTTATCCGCCATGGCGCCCCAGGTGTCGCAAGCATACTTGAACGATAACAGCACCGGAACGTATTGTGAACAACGAAAGCCCGATCATCCAAATATCATGGCGTGCTTGAGGGTTCGATGATGTCGAGCCTCGGGAGCGATGCAACTATGGCCATCGTCTCCAAGCTAACCGTGATGACCCGCTGAAACAGGAGCAACGGATACGCCGGATCGCCGACAGTCTCGATGGCATATCGATTGGCGTCGCTTACTATGCCACTGGCGGTGTCAGTTTTGATGCATTGCCGTTCCATCACCCACTCGAGCGCGGGCTTGCCGTTAACCACGTAGTCGTATGCTTCGAGCGGGATGCCGGTCATCGTGATGTTGGGGTTGTATAGGACTGTTGTTCGGTCAAGGTTCGGACGTCGACCACCAAACCTCATTTTCTCGACATGATAGAAGCGTGCCGGATCGGGGATGTTGGCGAGTTTCAAGCTACCCTCGGCGATATCCACAGGAAACGGCTCGACGCTGTCAAAATCGCAATGCAAGTCACCAAGACGCCGACCGGCTTCGACAAAAGCCCAAAACGCTGCTGCGGATTTAAGTGCGGGAATACGCGGGAGCTGTTTAGAAAGATTGTCTCCATAGCGAGCACGGTAGTCAGGCGAATGAAGCAAGCCATATACATAATGAAACAGGTCGTCTTTGGTGATGGTTTCACCAGGGTAAAACGCCTCAAAATGTGCGAGGCCCGCGTCGCTAATGCCGTGGCTCGCCAATTGAGGTCCAAAGTCTAAACCCGGACCACTCTCGCCCGCAGCGTCATAAACGGTCTGAGGGAAACACTGGACTCCCGCAATGTCCCCAAAATGAATACTCGGAATTATATCGGTCATGATGGCTGTAAAAGAACCACGAAAGCCAGGCGCAGATACACAAATCGCCCTATTCTTGGTATCCGGCTTAGGAAAATATCGGTCGGTAAGGTACTTGCTCCAGTTCAGACGACTATCCATGTAAAGCCATAAGCGGCTAAACGGCCGGTAATTGGCAAGACGGACTTTTCTGCTGTCGAAGACATATTTTTTACCCAACGAGAGATCGCTCAGTGTCTTTTGACACCACTTGAACTGTGTGTCGTCGGAAGTGGGGGAATACGCCGAAGGCAGACTGTTAAAGTGAGCGATAGAGCGCTCAATGCCTGCAGCAAGCTCTAGACGAGAGGAATTATAACACCAGTTGTCCCGGTTTGTCTTCATACCAGCAGAGTATATGAGGAATAGGGAAGGCTCTTGGTCCTTCTTCGAAGCCATCGGAAAATGGGAATCGAAATCGTCTTCACCCTGACTAACCCAGTTGCCGTCCTTGTCAGGTTGGATTGCCGTCCATCTGCCGCCGGCTTGGAGACCACCAATACTCCCGAATTTGGCCACCGAGGCGAGCTTCTCCTCGCGCGTGAGATAATCCCCGATGTCGTAGAACCGGATGCACTCTTGGACGACGGCGTTTGGGTTCTTGACGAGCAACGTAATAGCCACAGGCGTGCGAGTACCTTGGCCGAAGACGTTGTCCTTCTCTTTGCGCCTCTGCTCTCCAGACGTTCGAGCATCGCCACGTAGGTGGAAAACATGAATGCTCGAAAATTCATTAGCAAGACACAGACGGATCCCGTCAGCCGCGTTTCCATCAACCCAACCGCCATTGGTCACAAAGCCGATAACGCCGTGAGTCCCAATCCGATCACTGGCCCAGCGAATCGCACGAATATAGCTATTGTAGAGAGAGCGCTTGTTGGTCATTCGCGTTCGAGCAGCGTAGGTGTCTCTGATGCGATCATCGAGCTTGGGATAAGCCACGTTAGCAGCATCCTCATTGGCGCTTCCCTGGCCCACTGAATAGGGCGGGTTACCGACGATGACCCGGATATCAAGCTGTTTCTGCCTAGTCCGGCGGTGGCTGTTGTCCACCATCAGATCGCTGATGAGGTCGCGTTCCTGCTCATAAAGTTGAAACGTGTCGGTCAGGCAGATGCCGTCGAACGGCTTGTATTCACCCCCTGACATCGAATGATAAACCGCCTCGATGTTGATCGCAGCGATGTAGTAGGCGAGCAGCACGATTTCGTTGGCATGGAGTTCATGCGCATATTTGTGCGCCAGCTGTTCGGGCTTGATCAGGCCCGACTGCAGCAGCCTGGTGATGAATGTGCCGGTACCAACGAACGGGTCAATGATGTGGACGCCTTCGCTGCCGACCGTCTGGCCGAACTCCGATTGCAACAGTTCATCGACCGAATGCAGGATGAAATCGACGACCTCGACCGGGGTGTAAACGATACCGAGACGCTCCGTCATGCGCGGGAAGGCTGACCGGAAAAACTTGTCGTAAAGCTCGACGATGATCTTCTGCTTGGCCTCAGCGTTATCGACGCCCGTCGCGCGCGTGCGCACGCTGGCGTAGAAGCCTTCCAGCGCCTGAGTCTCCTTTTCGAGATGCTGACGGTCAAGAACCGAAAGCACCTCCTCGAGCGCACGGCTGATCGGATTATTCGATGCAAAGCTGTAGCCCTCGAACAGTGCCTCGAAGACCGGTCTTGTGATGAGATGCTGTGCAAGCATCTCGATCGCCTCGTCCGCCGTGACAGCATCGTTCAGGTCATCGCGAATTTCGGCCAGGAAGCGATCGAATGCGGCGGCTTCCTCGCTGTCCGGAACCTCAATTGCCGCCCTGATACGGGTGATATGAACCGCAGCGATGCGCGCAACGTCGGACGCCCAATCCTCCCAGTAGGTCCGGGTGCCGCATTTGCGGACGATGCGCGCCATGATGGCGCGGCTGAATTCGTCAAATTGAAAGTCTGCTTGTTGAGGAGCGGCCGGCCGTGAAGAGCCGTCACCAGGCTCATCGTCGCCGGCGCCGCCGCCCTGGCCGATATTGATCGACTTTTTCTTACCATCGGAACGTTGCGGCAGGCTGTTCGAAACTGCGATGATCTCGATGCGCTCGCCGGCATCGACCCCCAGCCCGATCTTGTTGATCGTCGCATCAAGCCGCTCATCATGCGAGCGCAAGGCATTCAGTATCTGCCAGACGACTTTGTATTTCTCGTTATTGTTGAGTGCCTCCTCGGGTTCGACACCAGCAGGAACGCCGATAGGCAGGATGACGTATCCAAGCCGTTTACCCTCCGCGCGCCGCATCACGCGGCCGACGGCCTGGACAACGTCGATCTGTGACTTGCGTGGATGCAGGAACATGATCGCGTCGAGCGCCGGCACGTCGACGCCTTCGGATAGGCAGCGAGCGTTTGTGAGGATGCGGCACTCGTCGGCCCGTCCGGTATCCTCTTTCACCCAAGACAATAGGGTGTCTCGAGCCTTGGCGTTAAACGTCCCGTCGACATGTCGCACCTGGCAGGCCAGCTCGGGTAGCTCGTCGGCACCGTCGGGTCGGGTTTTGGCGAGTGCATCGCGCCAGTCATCGGCAACCCTTGCAAACTCTGCCTCGACCGTCTTCGAGGCGGCAATGCTTTTGCAGAAGGTGATTGCACGGCGCATCGGCATCGAGTCACCGGCGGCGTCCGCAGCGAAATCGCTTTTCAGCAATGCCTTGTAGCAGCCGACGATCTTTGTGGCGTCATCAAGCACGAGCTCACTGTCGGCATCGGCAAGCCGGGCCTGGATGCCGGCCGCGACGTCTGCCTCATTCACTGCCAAGACGATAACCTTGTAGTCCGTCAACAGGCCATTCTGGACCGCCCAGCCAAAGTTGCGCGTGAATAGCACTTTTCCATAAAGGGCTTCGTCGTCCATCGAGCACAGCGTCGCGCCCTCATCCTCTGCGACCCGCTGGACGGCTTCGCCATACACACGCGGCGTTGCTGTCATATACAGGCGCTTTCTGGCGGCGATGAACCCTTGGTCATGGATGCGAACGAAATTGCTCTCGTCTTCACCGGCCAGGGTCACGCCGGTGGTACGATGCGCCTCGTCGCAAATGATGAGGTCGAAATCAGGCAGGCCAAATTGTTTCTGCGCGACACTGATTGCCTGGATAGACTGATAAGTCGAAAAAATGACTGTCATCCGCTCAGGATCGGTTGACGTCGCACGTGCCGCGAGACGCGAGCCACTTGTCGTTGCCGGAATCTCGAGGTCATGGACGTCGATATCGGTCGTGTCCTCTCGGCTGCGCCGGACGCCCACCTGGGCATCAGAACAAACGGCGAAGGAACGAAGCGGAATCTGGCTATCGATCGACCATTCTCGGACTGTCTGCTGCATCAAGGCCAGCGACGGCACCAGAAAGAGAACACGCCCACCCTTCCCTGCCAGCTCTTCGGCGATTTTGAGGCCGGTAAAAGTTTTGCCTGTCCCGCAAGCCATAATAAGCTTTCCGCGATTGGCTTCTACAAGCCCGTCCTTAACGCATTGCAAGGCGTCCCGCTGGTGCTGGCGAAGCTGCTTCTTGGCATGCATCCGCACTTCACCACTGGTGGCGAAGACGTCCCAATCGATTCCGCTATCTTCGAACTCGGTAAGGCCGACACGGATCGTTTCGAGCGTTTGGGCCTGGAAGGTATCCTCAGCGTGGCTCGTCCAGTTCGTCCCAGTGGTATCGACGAACATGGCCCGGACAAACGGTAGCTTGTTAGGCGGCGTGGACAAATTGGTTGACGCGAGACTCGGTGGTTGATTCAAGG
>JBMOGG010000212.1:0-4923 GCA_049318505.1 Sphingomonas sp. | reverse complement strand
GGCCAGCATGTTCGTGGTCCGCGCAATGGTGTCGATCGTATCAGCGCTGCGTCGTACCTGCTGCATGGCTGCCGCGAAACTACCGATCTGCTGACCGAGCCGCAGGACCATGGCACCTAATTCGCTGAACTAGGCAACGGATGTCGCTATCGTGCGTCCGCCCTCCGTCAATCGCGCCCGGGCGTTTTCTGCCAACCGCCGTGCTTCGTCGGTGGCGTCGGTCACTTGCCGCTGGTCTGTCTCCAGCGAGGCCATGACGGCCTGCAGTTCGCCCAGCACGTTGATCTGCCCGGAAATGCTCTCCGCCACACTTTCGACCAGCCCGCCCGCTTCGGTGCAGCCCACGGCGACTTCGCCACACGCCGTGGCCACCCGGTTGACCGCGCTCGGATCGACTGCATTAGCTGTTTCGATTCGTGTCTCGATCATTTGTGCGTCCTTGACTGGTCGGCCGCACACTGGTTTGCAGGTCTTGCCGGGCCGTTAACCAAGAGCCGCAAGAACGGCATCGCCCATGGCCGCTGTCGAAAGCGTGCCGCCGATGTCCCGTGTCCGCGCGCCGTCCTCCAATGCGCGGGTAACGGCGGCAAATAGGCGATCGGCGGCATCGGCAAAGCCGAGCGACCACCGCAGGGCCATTTCGAATGACAGGATCGCCGCCAGCGGGTTCGCTACGCCCTTGCCCGCGATATCGGGGGCTGACCCATGAATGGGTTCGTACAACCCAGGCTTGCCCTTTTCCCCGAGCGCCGCCGAGGGCAACATGCCGAGTGAGCCGGTCGCCTGGCTAGCTGCGTCCGACAGGATGTCGCCGAACAGATTGTCTGTCAGCAGCACATCGAACTGGGTCGGCGCGCGCACGATCTGCATCGCGGCGTTGTCCGCCAGCATGTGATCAAGCGCAACATCGGCATAGTCGCGCGCGTGCAGGGCGGTCACGACTTCGCGCCACAGGACACCGCTCTCCATGACGTTCGATTTCTCGGCCGACGTAACGCGGTTGTGACGGCCGCGCGCGAGCTCGAAGGCGACGCGTGCAACCCGCTCGATCTCGTTGGTCGTATAGACCTGCGTGTCGAACCCGCGCTTCTGGCCATCGGGCAGCGTCTCGATCCCGCGGGGCTCGCCGAAATAGACGCCGCCCGTCAGCTCGCGCACAATCATGATATCGAGCCCGGCCACGACCTCGCGCTTCAGGCTCGACGCGTCCGCCAGCGCATCGAAGCACAGGGCAGGGCGCAGATTGGCGAAGACCTGCATCTCCTTGCGAAGCTTGAGCAGCCCCGCCTCGGGTCGCAAGTGGCGCGGGGCCTCGGACCACTGGGGTCCCCCGACGGCACCGAGCAGGACGGCCGTCGACGACAAGGCCTGTGCTAGCACGTCGTCGGTCAGCGGTGTCCCGTGCGCGTCATAGCTCGCGCCGCCATAAATGGCTTCGGTAACAAGGAGGTCAGGTGTCAGGGCGGCTGCGACGCGGCGAACCTCGGCACAGACTTCGGGGCCGATGCCATCACCGGGTAGGAGGAGAAGGTTTTGCATGGAAGCGCGGCTAGCCCGTGTCGCCTGCCCCGACAAGGGCAGGGCTATTCGGCGTCGAAACCCACGAATGTCGTCGCTTCCTCGACCGGCTTGCGCGTCGATACCACGGCGTTGGCGGGGAAAGTCTCGTCGGGCCAGCCAAGCGCGATGCTTTTCATTATGACCTGGTCGTCGGCGATGCCGGCGTGTTCGCGGACGACGGGCGACTGCATGATGCCCTGGCTGTTAATGACAGCGCCCAATCCGCGTGACCAGGCTGCGTTGACAAGCGCCGTTGCCACGGCCCCGCAATCGAACGGCGTGTCGTCGCTGCCGTCGCAGGCACGGTCATAGGTTATGATCACGCAAACCGGGGCGTCGAACTGGCGAAAACCCCGCAACACCCAGTCCTGACGCCGCTCGGCATCGTCACGCTCGATGCCCATGGCGCTGAACAATTGTTTGGCGACTCCAATCTGGCGCTCGCGGTGCGGGCCGGCAAAGGCTTGGCCAGTGCGGAACTCGCGCGATTGCGGCACGCCAGCCACCATGCGTTCGGTATTGCCCGCCCGGATCCGGTCGAGCGGCTTGCCGGTCACGACCGTGAAATTCCACGGCTGCGTATTCATCGACGACGGCGCGCGCATGGCGAGCTCGATAATCTCCTCGATCAGCGCGCGCGGGACCGGATCGGGCTTATAGCCGCGGATACTCCGGCGACCCCGGATAACGTCGTCGAAATCCAAGAGCCCGTCCCTTATTGGTCGAGGAAGGAGCGCATCTTGCGGCTCCGGCTTGGGTGTTTCAGCTTGCGCAACGCCTTTGCTTCAATCTGGCGGATGCGTTCGCGGGTTACCGAAAACTGCTGGCCGACTTCTTCCAGAGTGTGGTCGGTGTTCATGCCGATTCCGAAACGCATGCGCAGCACGCGTTCCTCACGCGGGGTCAGGCTGGCAAGCACGCGGGTGACGGTTTCCTTCAGATTCGCCTGAATGGCTGCGTCGACCGGGATGACGGCGTTCTTGTCCTCGATGAAATCGCCCAGATGCGAATCCTCCTCGTCGCCGATCGGCGTTTCGAGCGAGATCGGCTCCTTGGCGATCTTCATCACCTTGCGAACCTTTTCGAGCGGCATCGACAGGCGCTCGGCCATTTCCTCGGGCGTGGGTTCACGGCCTTGCTCGTGGAGGAACTGGCGGCTGGTACGGACGAGCTTGTTGATCGTCTCGATCATGTGCACCGGAATGCGGATCGTGCGCGCCTGGTCGGCGATGCTGCGGGTGATCGCCTGGCGGATCCACCAGGTCGCATAGGTGCTGAACTTGTAGCCGCGACGATACTCGAACTTGTCGACCGCCTTCATCAGGCCGATGTTGCCTTCCTGAATAAGATCAAGGAATTGCAGACCACGGTTCGTGTATTTTTTGGCAATGGAAATAACGAGCCGCAAGTTCGCCTCGACCATTTCCTTCTTGGCGATGCGGGCCTCACGCTCGGCCTTTTGCACAGTGTTTACAATGCGCCGAAACTCGCTGAGCGACATGCCGGTCGCTTGCGCAATCTCGGCGATCTCCACGCGGATCCGCTCAACGGCTTCGCCCTCGTTGGTCGCAAACGCGGCCCATTTCTTGTCGATGGCCTTGACGCTGTCGAGCCAGGTCTCGTCGAGCTCGCGATTGACGTAGCTGTCGAGGAACGCCTTGCGCGGCACCTTGTGGCGTTCGGCGAGACGCAGCATCTGGCCGCCAAGCGCGGTCAGGCGACGATTGAAGCTATAGAGTTGGTCGACAAGATACTCGATCTTGGCATTGTGGAACTGCACGCTCTCAACCTGCGCCGTAAGTTCCTCGCGCAGTTTATGGTACTTCTTCTCTTCGCTTAAAGGAAAATCGTTGCCGACGCCGAGCGCGTCGATGCGCGCCTGCTGCACTTTGCTGAATTTCTTGAATAGCGAGGTGATGGCCGCAAATTTCTCGAGCGCTGACGGCTTAAGCAGCTCTTCCATCGCGGCGAGCGACAGGGTGTTGTCCTCTTCCTCATCATCCGAGGGGCGGGGCGCGCGACGCTCGGTCAGCGAGTCCTCGTCATGGTCATCATCGCTGGCGGCAACGACTTCTTCGGGCTCGTCTTCTTCCTTGAAGGTCGGGCCGGCATTTTTTTCGGAAATTTCGGCGTCGGCATCCTCGTCGTCGTCGGTCAGGCTCTCGGGAGCCGGGTCCTTCGACAGCATGGCATCGAGATCGAGAATTTCACGCAGCTGCATTGTTCCGGCGTTCAGCGCCTCCGACCAGCCGATAATGGCATGAAAAGTAATCGGCGACTCGCATAGGCCGAGGATCATCGTGTCGCGACCGGCCTCGATCCGCTTGGCGATGGCGATTTCGCCTTCGCGGCTCAACAATTCAACGGCGCCCATTTCACGCAGGTACATGCGCACCGGATCGTCGGTGCGGTCGGTGACTTTGACGACCTTTTCGGCAACATGGCCGGACTCGCTGCCGTCGACAGCCTCGATCTCGTCGTCGTCGTCCTTGGCTTCTTCGCCATCTTCGCTTGCTTCGTCGTTCTCAACGACGTTGACGCCCATCTCGTTCAGAGCGGACATCACGTCCTCGATCTGATCGGTCGTCAGCTCGCCGACCGCGGCGTTCAGGTCGTCGACCGTGATGTACCCGCGCTTCTTGGCACGGGCGACCATCTTCTTGATGTCGGCATCGTTCAGATCGATAAGAGGCGGCTCGTTCCCGTCATCACCACCACCACTGCCAGCTGGAGCTTCAGTCACGTTCGTTTTCGCCATCTAAAACCCGTTCCCAATCAATCGTCTTCATCGCCCGATAACGCGGCCAGGGCCCGATCAGCCTCGGCGCGCGCCGCAATCAGGCGCATTTGTTCCGCAAAGCCATCGGCGTCCGGCCCCATCGCCAGCCGCGCCGTCGCCGCCTCCAGCGCCGCATCCAGTTCAGGGCGCGATGCCAGTGCTTCGATAGCCAATGCCAAGTCCCTGCGGGCCGTCTCGGCGTCCGCTTCGCCGCGCGTGAACGAAAAGGCAAGCCCGTTCGCACGCCGCAGCGACTCGACGAGCGCCGAAAGGCCCGTCTTGGCAAATATGGTGTCAATTCCAACAGATTCAACGCCCGGCGCAACCATCGGCGATGCATAGGCCGCCTCGAGCAGTACAGAGCGCAACCGGTCAAGCTCGCTATCTTCGATCACCAGCATCGACAACGCCTCGGCACAGGTAGCGACCATCGCTGGGTGACGCAGCAGGCCGGCCATGATCGCGCGGCCATAGAGCGCGTCCACGCCGCCGCCGCCGATCCGGCGCGCACCTTCACCCGGAAGGGCTTGCCCAGCGTCGAACCACTTCTTGCCGTCTCGGCGGTTCGTCCGCGCAGGCAAGGG
>JBMOGG010000211.1:0-4929 GCA_049318505.1 Sphingomonas sp. | reverse complement strand
ATCATTTTGATGTGAAATCTAACCATCGTCCTCCAAAGGGGAAGAGTTATATCTGGGTTGCCAAGCCATATCGCTCTGTCGCGCGGAAATCGCCCCCGGCAGAGGTAGTGACCACCGCAATGATTTGCGAAAGTCGACCAGATGCTCTTGCAGAAGCGATCCAACGGATAAGTTGCAATATGCCGATGCCGATCGAGGCGGCCCAATCGGCGAACGCACGCGTCATCAGCTGCGACTTCAACCACTAGTGCGCGACGATCCCGAATGGCCCGGGCATTGGATCGAGCGCAGCAAGCCAGGTCTCGACCGCACCGCGGTCACCCTCGATCCTGACACCCATCTTCTCGACCATGCCCAGTGGCAGTTTGAGGAACATCAGGCCGAGCAGCGCGCGACGTGGAGCCGTAACCGTGGCCGTCGGGGCGGTGGCAGGCATCATCCGTGCAATCATGGTCGTGCCGGTGAGTTCGACCCCGGCGGTTTCGCCTCGTTCCGGCATAACCAGATTGATGGTGAATTTCCTGCCTCCGAGTTTGCCGGGATCGAGCCTGGTTGCCGCTGAATCGAGCAAAAGCTGTGTCGGCACCGCAGCAACCAGGTCTTCGTTGGTCGTCGTAGACGAGGACGTGGTCATTCCATGGCGCAGTTCGTTGGCCGCCACGAGGAACTGGTTGCGCCAGATACCGCTTTCGGATTGATAGCCTTGCTGCTCGTAACTGTCAGCAAGCGCAGCGCGTGCGGATGTGTTGGCAGGTTCGGCAAAAACCAGGTTCTGCAGAAGGTCTGACGCCCAACGATAATCACCCTTGTCGATTGCTGCGCGAGCCAGGGTGCGGACCTTTTTCGCGCCCCCGATCGCGGCAACCAGGCGCTTGGCACGATCGACCGGAGGCAATGGATCCAGGTTTGCAGGTACGGCGTCATACCACCCCAGGTAGAACTGGTAGATCGCCTTGGCATTGTGGCTGTAGGTTCCGTAATATCCATGGTTGAACCAGTCAGCGGCAAGCAGGGGCGGCTGGATCAGGTCTTCGGCGATTTCAACGGGTGTTTTACCCCGGTTCATTGCGCGCACGGTCTGGTCATGCAGATAACGGTAGTTGTCACGCTGACTGGCCAGCATTCGCGCTACCTCAGCTTGGCCAAAGCGCGGCCAGCAGTGGCTCGAAATATCTACTTCCGCACGCCCGCCGTAAAGGCGCAGCGCCTCGTCAAGAAACCCCGCCCAAGCGTGGGTGTCGCGGACCTTAGCGCCGCGGGGAGTGAGGATATTGTGCAGGGTGCAGCTGCTCATCTCTGCGGAAAGGAATATTTTTTGTTGGGGCAGAAAAAGGTTGAGTTCGCTCGGCGCCTCGCTGCCTGAAACGATCTGGAATTCCATTGGTACCCCGTCGATCGTGCGGGTCTCGCCGGTGCGCTCAATTGTCTGAGTAGGCGCGATCAGCGAGATCGTCCCCGCCGGCACCGCTAAGCCGAGCCCGCTGCCCATTTGTCCTTGCGCGTCTGGATGGAGCCCACCGCCGAACTGGTAGAGGGATCGCCGCCCCATCGCCGGACCAGCGATCACGTTTTCGCTGGCCGTCTCCTCGATAAAACGCGCCGGGGCGAAAATCTGAACTTTGCCTGCGCGCACATCAGCCTCATCGACGACGCCTCGGACACCGCCGAAATGATCAACATGGCTATGGCTGTAGATCACCGTCGAGACCGGGCGGCTGCCGAGCGTTACATTGACCAATGCCAATGCCGCAGCCGCCGTTTCGCGGGTCGTAAGCGGATCGACGAGGATCCAGCCAGTCTGCCCACGGATCACCGTCATGTTCGATACATCGAAACCGCGTACCTGCCACACCCCATCCGTCACCTGGAAAAGCCCGTGGTGCGACAGCACGCTCATTTGGCGCCATAACGACGGGTTGACGGTGCTTGGGGCGGTTCCTTTGACCCAATCATAAGCGGCCATGTTCCAAACCGGCCGACCGTCGGCATTCCGGATCACAGGGTCAGCAGGCGATGCCAGCCAGCCGCGGGCAGCGAACTCGGCGTCGCGCCCATCTTCGGGAGGCAATTTGGCGGCAATCGCCTTTTGCGCAGCACGCGTTGCCTCGCTCGCTGGCTTGGGCTCAAGCGATGGATTGATTTTCCCGTCCTGAGCAGGAGCGGCGGCTGCGCACGCAGGGGCCGTCTGGACAAGCAGCAGGGCGGTGTAAATCGCGATTCCGCGCATCGGGCGTTCCTCTCATTTTGGCCACGCTTAAGCGAGAGATGGGGTATTTCAAGCCAAAGGCGCCCGTATCGACCGAGGCGATGCCACGCCTTAATAAGAGGTGTGCAATCGGGCAGCGGGTCGTCGTCCATCTTTGCCATCAAGCCAATGTCGGGTTTTTGCAGATCCTAGCCTCATTGCAGACAGCCCAGAATTCACCTTGGCTGGGTAAAAACTTGTTGCCGGGTTATGATTGACCTTAGATTTGGAAGGCCGGTGATGGGGCGTTTCATCGAGGGTTGTAACCGGCGCCAGCAGGCTTTTCCGCCTGATTGCGTTCATTCACAAAGCCTCCAATCGCCCCGCGAACACTTAGGCTTCCCCGCAAGGTCGGCTTACGTCGGCGCTTACCGATGCTGTGCGTGTCGAACTGTTGATCGCTGACCATCCATTTTGCATTTTGGTGATCCTTGCCGTGAGCAGGACCGACTGGATCACCGTTTTCCGTCTTGTCTTTGAGGCAGGTCGCGCGACGATCCGAGCAACAACTCCCAATCTTTGCGAAGGTCGTAATGTTCCAAATGATTTCATTGATATGGCGCAAGACCGCCTGCGGTATCACGACCCATATGACCGACAGCCAGATAAGCTCCAGGGGCAGCTTCAGACTTGGTACGAAAGAAAAATATATTCGACTTTCCGGTCAGCGATTGCTCCCGGTTCAATCGAGAGCCGCCGTAACATTGGATGGCCGCTTTCTTACCCATCATCGCGACGACCTCATCGCCAATGACGGGTAAAATAGAGCGCTGTCGCCGTTAATAGACCGTTCGTATCTTTCTGAGACACAGGCACAATGTCGATTAAGGTGAACCAATTCAGGACGCATCTGCGGGCTTTGTTCGCGCGCATGTTTCCGCGCGTTTATAGTGCGTCAAAAGAAGCAGCCGGACGATCGAAATTCCATGCGTTTCGTCAGATGGTTGCAGCCACGCGTAACAATGAAACCAGGCCACTGATCTTCATTGCGATCGCAGAGATTGATCGATTTAACCATCTGCGCCGCCAAATCGGCTATGAGGTGTCGAGCAATCTGATTGCTGCCCTTGCCAAACGACTCCAGCAACGAATGACCGACTGCCAAGTTGGGCGCGTCGGTCGAGATTCGATTGAATTTGCTTTTGCAGATGTGAGCCTTTCGCTTGCGGAAGCGCGACTGCAGGCGCTCATTGTTGATCTTGAAGGCGACATCGACATCCAAGGCTATCGATTTCAGCTTTCGGTAACCATCGGGGGCGTCGAGCTCGAAAGCCAGCCGATCGATGACCAGCTGCTCGATCACGTGTTTGCAGCTGTCGCCGAAGCGCGGGACAACCACGAAAAGGTCAGGCTTACAAAGGTAGGCAGTGCGGACACCGAACTTCGAGGTCCCCTGATCATGATGCGCGACCTGCGAAATGCGATGGTCAGCGGTGGCCTCGAACTTCAATATCAGCCGAAATTGCATGCACGAACCAATACGATCGAGTCCGCAGAGGCGCTTTTGCGATGGACGCACCCCGAACAAGGCATGGTGCCAACTGATCGACTAATTGCTGTTGCCGAGGCGTCGGGTGCAATCCGTGACCTCTCGCACTGGGTGATCGAACGCGCTATCGAAGACCAGGCACGTTTGGCCGCAGCTGGGAAGAATCTAACGCTTTTTGTCAACATTTCAGGCGTCCTCATAGCAGACAAGGCGTTTGCGCAATGGGCGGTCGAGCGGCTTTGCGCCCAAACGGGGAAATTTGGATTTGAGATTACCGAGACGGCAGTGATCGACGACCCCAATGACGCGCTGGCCAACCTCAAGCTGTTTCACGAAGCCGGAATCAAAATCGCGATCGACGATTACGGCTCGGGCCTGTCCTCGCTCGCCTATCTAAAGCAGCTCCCCGCCGACGAGTTGAAGATCGACCGTATGTTCATCAGCGGGTTGACCGACAGCCATCGCGACCCGCTGCTCGTGCGATCGTCAATCGATCTTGCGCACGCGCTCGAAATGGAAGTGACTGCTGAGGGTGTCGATGACGTTTTGTCCCTTTCGTTGTTGCGCATCATGGGCTGTGACATGATCCAGGGTTACCTGATCTCGAGACCCCTAGCATTGCCGGCGCTTGTTGATTTCCTGAACGATGCCACCGGGCTCGATCCGATTTCGACACCGATCGTCAGCCTGGCCGATTGGCAGCCTGCCGACCCGATCGTGCGCGTGGGAACCCAAAAACAGTCCTAATTTTTCCTTCACGACACTTGTCCGGATTTGATTCACGTCCATGGCCTAGCCCGAGGTCGGATGAATAGAATTCCGGTAGGAGGAAGATCATGGCGATGACGGGGTTTCGCACAAACTATGTGCGCAAAGTGTTGCGCACCACGGCAGCTATTGCCCTTGTGGCGAGTGCAAGTGGCGTTCATGCGCAGCAAGCGACAACCAAAACGGCGCCTGCGCCCGCCCCGCCTCCTGCCACCAGCGCGAACGGCAAGGTTCTGCGCCCTTTGGCGGGGAGCATCCGCTCATTCGCCGGGGATATCAGCGGCACGGCCGGCAGCATTCGCAGCTTTGCGGGTGACGGCACGGCAAGCGCAGGCAGCATTCGGTCTTTCGCGGGCAGCATCCGCTCCTTTGCGGGCAGTATTCGCTCGTTTCAGGGTGACATGGTCCCCGCAAGTGGCCCCAACGC
>JBMOGG010000210.1:0-4947 GCA_049318505.1 Sphingomonas sp. | reverse complement strand
AGGCTCAAGACCGCCAACCCCAACGCCGCAATGCAGCATTCAGCTTTATGCCCTATGTGAGGTTCATGAGATTCGTATCTGTAACTGCGCTGGCCCTGGCCTTGCTTTCCGCCCCGGCCATTGCCGCCGATCTCGCGCCGCAGGCTGCATCCGACAAAACCACCGACGAGATTGTGGTAACCGCACCGAAACCGACCGGATCCGTCATCAGTGACGTGCCGCCAATCGTCGAACTCGATGCCAATGCTGTCGAAAGCTATGGTGCGGCGTCGATCACCGAGCTGCTCGCTGCGCTTGCCCCGCAAACTGGGCCGGGCCGCGGGCGCGGGGGTGGCGGGCCGGTCGTCCTGCTCAATGGCATCCGCATCTCAGGCTTCGGCGAGTTGCGCGATATCCCGCCCGAAGCAATTCAGCGCGTGCAGATCCTGCCCGAGGAAGTCGCGCTGCAATACGGCTATTCGGCCGACCAGCGGGTGGTGAACTTTATCCTGAAGGACAATTTTCGCGCGGTCACGGTCGATGCGGAATATGGGGGCTCGACGGCAGGCGCCCGGCGCGAAAGCGAGATGCAAGCAACGCTGGTACGCATCGGCAAGTCACAACGGCTGACGCTTGGCGGCACCTACGAAACGGGCACCAGCGTGCTCGAAAACCAGCGTGGCATCGTCCAGCGCGCAACCATCTTTCCCTTTGCGGACACCGGGCATTACCGGACGCTTTTGCCAGGATCAGATTCGATCAAGCTCAATGGCGTCTTCAACCGCAAGCTGACCGACGCTATTTCGGCGACTGTCAACGCCAGCTGGCAGCGCGACACGAGCAATGCGCTGCTCGGCGTGCCGACCGCGACACTGACAGCGGGTGGCCAGACCGTCACGCGCGGTTTCTTGCCGACACTTGCGCGCGGCACCACGACCGACGCGCTGCACGGGGGTCTCACGGTCAACGGTAATATCGCCAAATGGCTATGGACGCTGACGGGCAACTATGATCGCTCGATCACGCAGACCCTCACCGATCGCGGCGTCGATGCCGTGGCGCTGCAAGCCCTGGCGTCGGCCACCGGCACCACGTTCAATCCGTTTTCGCCGAGCACGGACAGCCCGCTGCCCTCCCTCGCCCGCGATACCGCCCGGCTGCAGACCGACACCTCGAACGGCATTTACACCCTGTCGGGCGCGTTGCTGCAACTGCCTGGCGGCGCCGTGCGCACGACAATAAGGGCAGGCTTTGCCACAACGCGCCTTGCCAGCCAGTCGGTCCGGAGCGGCGTGGGCCAGGCCACTCGCCTGTCGCGCGACGAAGCCAATGGCCGTGTAAACATCGATATCCCGCTCGCGAATGCCGATCGAGGCGTTGCAGGGGCATTGGGGCGGTTGTCGATCAACGCCAACTTGGCCTTTCGCAAGCTGTCGGATTTCGGGGGCCTCGTCAGTTTTGGTTATGGCCTGAACTGGCAACCGTTCGAGGGACTGAGCGTGCTCGCCAGTGCGCTTGGCGCAGAAACGGAGCCAGGTATCGGCGATCTGGGTAACCCTATACTGACGACGCCTGGCGTGCCGACCTATGACTATAACCGTGGCGAGACGGTGTTGGTCACCCGCATCTCGGGCGGTAACCCGGCATTGGTCAGCGAGCGCCAGCGCGACACCAAGGCAACGGTGAACTATCAGCCATCAAGCCTCAAAGGGCTGACCGTCGGCGTCGATTATTTTCGCAACCGCAGCACCAACCCGGTCGCCGGCTTTCCAACGCTGACACCCGATATCGAGGCTGCCTTTCCCGGACGCGTCGTGCGCGACGCCACGGGGCGCCTTGTCAGTATCGACAGCCGCTCGGTTAACTTCGCCGCAACGCGCAGCGACGTCGTTCGTGTCGGTTTCACCTTCCAAAAGGAATTCGGCCAGCCCGCAGGCGGGCGTGGTCCCGGAGGCCCGGGCACTGCACGCGGCGGTCGTCCCGACGGCGCCGGACTGCGTCCGGCCGGCGGCTTTGGAGGTGGTGGCTTTGGCGGTGGAGGCTTTGGTCGCGGCGGCGATGGCGGACGCTGGACAGTCGCGTTCTACGACAACATCCGGTTCGTCGACCAGGTTCAGATCCGGCCGGGCCTGCCCGTGCTCGATCTGCTCGGCGGCGACGCCACTGGTGGCAACGGCGGCAGCCCGCGGCACAGCTTTGACCTCGATGCGGGTTGGTTCAACAAGGGTGTCGGTATCCGCGCGACGGGCAGTTACCAAAGCGGTTCGGTCGTGACGGGTTCGACGGCGGCCTCGACGCTGCGCTTCGGTGATCTGGCCACCTTTAACCTCAACGCGTTCCTGAACTTCGACAGTCGCAAGAAGCTTGTCGAGGAAGTGCCGTTCCTGAAAGGCGCAAGATTACGGCTAAGCGTACAGAACGCCTTCAACGCGATCCGCGACGTTCGCGACGGGGCAGGACTCGTGCCCATCGGGCTTCAGCCCGGCTACATCGACCCGCGCGGTCGGTATATTGAGATTGATTTCCGCAAGCGATTCTAGGCGTCGTTAACCGACGGATGAGCGGCGCTCAGCCACGCAGCAACACGTCCGGCTGATGCAGCCAGGCTCAGCGACGTCTTGGGGTCTGGCCCACCGCCCTTGCATAATCGCTAGGAAATCGCCGCGATCTGATAGAGGAAGTCGGCAAAGCCCATCGTCGCCTGCGGCAGGCTGGCGACCTTGGGATTACTCGATTCGATGACGTAATATTCATCGGGCGCATGCGCACCGGAGCCATGACCCAAGCCAAAATGCCCCGCCGGGAGCGACACCGGCGCTGCGGTAAAGACGGCACCCGGCCATGAGCCTGCCAGACGCGGGTTCAGCGTCGCAGTAATACCTGCACGCTTGTAGGTCGCCAGTTCGGCGCGAATGACGCGGCTGTCCTCGGCCGTCTCGGTCGGGTCATAGCCACCCGACACATTGACTTCGATATCGGTGAAGCCGCGCTTGTCGAGATGCGCGCGAAGCTTTTGCGTCGCTTCGGCGCGTGTCTGGTTTGGAACAAGGCGGCAGTCGATCTTCGCAACCGCGCGGGCCGGCAGCACGGTCTTGCCGCCAGGGCCGGTGTAGCCCGCGACCAGCCCCTCGATGTTGACGGTCGGTTGCGAGGCAAGGCGTTCGAGGCTTTGCGCGAACGGCAAATCGTCGATCCAGACCGCCACGCCCATCGATGTCTTCATCTCGGCCTCGTTCGATGTGCGCGCATTCTCGGCAATCAACGCCTTTTCACGCGCCGACAGCGGCCGTACATTCTCGAACCAGCCATCGATTGCAGGGGTGTTACCGTCGGGCGTGACAAGCGTCTGCAACGCCTGCACCAGCCGCCACGACGGCGAATCGACCATGGCCTTATAGCTCGAATGCAGGTCCTTGGCGGGCCCGCGGTTCCAGCGCGCGCCGCTGGCGATCAGTTCGAGTTCGATGATGCCTTTCGACCCGAGATTGACATCGACATTGCCTTGCTTGTCCTGCCACGCAGCGGGGATGATGATCCCTTCGCAGCGCTTGAGCGCCGCCAGAACGTCGGGCCGCGTTGCGGCATCGCCGAAATTGGGCGAACCGATTTCTTCCTCGCCCTCGGCCAGCAGGACAAGGTTCACGGGCAATTTGACCCCTGCTGCGCGAAACGCGTGGAGCGTTGCCAGGAACGTCGCTTCTGGTCCC
Source organism: Sphingomonas sp. (assembly GCA_049318505.1). Taxonomy (GTDB): domain Bacteria; phylum Pseudomonadota; class Alphaproteobacteria; order Sphingomonadales; family Sphingomonadaceae; genus Sphingomonas_O. Next base: position 1,261 of record JBMOGG010000210.1, on the reverse strand, counting down.
TTCTGGTTGATCGCGCCGCGCCCGACGATCGCCTTGCCCCAGCCAGGCTTGTCGACGATCCGCGCCTCAAGCGGCGGCGACGACCATTCGGCCGGGTCGAACTGTTTGACATCGTACATGAAGTAGATGCCCATCGTCCGCTTCGCGCCGGCGTCGAGCGTCGCGAACACCGACGGATGACCTTTGGTCGGGATGATCTCGGCCTTCTGGAAACCCGCATCTTTGGCAAGTGCCATCATATACTGGGCGCCCTTCATCATGTCGCGGTTCTCGGCGGCGATCGAGGGCAGCGCGATCCATTGCTGGATGCGCTTGATCGCAGCGTCATTCCCCGCCTCGATCGCTTTCATGAGTTTGGCGGTGTTGCCTGACTGGGCGAGGGCCGCACGAGGCGCAGCCAGGAGGCCAGCGCCGATGATGCCCGCGTTGAGGATGCTGCGGCGGTCGAGGTGGTCGGTCATATCTGCTCTTCCCTGTTCGTCTTTGAGCGTAGAGCGCGACCTTGTGTCGGTGTCGAGAGGAGAAAGCCCGACCCGGCAAAGCCGGATCGTCAGTCGCTGCTTCGCGCGCTGACCGGGCTTGTCGCGGCCCGATTTAGCGCCCCTAAATCGATGTGCGTGCGCCTAGTGCGCCAAACTCTTGTTGATATCCTCGACCATCTTCTTGGCATCCGCCAGCAGCATCATCGTCTGGTCCATGTAGAACACGTCGTTGTCGACGCCCGCATAGCCCACGCCGCCCATCGACCGCTTGATGAAGAACACCGATTTCGCCTTGTCGACGTCGAACACCGGCATGCCATAGATCGGCGACGACTTGTCGGTCTTGGCCGCCGGGTTCACCACGTCGTTCGCGCCGATGATGAACGCCACATCGGCCTGCGCGAACTCGCTATTAATGTCTTCGAGCTCGAAGACCTCGTCATAGGGAACGTTCGCTTCAGCCAGCAGCACGTTCATGTGGCCGGGCATGCGGCCGGCAACCGGATGGATCGCGTATTTGACACTGACGCCTTCCTTTTTGAGCAGATCGCCCATTTCACGCAGTGCATGCTGCGCCTGCGCGACCGCCATGCCGTAGCCAGGGACGATAATGACACTGTCGGCCTGTTTCATCATATACGCTGCGTCTTCGGCCGAGCCGCGTTTCCACGGCCGGTCGATCTTGGTCGCATCGCCGCCGCTCGCGACCGCACCGAAGCCGCCAGCGATGACGCTGATGAAGCTGCGGTTCATCGCCTTGCACATGATGTAGCTCAGGA